>NZ_JBANLY010000029.1:0-41002 GCF_037046045.1 Rossellomorea sp. LJF3 | reverse complement strand
GAAGAAATTAATTATGGAAGTTTCGCAAAAAAATGTTGAATGGAGTACCTATATTCAATTTACAGTTAAGAAAGACAAGTATGGAATTTACACAATATAAAGGACTTGACTTCCCAATCTCCTAATGATCACGTTTATTCTCAAAACCGGCCTACTTATTTTCAAAACCGGGGATTTATTATCAAAAGCACCCCGTTTATTTTCAAAAACAAGATTTTATTATCAAAAAGCCCCACCAACCAATTTTTGCAAACAAAAATGTTATTTTACTAGTTTAAGATTCCCCCCTTTTGACCACACTGTTTACCAAGGGGGAGAGAACATGAAAACAAAACACACAGTACTATTGTATATCTTGATTCTATCATTAGGAACGATTCTAAGTTTATATATACCGAAGCAGGAAATGGCGGCACAGGAGACGATGGTGATTCCGGAAGAGGCGATTCGCCTGCGGATCCTCGCCAATAGTGATCTGGATGGGGATCAGAACGTGAAGAGACTTGTCCGGGATGAAGTCAACAAAGAGATTACGAATTGGGTATCGAATCTGACGTCACAGGATGAGGCGAAAACAGTCATCAAGGAAGGATTGCCGGAGCTTCAGAAGATTGCGGAAGATGTCGTCGCGGCAGAAGGCATGGATCAATCAGTAAAAGTGGAGTTTGGGAAAGTGGACTTTCCTACAAAACTCTATGGTCAGTACCTTTATCCGGCTGGTGAATACGAAGCGGTGTTGATCACACTTGGTAAAGGGGAAGGCGCGAACTGGTGGTGCGTCCTCTATCCGCCACTATGCTTCCTGGATTTCTCTACTGGAAATGCCGTAAGAAGCACAGGATTTGAAACGAAAGTGGAGGCTAGCGGGAATGAAGTGACGGAAGTGGATCCCGAAGAGGCAACTCAGGTGAGTGAGGATGACTCGGAAGATGACGTGATTGCCTATAAGCAAGTCGAAGTGGAAGCGGTAGAAGCAGGTGTAATCGATGAGGTTGAAAAAGAGGAAGTAAAGGCACCGGTTGAGAAAGAGGTAGAAGCTTCGGTAGAAAAAGAAGAACCGGTCTTTGTAGAAGATTCCGAAGAGGAAGAAGTAGAAGTTCGCTTCTTCGTGGTAGATTTATTCAAAGGGTTATTCAATTAAGAAAGCTGCATCCCATGTGGATGAAGCTTTTTTCTTGGCAAAAATTCTATCTTTCTAGCATTCCTTGTTCTAATCTCCTTCTACCTTCATACATTGATATTAGAGGATGATAGAAAAGGGAGGATGAAAGGATGTTGAAAGTGATCCGCCAGGCAACGAATGAGGACATTCATGAAGTCGTGGCCTTCTTGACGAAAGCAGGATTGAGCACGGAAGGCATTAAACATAGCATTGATTGTTTTTTAGTAGTGGAAGATGAGGAAAACCGCTTGATCGGGACGCTTGGAATCGAGGTGCAGGGGAAGATCGGCCTCCTTCGATCACTTGTAGTCACATCTTCATTTGAAAGTGAAGAGTTATTTGCTCTCTTTCAGGAGATTTTAAAGCTTGCGAAAGAAAAGGACCTGAAGCGTCTCTATTTGATTTCCAATCGGAAAGCATCCCTCGCGTTCTTTGACCTGCTGGGTTTTCAACAGGAAGCAGATCCTGTTGTGGATGAGCTGGAGAACTTCATTCATGCAAAAAAGTTATCCACTGTGGATAACTGTATAACAATGAAATTGGATTTATAGATTTTTCGACAAGGATTTTGTCGGGGAATTCAGGGCTGGACCATTCTTATAAAAATGGTTCAGTTTTTTTCGTTTGCAATTCGACAAAAAGTGAGAAGGCGGTAACTATTTCTTTTTTCAGAATTATTCACACCATCCACAGGTTTATCCACAGTTTTCAACAAGTTATACGCAGTTTGTGGATAATACTTGAGAATTCGGGGTGTTTCTTTTATACTTTCAAAAGAATAGAAACTCTTAAATTCAGTATTTGTAGATGAAAAGTGATTAGATTTAGCTTAGTAACATAAAGGTGGATGGCATAGATGATGAAACATTGGATTGTGGAAAGTGATGTGGATAAAAACAAAAGTTATCCACAAATTGTGGATGCAGCGAAGATTCTTCAACAGGATGAGGTGGTGGCGTTCCCGACAGAGACGGTTTATGGACTGGGGGCGAATGCCACATCGGATACTGCGGTGGAAAAAATCTTTAAAGCGAAGGGCAGGCCGTCGGATAATCCACTGATTGTCCACATATCAAATAAAGAGCAGTTAGAGGGTTTGGTCAAAGAGATTCCGTTGGATGCCGCGAAACTCATTGACGCGTATTGGCCGGGGCCACTGACGATCATTTTTAAAAATAAGGAAAACGTCTTTTCCGGAAGGGTGACGGCTGGACTCGATACTGTGGGAATCCGGATGCCGGACCATCCCGTGGCACTCTCCATTATCGAGGCAGCGGGACTTCCGATTGCCGCTCCGAGTGCGAATCGTTCGGGTAAACCGAGTCCGACAACGGCTCAGCATGTGATCGATGACCTGGAAGGCCGGATCGCCGGAGTGGTGGACGGTGGCGAAACGGGAGTAGGGGTCGAGTCGACAGTTGTGGATTGTACGGGAGAAATCCCGGTCATTTTGCGACCGGGCGGTATCACGAAAGAGCAGCTGGAAGAAGTCGTCGGGAAAGTGGAAGTGGATCCTTCCTTGAAAGAAGGTAAGGGTGCCCCGAAATCACCCGGGATGAAATACACTCACTACGCCCCGGATGCGCCTGTATATTTAGTAGACGGGACGAGGGAAGATGTGCAGCGATTGGTGGATGAGAAAAAGGGAGAGGGGCTCAAGGTCGGGGTTCTGACGACGGAGGAACAAATGGATTGGTATCAAGCTGATCTCATCCTCTCCGCCGGACGCCGGGATGACCTGACAACAGTCGCCCAGCATCTCTACGACACCCTGCGTGCTTTTAATAGAAGTAATGTGGATATTATTTTTGCCGAGATGTTTCCGGAAGAAGGAGTCGGGCTTGCGATCATGAACCGTCTTCAGAAAGCTGCCGGTTACCGGGTAATAAAAGGATGATTGTCTTCCCCTATGGTCTTTCATAGGGGTTTTGTTTTGTATTCTAAATCCCTTTGGACGTGCATAAATTGTTTTGTAGGCATGTCCGGAGGAGGAAAAAACAAAATGACAACAATTATCGGCGAACTGATGACCTTGATGTTAATGGCATTTGCTCTTGGGATGGATGCCTTTTCGATCGGGATAGGGATGGGTATGTTCCAGCTGAGATTAAAGCAGGTCTTATATATAGGGTTGGTTGTCGGGGTCTTTCATGTGTGGATGCCGCTCCTCGGGATGATGACGGGGAAGTTTTTATCGGAAACGTTCGGGTCCTTTGCGGGTTACGCGGGTGGTGTCCTGCTCATCGTACTTGGAATCCAGATGTTCGCGTCAAGCTTCAAGGAGGAGGAAACGACCCTCATCTCGCCCGTTGGATTTGGATTGGTTCTTTTTGCGTTGAGTGTAAGCCTGGACAGTTTTTCCGTCGGATTGACCCTGGGGATCTTCGGTGCGAGGACAGCTGCCGCCCTTTTCTGTTTCGGGATCGCGGCTACCGTGTTGACGTGGGCGGGATTATTGATCGGCCGGAAATTCCAGGGGGTGCTCGGAACATACAGCGAGGCACTTGGGGGGAGTATCCTGTTTGCGTTTGGTGTGAAGCTTCTGTTGCCGATTTGATTCTGCTGGTGAAGGTCCGTCCCTCAGGGGGTGGGCTTTTTTTGCTTGGTTCGAGGCTGATCCGATCCTTTCTTTTTGTATTCTTTGTGAATGGACTATTGGGAGATTGGAAAATATTTTATAATAGGTGGTAAGGAGGATGACGTGATGAATATTTTGTTTGTTTGTACAGGGAATACATGCCGGAGCCCTATGGCGGAAGCGGTTTTGAAGCATAAAGGGGCAGATAGGGTTGACGTGAAGTCTGCCGGTGTTTTTGCCATGGACGGAAATGAGGCGTCATATCAGACTAAAGAAGTGCTGAAAGAGAACGATATAATACATAGACATCAATCGAGTTCGCTCTCAAAAGAGAACCTGGATTGGGCTTCCTATATTTTCACGATGACATCGAATCATAAGCGGGCGATTGTGGATCAGTATCCACATGTGGCGGACAAGGTTTTTACATTGAAGGAGTTTGTCCTTGAAGATCCTGCTGACGTGGATGTATCGGATCCGTATGGGGGAAGCGTGGACATCTATAGACATACATACAGGGAATTGGACTCATTGATCGAGGAGTTAATGAAAAAGCTTGGCTAAAGACAGGGAGAGAGAAAGATGGGGAAAGTGAAGAGCTACAAGTCGGGTCTTAGAAAGAAATTGGTCTTCTTTATCACGCTTCTGGCGTTGGTGACGTATACCACAAGTGCCTTTTTTATTTATGTGATCAAACCTGCTTTTGCGCCTGATATGAATGAGCTGTGGTTTACGATCATGACGCTTGGCATGGGAGTATTCTGGTCGGCGGTTCTGGCCTTTTTTGCAGCGGGATTCATCGTCAAACCGCTGCAGCGCTTGGAGCAGGTTGCACTGAAAGCCGCTGAAGGGGACATTGCCATCGAAGTGGATGTACCGAAATCCGATGACGAAATCCGTTCACTTGCACTGGCGTTCAACCGCATGCTGCATAACTTGCGGGACATGGTCTCAAGCATCGATGACAATTTTAACAAAACCAATACGAATGTCATTGAACTTTCCAAGGCATCGGAAATCGCTTCTACACAGGCGTATTCGATTTCCAAAACGATCAGCGAAATCTCAGCAGGTGCCGAAAGCTCGGCAACGGCGATTCAAACGACGGCTGAATCCGTGGAGGATGTCATCCGGATCGCCCGGGAAGTACAGGATCATTCGAAATCATCCGAGCATATGTCGAAAAACATGGTGACGGAGCTTCAGGGAAGTAAAGAAGTGATCCATTCCCTCGTTGAAGGCATCAATCGGCTGGCAAAAGGGAATGAAGATTCGCTGGACGCCGTGCGCAGACTCGAAGACAATGCGAAAAAAGTGGAGCAGATCATCCAATTGGTCGGGGACATCGCGAACCAGACCAATCTTCTTGCCTTGAATGCTTCCATCGAAGCGGCACGTGCCGGGGAGCATGGGAAAGGGTTCGCCGTGGTCGCAGAGGAAGTCCGGAAACTGGCCGATGAAAGTGGAAAAGCGGTTCAAGGCATTTCGGAACTGATCAAGAATATCCAGACAGAAGTCGGGAACGTTGTCGGGCAGATCACGACCCAGGTGGATTCTGCCAATACAGAAGCACAAAAAGGAACGCAGACGAATGAAATGATTGAAACCATGACGACAACGATTCATGAAGTGGCAGACGCAGTCCAGAATATCTCGGTCCTCGTCGATCAGCAGATGGACAGCATCCAGCTCACTTCCCAGCAATCCCAGGAAGTCGCCGCCATCGCAGAAGAAACATCAGCCGGTGCCATGGAAGTATCAGCTTCCACGAAAGAACAAGCGGTCGTCATGAATGACGTCGAAAAGCTTGCCCTTAACCTGAAAGAACAGGCAGAAGCACTGAAAAGCACGATTACACGTTTTCATTTATAAAATCGAGCGGGTGTGAGGGACGGACCTCACCCCGTTTTTTCATGCTGAAAAGCTTTATATAATGAAGAGGATGTGGCAAAATAAACGTATCAAAGGTTATGGGGAGTGGGAGAAGATGAAAATTGCGATTGCGTCGGATCACGGCGGAGTGAATATTAGAGAAGAAATCAAGTCATTAATGGAAGAAATGGGACTTGAATATGAGGATTTCGGCTGTGAATGCGGTACATCCGTCGACTATCCGGACTACGCCGTTCCCGTTGCGGAAAAAGTGGCAAGCGGTGAATTCGATCGTGGGATTCTGATCTGCGGTACGGGAATCGGCATGAGCATCTCTGCCAATAAAGTGAAGGGGATCCGCTGCGCCCTTGTGCATGATGTCTTCAGTGCAAAAGCGACCCGCGAACATAATGACAGCAACATGCTGGCCATGGGGGAACGCGTCATCGGTCCGGGACTGGCACGTGAAATCGCCAAAACGTGGCTTGGCACCGAATTCGAAGGCGGCCGCCATGCAAATAGAGTCGGAAAGATCACGGCATACGAGGACAAACAATAAGGAGTGGGTTTCATGGAAATCGCTCAATTGAAAGATGAACTGCAAACAATCCTGCGTGATTTCAGCAATCAGGTTCCGCTGAAAAAAGGACAAGTCTTTGTCGTCGGCTGTTCCACCTCTGAAGTGATGGGGGAGCGGATCGGCACGTCGGGAACCATTGAAGTCGCGGAAATGATTTATGACGAGCTGAAGGGCTGGGCGGATTCTACAGGGGTTTCCCTGGCGTTTCAATGCTGCGAGCATTTAAATCGTGCCCTTGTCCTTGAAAGGGAAATAGCAGAAAAGAGGGGACTCGATGAAGTCACAGTCGTTCCTGTACGAAAAGCAGGAGGAGCCATGGCGACGAAAGCCTATCATTCCTTCGACGACCCGGTCATGGTCGAGCACATCAAAGCCGACGCCGGCATCGACATCGGGGACACCTTCATCGGCATGCACCTGAAACACGTAGCCGTCCCAATCCGGGTATCACAAAAAAGCCTCGGCGAAGCCCACGTCACCCTCGCCAAAACCAGACCAAAACTCATCGGCGGAACCAGGGCAGCATACGAATAAAACATGGAAGAAGGTTCGTTCCTCTCGTTTGAGGGACGGACCTTTATTTTGGATTGATCCCTAAATCGGTTGTCAAATCCGAACGAATAGTGGGGACAAGGGGGGAGATGATTCTCTTGTCGATGAATCAGAATATGGGGCATGCAGGGAAAAGGAGCAGACGGGTTCTCCTGGAGTCGCAAATACAGTCATATCGCTACTTAAAGGGGATCGATATGGGGGTGGAATGTGTTTGTGAACAGTGTCACATGAGGTCCGTCCCTCGAAATGGTCTCTAAACACGAACGTTACGTTTTGACTATAGGTTTTTATTTCGCCTTTTGGTGAATCGTGTTAGAATGGGATTGAATGAATCAAGGAGGCGCCAAAGTTGGGCCCATGAATTAAAGGGGGATATGTATGAGTAAGATTGCCAAGCAAGATCCGGAAATTTATGCAGCGATTCAAGATGAATTAGAGCGTCAACGAACGAAGATCGAATTAATTGCATCTGAAAACTTTGTCAGTGAAGCCGTTATGGAAGCACAAGGCTCCGTTTTGACAAATAAGTATGCAGAGGGGTACCCAGGTCGTCGCTATTATGGTGGCTGTGAGCATGTGGACGTAGCCGAAAATCTGGCCCGCGACCGTGCGAAAGAACTGTTTGGAGCAGAACACGTCAACGTTCAGCCTCACTCAGGAGCACAAGCCAATATGGCAGTCTACT
Source organism: Rossellomorea sp. LJF3 (assembly GCF_037046045.1). Classification (NCBI taxonomy): domain Bacteria; kingdom Bacillati; phylum Bacillota; class Bacilli; order Caryophanales; family Bacillaceae; genus Rossellomorea; species Rossellomorea sp. LJF3. The sequence continues at coordinate 33,570 of NZ_JBANLY010000029.1, read as the reverse complement.
TCACCATCCTTGAACAGGGCGACACGGTTCTTGGAATGAACTTATCTCATGGGGGACATCTGACTCACGGAAGTGCGGTCAACTTCAGCGGTATTCAATATAATTTCGTAGAGTACGGTGTGGATGAAGAAAAGCACCTGATCAATTATGAAGATGTTAGACAAAAAGCATTGGAACACAAACCGAAGCTGATCGTAGCGGGAGCAAGTGCGTATCCAAGAGCCATCGATTTTGCGAAGTTCCGTGAAATTGCTGACGAAGTGGGAGCTTACCTGATGGTGGATATGGCTCACATCGCCGGACTGGTAGCGGCTGGTCTTCACCAGAACCCAGTTCCTTATGCAGACTTCGTGACGACAACGACACATAAAACATTGCGCGGACCACGCGGCGGTATGATCCTTTGTAAAGAAGAGTTTGCGAAGAAGATAGACAAGTCTATTTTCCCTGGAATCCAGGGCGGACCTCTGATGCACGTGATTTCTGCTAAAGCCGTGGCTTTCGGTGAAGCACTGCAGGATTCTTTCAAAGAATATGCACAGAACATCATCGACAATGCGAAGCGCTTAGGCGAAGGTCTTGTGAAGGAAGGAATCGACCTTGTATCCGGCGGTTCTGACAACCACCTGTTACTGATAGACACGCGTTCACTGGGATTGACTGGTAAAGTCGCTGAGAAAGTTCTTGATGAGATCGGAATCACCGTCAATAAAAACACGATCCCATTTGATCCGGAAAGCCCATTCGTTACAAGCGGTGTCCGTATCGGAACGGCAGCTGTGACGTCCAGAGGCTTCGGACTCGGGGACATGGACGAAATTGCTTCGATCATGGCGTTGACTCTTAAGAACCATGAAGATGAAGCGAAATTGGAAGAAGCACGTAAGCGTGTGTTGGATTTAACAAGTAAATTTGAGTTGTATCCTGAGAGATAATAGATGTTGGCCTCTTCATTAGGGACGGATGTTCCTGGTGGGGAGGTTTTTTGATGGGTTTAATTAGAGTTTCCATAATTTGTTAAAGGACGCAAAAGCTTAATGAAATGACGCAATGAACGAAAAAACGACGCAATAAAAAATATTATGACGCAATCACAAGTGAAAACGACGCAATCACCTCTCTCCCAAGCCTCCTGGTCCTCACTCACTCCCTCAAAATAAACAAAAACCTCATCGAGGAGATCAATCTCACCACCAATCTTCTCAATTCTAACGATTCCATTACACTTCCCATCTCATGTTGCTCTTAAATTGTCTTTTATGTACAATAGTCTGAGGTGTAAATGAAGTGGAAGAACCATTTTTACATAAAACTGAATTTAAAGGAGAGAGTCGTATGGGCAAAGTATATGTATTTGATCATCCGTTGATCCAACATAAGTTAACGTTTATCCGAGATAAAGAAACAGGAACAAAGGAATTCCGTGAGCTTGTAGATGAGGTTGCTACACTTATGGCCTTTGAAATCACACGTGATCTGCCACTGGAGGATATCGACGTTGAAACGCCGGTAAGCAGTGCGAAAGCGAAAACCCTTGCAGGGAAAAAATTAGGAATCGTTCCTATCCTGCGTGCCGGCCTTGGAATGGTTGATGGAATCTTAAAATTGATTCCGGCTGCAAAAGTGGGACATGTCGGGTTATACCGTGACCCTGAGACTCTTAAACCGATCGAATATTACGTGAAGCTTCCAAGTGATGTGGAAGAGCGTGACTTCATCCTTGTCGATCCAATGCTTGCAACGGGCGGATCTGCCGTGGAAGCCATCAACTCATTGAAAAAGCGCGGTGCCGTAAGCATCAAGTTCATGTGCCTGGTTGCTTGTCCTGAAGGTGTCGAGGCTATCAAGGAAGCACACCCTGATGTTGATATCTTCATTGCTGCTCTTGATGAGAAGCTGAATGAAAAAGGCTACATCGTTCCTGGACTTGGGGACGCGGGAGATCGTTTGTACGGAACGAAATAAGGAAGGCAGGGCGAAAATATGACGGATCCAATCAAGGTAATGACGATTTTTGGAACAAGGCCTGAAGCCATCAAGATGGCTCCCCTTGTTCTGGAATTAAAGAAGTATCCGGAAAACTTTGAAACGATTGTAACAGTAACAGCTCAGCACCGTGAAATGCTGGATCAGGTGTTGAATATTTTTGATATCACGCCCGATTATGACCTGAACATCATGAAAGACCGTCAAACACTTATCGATGTAACAACGCGCGGACTGGAAGGTCTGGATAAAATCATGAAAGAAGCAAAGCCGGATGTTGTTCTTGTACATGGTGATACAACAACAACATTCGTTGCAAGTCTTGCTGCTTTCTATAATCAGATCTCAGTCGGCCATGTCGAAGCCGGCCTTAGAACGTGGAATAAGTATTCACCGTTCCCTGAGGAAATGAATCGTCAGCTGACAGGTGTCATGGCGGATCTTCACTTTGCTCCAACGGAAAAATCATCCCAGAATCTTCTGAATGAAAATAAGAAAGAAGAGGGAATCTTCATTACCGGGAACACAGCGATTGATGCGTTAAAAACAACGGTAAAAGATGAGTATCATCATGAAGTATTGGAGAAGCTTGGTGACGATCGTTTAGTTCTGTTAACGGCTCACCGTCGTGAAAATCTTGGTCAACCGATGCGCAATATGTTCCGTGCCATCAAGCGATTAGTGGAAGAGCATGATGATATCCAGGTTGTCTATCCGGTCCACTTGAATCCGGCCGTTCGTAAAGTGGCGGATGAAGTACTTGGTAACGACAAGCGGATTCATCTGATCGAGCCGCTGGATGTCATCGATTTCCATAACTTTGCCTCCCGTGCCCACCTGATTCTGACCGATTCAGGCGGTGTTCAGGAAGAAGCACCTTCGTTAGGTGTGCCGGTCCTTGTCCTTCGTGACACAACCGAGCGTCCTGAAGGAATTGAAGCCGGAACATTGAAGCTTGCCGGTAATGAAGAAGAAAACATCTACAAGCTTGCGAAAGAACTTCTTACAGATTCGGAAGCACACGGCAAAATGTCAAAAGCGACAAACCCATACGGAGACGGACAGGCATCCTACCGAATCACCCAAGCGATCCGCTATCACTTCGGTCACCTGGATGAGCGTCCAAAATCCTTCGATCCAAACGAATAAAATAGTGTAAAGGTCCGTCCCTCTTACAATTTTTGAGGGACGGACCTTTAATTTTATAAACGCTAGCATTTTGAAATCAGTTGGAAGTATTTACATTAAATTCAAGGGTTACTCAGCAAGGGAATCTTCTATATAATGGAGGGGCATGTGAAGAGTGGAACTATGAATTTGTTAATATATTTCTAAGTTGTGCGTGAGGGGTGGGCAGTCGGATATGCTTTTCGACATGTCCAGCTGCGCCTCCTAGTCCCTCGAGGTCATAAGCTAAATATGCCAAAAAGGCAAAAAGCGCCTTTCCGGCATATTCATCTTATGCTTGTCGGGCCTGAGCAGTCGGCTCCGCTTTTCTAGCAATTGTGTTGAAAATGTGAACAATCTGGAAACACGTGGATAGGTTGTGAACTTTTTAACTTGAACGCATTGACATAGATTAAGCCCTATTGTATGCTTACAAAGGATGTAAAATGATAAGGTTTTCACAATGCGGAAACCCTTATGCAATCGGTTTTACATCATGTCTGAAATGCTTGCCTCATGTTCAAATTCCGTTTGAATGGGAGAGGTTGAAATGGGTCAAAAAAACGAAAGCCCATATAAGGCGATGGCGATTTATTCGGCCATTCTAGCACAGCTTGTCGGGTCTATCTTAGTCGGGATTTTCCTGGGGAGATGGATTGATCAGCAGGTTGATTCAGCACCACTCTTTTTAATCATCGGATTACTCCTCGGTCTTGCCGCAGGGATCTATGCGATGCTTCGAACAGTACGACATTTCTTCTTAGGAGAATAATAAGATATGCCGGAACTCCATCAAATGTTTAATAGACAGCGGAAATACATAATTTACGTGCTTTCTATTTACGTCCTGGGTTGGGGATTCACCACCCACAAATCAGTATTCTTAGGGTTAATTTTAGGGACAGTTCTAAGTCTTTATATGCACTGGGGCATGACGAAGCGGGTCTCGAAGTTCGGGGACGCCGTGGTAGAGGGAAAAAAAGTGAGATCACTAGGAACCACTTCCCGTATGGCCGCAGCCGCCCTTGGAGTCATCATTGCCACACGATTTCCAGAAACATTTCATCTCCTAAGTCTTATTATTGGATTAATGACGACCTATATTGTCATTATGATAGATTATTTTTTCAGCAGCTTCAAAACTAATAAATAGCGGGGAAGAGAGGTGAAGTATTTTGAATCATGGAGCACCTACAGCCCATTTCCTGGGTTTGACTTTTAACCTTGCGAACGTTTTGATGATCACGGTCGCAACGGCCATAGTGTTTATTATAGCCCTCTTATCTACACGTCGCTTAGCCCTGAAACCGACCGGAATGCAGAATTTTTTCGAGTGGGTGATGGACTTCGTCAAGGGGATCATTAAGAGCAACATGGACTGGAAGACGGGTGGCCGTTTCCATATCTTAGGTCTCACGATTATCATGTATATTTTTGTGTCGAATATGCTGGGTCTGCCGTTCTCTGTCGTATATGACGGCGAATTATGGTGGAAGTCACCTACAGCCGATCCTGCCATCACGATGACCCTGGCGGTTATGGTCGTGGTACTATCCCATTTCTATGGAATCAGATTGAAGGGGTTTGGCGAATATGGGAAAGACTTTTTCAAACCTATGTGGTGGTTATTCCCGCTAAAAATCATTGAAGAGTTTGCAAACACTCTTACATTGGGTCTTCGACTTTACGGTAACATCTATGCCGGTGAAATCCTGCTTGCACTACTTGCGGGTCTTGCCGTTAACGGTGGTATCGGCGGAACGATCGGAGCGATCGCACCAATGCTTGCTTGGCAAGGATTCTCGGTGTTTGTCGGATCGATCCAGGCGTTCATTTTCTGTATGTTAACAATGGTTTATATGGCTCACAAAGTTAGCCACGACCATTAATATATACCTGTTCATTACGGTGGACAAACATATATGTAAAAAATATTTTTCTTATACATTAAAGGAGGAACTTTAGAATGAGTCTTATCGCAGCAGCAATTGCAGTTGGTTTAGCAGCACTAGGAGCAGGTATTGGTAACGGTCTTATCGTAGGTCGTACAGTAGAAGGAATTGCACGTCAACCGGAATTACGTGGTACTTTACAAACAACAATGTTCATCGGTATCGCATTAGTTGAGGCACTTCCAATCATCGGTGTAGTTATCGCTTTCATCGCACTAGGAAGCTAATAAAACGGACAGGTTGAATGGCGAAGTTCGTCTTGACGATTATCTTCGCCATTCCTATGTACTAGAGAATAGATTCTTTGCAAGAACGGTTCATTTATAAAAAAATACGATCCAATCGATTCTTGAAGGGAGTGAATCGAGTATGTTAACTAACGCATTCGTTATAGGTGAGGCAGCAGGTCACGGCGGCCTTAACACGGGGGATATCGTCTTTCAGCTGATCATGTTCCTTGTCCTTATGGCGCTACTTAAGAAATTCGCCTGGGGTCCATTAATGGGAATCATGCAGCAACGTGAAGACCACATCGCCGGTGAAATCACGGCAGCCGAAAAGAGCCGCACTGAGGCAAACAATATTTTAGAAGAGCAAAAGAAACTTCTGAAAGAAGCTCGTCTTGAAGCTCAAACAATGATTGAAAACTCTAAGAAACAAGGTTCTGAACAACGTGAAGAGATTATCGCAACTGCTCGTCAAGAGGCAGAGAGATTGAAAGAATCTGCAAAGCGCGAAATCGAAACACAAAAAGAACAAGCTGTGGCAGCACTTCAGAAACAGGTTGCATCTTTATCAGTACTTATTGCTTCTAAGGTTATTGAGAAAGAACTTTCTGCTGATGATCAACAGAAGTTAATTAACGATTATATTCAAGAGGTAGGGGAAGAGCGATGAGCTACTCTACAGTTGCAAAACGCTATGCGTTAGCTCTTTTCGAGATTGCCCAGGATCATAATCAGCTTGAAGGAATCGAAGAAGAGTTGCGTACAGTGAGAGCGGTTTTCCTTGAGAACACCGAATTAACGGTTCTCTTTGAAAATCCTAAGCTTACGTTAGATAAGAAGAAGTCATTGATTCAGGAAGCTTTTTCCACGGCTTCCCCGTATGTCTTGAACACATTGATGCTGATGACGGACCGTCACCGTACGGGCGAAATCACAGGGATGGCCGAGGCATTCATCGAATTGACAAACGAAGCACGCGGGATTGCAGATGCGACAGTGTACTCTGTACGTCCTTTGACAGAAGATGAGCAAACAGCATTGTCATCTTCTTTTGCAAAAAAAGTCGGAAAACAATCATTAAGAATTACCAATGTGACAGACGAAAATTTACTGGGCGGCATCAAGGTCCAAATCGGGACACGCATCTATGATGGCAGCCTGCAAGGTAAGTTGACTCGTCTTGAGCGTGAACTAATTCGTTAACTTTCGTATAAATGAGGGGTGAAATTCATGAGCATCAAGGCGGAAGAAATCAGCGCGCTGATAAAAAAGCAAATTGAAAACTATCAGTCTGAGATGAAAGTAAGCGACGTAGGTACAGTTATCCAAATCGGTGACGGTATCGCTCGTGCTCATGGCCTCGACAATGTCATGGCTGGAGAGCTTGTTGAATTTTCTAACGGTGTCATGGGTATGGCACAGAACTTAGAAGAAAACAACGTTGGTATCATCATTCTCGGACCATATACTGACATTCGTGAAGGCGATGAGGTTCGTCGTACTGGACGTATCATGGAAGTACCAGTAGGACAAGAACTAGTTGGTCGTGTAGTAAACTCACTTGGACAACCAGTTGATGGATTGGGTCCAATCGCAACAACGAAAACGCGTCCGATTGAAAGTGGGGCACCTGGTGTTATGGATCGTAAATCCGTACACGAGCCACTTCAAACGGGTATCAAAGCGATCGATGCGTTAGTTCCAATCGGTCGTGGACAACGTGAATTGATCATCGGTGACCGTCAAACAGGTAAAACATCTGTTGCCATCGATGCGATTCTGAACCAAAAAGACCAGGATATGGTATGTATCTACGTTGCCATCGGTCAAAAAGAATCAACAGTACGTAACGCGGTAGAAACATTGCGTAAGCACGGTGCCCTTGAATACACAATCGTTGTAACGGCATCAGCTGCTTCACCGGCTCCGATGCTATTCTTAGCACCATATGCTGGTATCACAATGGCTGAAGAATTCATGCACAGTGGCAAGCACGTTCTTGTCGTGTACGATGATCTTTCCAAGCAGGCTTCTGCTTACCGTGAGCTTTCCCTATTATTACGTCGTCCTCCAGGCCGTGAAGCATTCCCTGGTGACGTATTCTACTTGCACTCTCGTTTACTTGAGCGTGCGGCGAAATTGAGTGATGCAAAAGGTGGAGGTTCCATCACGGCATTACCATTCGTTGAAACACAAGCAGGAGATATCTCCGCTTATATCCCGACAAACGTTATCTCCATCACGGACGGACAGATTTTCTTACAATCTGACCTATTCTTCTCCGGTGTACGTCCGGCGATCAATGCGGGTCTTTCCGTATCACGTGTTGGTGGATCTGCACAAATCAAAGCAATGAAGAAGGTTTCCGGTACGCTTCGTCTTGACTTAGCCGCTTACCGTGAGCTTGAAGCATTCGCTCAGTTCGGATCGGATCTTGATAAAGCGACTCAGGCGAAACTGAATCGTGGGGCTCGTACTGTAGAAGTACTGAAGCAGGATCTTAACAAACCACTTAAAGTTGAAAAACAAGTCATGATCTTCTATGCACTGATTAAAGGTCATTTAGATGATATTCCAGTTGTAGATATCCGTCGTTTCGAGTCTGAACTTCTAAGCTGGTTAGATCACAACCATACTGAACTGTTAGACCATATTCGTACGACGAAAGGTCTTCCTGAAGATGATGCAATGAAAACCGCGATCAATGAATTCAAGAAGACGTTCATCAAGTCTGAATAAGGGTTGCCGTCTGACGGCAATGACCATAGTGGAGCAGGGCTAATAGAGGCCCGCTCTCTATGTCTGACAATATGTAAAGGGTGGTGAGAACCAGTGGCATCGTTACGCGATATACAAACTCGTATTACTTCTACCAAAAAGACAAGTCAAATCACCAAAGCAATGGAAATGGTATCGGCTTCTAAATTGAATCGTGCGGAGACGAATGCTAAGTCATTCGTACCTTACATGAATAAAATTCAAGAAGTGGTGACATCCGTTGCAGCGGGCAGTCAAGGTGTGAGGAATCCGATGCTAGTCTCCCGCCCCGTTAAAAGAACCGGGTATCTGGTCATTACATCAGACCGTGGTTTGGCGGGGGCATATAACAGCAGTGTAATCCGTGCTGTTAGCAATCGAATTAAAGAAAGTCACAGCTCAAATGATGAATTTGCCATTATTGCTCTGGGCCGTGTCGGTGCTGATTTCTTCCGTAAAAAAGGCTTCAATGTCCTTGAATCGGTAACGGGTCTTCCGGATCAACCGAATTTCGCAGACATTAAAGATATCGCAAACAAAGCGGTGGGTATGTTCTCTGCCGAGGCATACGATGAACTGTATATGTTCTACAACCACTATGTAAGTGCGATCCAACAGGATGTTACGGAGAAAAAAGTGTTACCGTTAACGGATCTGACTCCTTCAGGAAAGCTTGCTTCATATGAATTCGAGCCTTCTGCAGAGGAAATCCTTGAGGTATTGCTTCCTCAATACGCTGAAAGCCTGATATTCGGGGCTCTCCTTGACGGTAAAGCAAGTGAGCACGCCGCCCGTATGACAGCGATGAGAAATGCAACCGATAATGCAAAAGAAATCATCAGTGACCTTACACTGAAATTTAACCGTGCGCGTCAAGCAGCGATCACTCAGGAAATCACGGAGATCGTCGGCGGGGCTGCGGCACTCGAATAGAACTCTGACGGTTAATAGAACCGTTTATACTTTATAAAGTTTTTGTCAAAAGCTAGTTAGGAGGGAAAGAGATGAACAAAGGACACGTTCTTCAAGTAATGGGTCCAGTTGTTGATGTCAAGTTCGCCAGCGGCCAACTTCCTGATATCTACAACTCTTTAAAGATCCAAATTGCAGATAGAGCTGAACTTACATTAGAGGTTGCCCTTCACCTAGGTGATGATTCTGTACGTACGATCGCAATGGCATCTACGGATGGTTTACAACGTGGAGCCGAAGTACTCGATACAGGAGCACCAATCTCTGTACCAGTAGGGGATGTAACGTTAGGTCGTGTATTCAACGTTCTGGGTGAATCAATCGATTTAGACGAGCCTCTTGCAGCAGGTATCCGTCGTGATCCGATTCACAGACAGGCACCTACATTCGATCAACTTTCTACAGAAGTTGAGATTCTTGAAACAGGTATCAAAGTAGTAGACTTACTTGCTCCATACATCAAGGGTGGTAAGATCGGTCTATTCGGTGGTGCCGGTGTTGGTAAAACCGTATTAATCCAGGAGCTTATCAATAACATCGCTCAAGAGCACGGTGGTATCTCTGTATTCGCCGGTGTTGGAGAGCGTACGCGTGAAGGTAATGACCTTTACCATGAGATGAGCGATTCTGGCGTTATCAAGAAAACAGCGATGGTATTCGGACAAATGAACGAACCGCCTGGTGCACGTATGCGTGTTGCCTTGACGGGTCTGACAATGGCTGAATACTTCCGTGATGAGCAAGGTCAAGACGTACTTCTGTTCATCGATAACATCTTCCGTTTCACGCAAGCAGGTTCAGAGGTTTCGGCACTACTTGGCCGTATGCCATCTGCCGTTGGTTACCAGCCGACACTTGCGACTGAAATGGGTCAACTGCAAGAGCGTATCACGTCAACAAACGTAGGTTCTGTAACATCGATCCAAGCGATCTATGTACCTGCCGATGACTACACGGATCCGGCTCCTGCAACAACTTTCGCTCACCTTGATGCAACAACGAACCTTGAGCGTAAGCTTTCTGAAATGGGTATCTATCCTGCGGTAGATCCATTGGCATCGACTTCCCGTGCTCTTTCTCCAGAGATCGTTGGAGAAGAACACTACAATGTTGCACGTAACGTTCAACAAACGTTACAGCGCTATAAAGAGCTTCAAGATATCATCGCGATCCTTGGTATGGACGAGCTTTCTGATGATGATAAGCTGACAGTACAACGCGCACGCCGCGTACAGTTCTTCTTATCTCAAAACTTCCACGTTGCAGAACAGTTCACAGGCCAAAAAGGTTCTTACGTAGAAGTGAAGGACACAGTTAAAGGCTTCGTTGATATTCTTGCAGGTAAATACGACCACATTCCAGAAGATGCATTCCGTCTTGTAGGTCCGATCGAGGACGTACTGGCTGCAGCTAAAGAGATGGGCGTAGAGGTATAATTAGGGACCAGGAGGGAAGAAAATGAAGACATTAAAAGTCAATATTGTCACTCCCGATGGCCCAGTGTACGATTCAGAAGTGGAAATGGTGAGCACGAAAGCTCAAAGCGGTGAGCTTGGAATCTTACCTGGACACATTCCGATGGTTGCTCCACTACAAATCGGTGCGGTTCGCCTGAAAAAAGGTGGCAACACTGAGCTTGTAGCTGTCAGTGGCGGATTCTTAGAAGTACGTCCTGAACAAGTGACAATTCTAGCACAGTCTGCTGAAACAGCAGAAGCTATCGATGTACAACGCGCGAAAGAAGCAAAAGGCCGTGCTGAAGACCGCATGCAGGCACAACAGGATGATGTAGACTTCCGTCGTGCCGAACTCGCTCTGAAGCGTGCCATGAACAGAATCAACGTTTCCGAACGTAATTTCTAATCATCAAGAAACCACCTATCCCTTGGACAGGTGGTTTCTTTTTTTTATGGCAAATGGACGGTTTGAATATGCTGCATATTCAAGTAGGTGGATTCTCCCTTGGCCGTAATCAATTCCATGATATTATCCGACACTCTTTCAATCTTGCCGATCATTTCTTCCTGGACTCCCAGGTTTAATACGACGAGGTGTCCGCGGAGTTTTTCAAGTTGAACCTCGAAGCTTCTGGCCAGGGTGATGGAGTTAGACGGATTGACAGGCAGATTTTCCTTACTCAGGCGGTAGGGAGAGAGATTGGTGGAATAGGGAATCAGCCATTTTAAATGCTGCAGGGAAATGAACATCGTTTTATAGACTGGGGAATAGAATGCGAAGTAATTGTTCATGATCCCTGTAATATAGCCGTGTATCGGTTGATTGCCCGTTGTGTAGATTTCAAGGAAGACCCCCTTGGCTGTTGTCAGGATCTTTCGCAGGGATAATTGATCTTCCTGCTCAAGCTGAGGACTCACAGACGGCTCATCGATTCCGATGGAGTCCTTCGATACAACCGACATGTTTTTAATATGAGAAGTAGAGATATAGATATAATCGTCTCCGTTATAGACGATCATGACCTCGCTGCCCACCTCGATCAAATATCCATTGATGGTTTTTTTTCCGGTCAGTTCGATCATGACCGCTTCACCGGTAAAGGCAGAATAAACATTTTTCATAAGCTTTGATACTCCTTCCTAGTTTAAAATAACCACTCTATCCAAAGGTACAAACTGTATAATCCGACTAATAGACTGATGGGAACGATGAATATGGTCACCCTCAAATAGCGGCTCCAGGAAATTTTAATTCCATGGGTCTTTAAGATGAACATCCAGATCAATGTGGCGAGCGTTCCGACTGGTGTTAGCAAAGCACCAATGTCACTCCCCAGCACGTTGGCCAGATAAGCAATCTGCAAAATGTGGGGGTCCAGTCCCATTTCCGTAATGGATAGGGTGCCGATCATCACCGCCGGCAGATTGTTAAACAGATTGGAGATCACGGTCAGGAAGATCCCCATTATGATGCTGGCATTGAAAGGCTGTCCGACAATATGATCCCTGAATTGCTCGACGATGAAGTCGCTTAACCCGACATTTTTCATTCCATACACCAGTACGTACATATTAAAAGCGAATAACAGAACATGCCAAGGCGTCTTCCGGATAATATCCATGACGCCCATCCTTGTCCGGCTGTATCTGAGGAAGATCAGGATGACGGCTCCGCCCATACCGATGATTTCAAGGGGAATGCCAAAAGGGGTCAGGGCAAAAAAGGCGGCCCGTGTGAGAACGACAATCAGCAAACAATACTTGATCAGGGTAAAATCGATTTCTTTCTTCTCCTCATTCGTGGAAAGAGGGTGGGAGTAGGAGTAGGCTTGGGCATCTTTTTTCCAATTGATTGAGACATTCAGGATTTTTTTCGGGATTGATTTGCGGAAGTAGAGGTAGAGAAGATAAGCGATGACGAGGATGGCGACCATGGATGGCACGAACATCATCTGAACGTAGTCCTGCAGGGTGAGACCGACAATTTTAAGGGCGATGAGATTTGAAATATTACTGACGGCGATCGGTGCACTGGCTGCAGTGGCAATAAGGGCACCTGAAAGCAGGTAAGGGATCTTCTGATGGTTCTTGAGCTTCAATAGGGAAGTCATATGGATGATGATCGGAGTGGTGATGAGGATGCTGCCGTCATTGTTGAAGAACATGGTCATCATAAAACATAATACCAACACATAGATGTACAGCCTGAGCCCCGAACCCCTGGATCTGTTGACGATATTCACGGCGACGACCCTGAAGAAGCCGATACTTTCAAGGACGATGGACATCATGATCGTCGATAATATCGTAAGAGCCGCCCCGCTCACGATATCGACGATGGTGAACACATCACTGAAGGGAACGATCCCTATCAGGAGGACGATGGCTGCCCCGATGGATGTGGGGATGGTTTCACTGATCCCGAACGGTCTCCATAACATGACGATGATGGTAAGGGAGAAAATGACTGTCATCAACCAAAACATATTATCGGGCATGTGATTTCGCCTCTTTTATAATGGAAGAAGGCGAAGCATCTAAATGTTCAAGAAGTGGATGTTTGTCCACCTTTGAAAAAGCGGGTTTAATAAACAGTAGATGAAAGATACTTCCTAAAAGTACAAAATAGATGATCAAGAACATGATCATTCCTCCTTTCAAATCCTTTATGAATCATCCCAGCATCTTCTCAAACTGCAACCTGTCAATCATGGAGGATGCTGAGATTTTTCATGCATATCATAAGCCTGTTCATTCGTTATGACCAACTTTTATTCAGGATTCTGCCGTCTTTACTTGGAGGTTGATTGTTTGGAGGAAGAGGATTTTGCCCCTTCAAGTTCATCGTAATAGAAAGCAGGCTGTTGTTTTTTATTTGTGTTTTTAGAGGAGGATTTAGTGGAAAATTGATTTTTGGAACTTTGCTGGGATGATTTTTGGTTTGAGCTGCTCTTGTTGGACGATTCCTGATTCTTTGAAGAATCCTGTTTCTGTGAGGAACTATCTTTACTGGATGAGCTTTCCTGATTATCCGATGTCGTTTTCTTTGTTCCGTCATAAATGTTCAGAACGGAAGCATGCTGCAGGTACACCCGGTCTTTCCCCTGGGTCAACACGATATGATCTTCTTCCACGGCTGAAAGGATCCCTGAGTAGGAAGCTTTGCCGGATCCATTAATCGTCACCCAGCTGAGTAAGCTTTGGGACAATACATCGGACATTTTTTCACCCTTCAGGTGATCATCCATTACAGGCAACGCTTCCACATACTTGGAATTCTTTGTAACTGCCTGGATTTGTGTAATCGGGTAATACAGCGTTTCGTTTTGACTGGAGTAGACGGTCAGATAGTCCGTACTGACCTCCGCTAATTGACCTGACAGCTTTGTACCGTCATTTAGAACAATATTGATCTGATAACCTGTTAACCCTTTTAATGAATCGTTGAAATTACTCATTCAATTATTCTCCTTTCCTTATAGAGAAAATTACTTCTCTTCTTCCGTTTTCTCTGCTTTTTTGGCTTTCACACCGTAGCTGATGCTTTTCACATGGAATGCAGCCAGGCGGACAACCTCTTCGTTCAATACAAGCGTGACGAACTCATCATTCGAATTCTCAAGAATTCCCTCAAGCTTCTCGGGACCACCGCGGTTAATGCTCACCCATTGATACTTCATGCTTGTGAGTAAAGCTCCAAACGTGTCTTCCTTCATAAACTCCATACCTTCTTCGGACAGTTCCTCTACATTAAATGGCAGACCTGATTTAATGTTCTGGGAAATGCTTTTCACATGGGATGTATTGTAGTAAATCACACCATCTTTTTCTGTCAAAAGGGCAAAATGATCGTCCCCTCCATATAGAAGCTTTCCGGTACGCGATTCAGGACCGCCGCGATTCACCTTGACAATCTTCCCGACTAGCGAAGACATTAATTCTTTATTCATACCTGTTCCCTCCAGTTGTATATAAACATTTTCACTTTATGTATATGTGTCATGCCGTGACGACGTACTATTACAGACGCCCTTTTTGGTGGACTAGTTGCAATTGGAGGCAAAATGGGCGGGGGGATAGAGGGTAGGAGGAAGCTTTATTGCTATTATGAGGAAGTGGTTGGTTGATTTCCGCTGCAGGTGCTCGCTTTCCGCGGGGCGTGAGTCGAGCCTCCTCGGCTGCGCCTGCGGGGTCTCAAGATCCAGCTACGGCGGCTAGCCCCTCGAGGTCATAAGTCAAATCAACCAAAAAGGTAAAGAACGCCTTTCCGTTTGATTCGCCTTATGCTTGTCGGACCTGAACAAACCGCCTCCGCATTTCGTCCTTTCCCGCATTTCCCGCAGGAGTCGAGCACCTTCCGCTTCAATCAACTTTCTGGGTATAGAGGATTAATAAACTTCCATACGCGTCTGACTAGAAAACATCACTTTTCACCATTAGCAATGAAGGTAATAGTAAGATCCTACATTATTTTGTTTTTTCACTAGTAAGCTCTGTCATGATATCTCTTCAAGATGGTGAGGGGAACGGCGTAGACTCCTGCGGAAAAACGGGCGTGCCAAGACCCCGGAAGCGAAGCTGAGGAGGCTTGGCCGTTCGTCCGCCGGAAAGCGAAGCCGTTCCCATCACCATCTATCGCACTCACACATAGACAGAGCATTGATAGTTCCTATGTATTTTTTTTGAGAAAAAACTTTATGAAAAAATAGGCACTGATTTAGGCGGGGACAACCCAAACGGAAGAGGGACCGGGAACGTAGACTGTAGGAAAGGACAAAAGGAGGATGGGAAAATGAGTTCGAAAAAAGGGCAAGGAAAAGGGCAGCAGGAGTGCAAAAACTATGGCGAATATCAGTGGATGATCGGTGATATGGGCAAGCCCGATGCCAAAGGCGGCAAGGATAAACAAAAGGGCCAGGGCAAACAGGCAAAATGCGGCTGTGAAGGATACTACTACGAATGCATGGAACAAGGCCAGAAAGGCAAAAAGAAAAAGAAAAAGAAATAGAACAGATGAAGTGAAATAATCCCCACCATCACCTCCACAAAACACAACGTGCCCCCGTGAAATACCCCCCCAAAAAAACAAAACCACCCATTACAATCCTCTGTAATGGGTGGTTTTGTGGAGGGACGGACCTCTTCAAAAATTTTGAAAAATACATAGGTAATTACTGAATAATGTGCTAAAATGGTCTATGTGTGTCGAATTTGGTTGTTTGAGGGAGTGAGAAGAGTGGTGGAAAGCTTTGGTCAACAGGCACTTGTCAGCATGCTTGTGCATTTATTTGTATTCGGGATCACGTTTTGGGCTTTGCAAGCCATTCAGCTGGACAAGCTCCTGAAGAAGAATCGGGTCGCACAAGGGAGACTATTGTATGTCCTACTAACGGTCGCAATCGGGTCAGCCGTCAGCCGTTTTTTACTGGATTATTACCTATGGTCTCAGAGCTTGCCGGTTTTCTTTGAATAAATAGAGATTCTGACAAAAAATAGGTCTTCCTGCATGTTTTCAAGGGACACTGTTTTGAGTAAGATTAATTTTGTGTTCGTCCTTTGTGAAAAAGTTTCAAAGTGAAACCCTTTTCACAAGACTCGCTTGAAAGCCTCAATAATTGTAAAAAGATGACGACAATTTTCAAGTATGTTCTCCCCCTATTCGGACAGACTTTTAGGTAAGGGGAGGAATGAAAAATGAGTCGGTATTTTTACATTATTTTAATCTTTTTGGTTGGATTAGGTTTTCTTCCTGTCATTAATGGGAACAACACTATCGTAGCCAAACACTTATTAGACATTGAAAAGCTTGATCAAGCCATTGTTCATTCTCAAGGTCAGATAACTGAATGGTCTCTATATGCAAGAGAAAACAAAAAAAGCTTCACGAATAAAGGGTTTGCCAAATATAGTACTACTATGCAGGAAACATTTTCTGATTTTGACTGGGAAACAGTAAAATCGGCTGAAGGAGTAGTGGTTGTGGGACAACGTCAGACGTCTCACGGGGAAGAAACCATTAAACTGCAGCATACCCCCACAAACGGGCATTCGGTTTCGTACATTATGTATGAAATGCGCGGAAATCAGAAAGCATTGGGAGAAAAGACGAAGCAGTATATCAAGTCGGAATTTATCCCAAATATGGAAATCATTTTCACTTCTAAACCTATGATTTTCTCTTGTATAAAAGGCGAATTCAATGATAAGCTTGAGAAAGTTTTGTCGAATCAGGCTGTCGAACTAATGTCGAAATTAGACGCAAAAGAACTGGAATCACTTAAAGAAGAAGACTTTTATTCCATTTCAGCTTACTCGGAACAAATGTCACGGACTATACCAACAAAAAATGATGATATGAATATACAACTAGGTCTACGGAAAAGCGGAATGGGCGCTAAGACAACCTTTGTCATTGGCACACCCATCCTAATTATTGAATATTAATATAGAGAAATTGGACGCGGAGGGGAATACTCTTGGAAAAAATTATCGTCCGCGGCGGTCAGCGTTTAAGCGGTACAGTGCAAGTTGAAGGAGCAAAGAATGCCGTTTTACCAGTCATCGCTGCTACATTATTAGCAAGTGAAGGAAAAAGTGTCATTAAAAATGTACCACCACTCTCCGATGTATATACGATTAATGAAGTATTACGTCATTTAAATACAGATGTAGAGTTTAACAATGGTGAAGTCATCGTGAATGCATCAAGAGAGTTGTTTGTAGAAGCACCGTTCGAATATGTGCGTAAAATGCGTGCATCCGTTCTTGTAATGGGTTCACTCTTAGGCCGTACGGGTAAAGCGCGTGTCGCTCTTCCTGGTGGCTGTGCGATTGGATCACGACCGATTGACCAACACTTAAAGGGCTTCGAAGCAATGGGAGCCAAAGTGAAGGTAGGAAATGGTTTCATCGAAGCTGAAGTAGATGGAAGATTGAAGGGTGCCAAGGTGTATCTTGACTTCCCAAGCGTTGGGGCAACAGAAAACATCATGATGGCAGCCGTTCTTGCAGAAGGAACGACCATCTTAGAGAACGTGGCAAAAGAGCCTGAAATCGTAGACTTAGCCAACTTCCTGAACAAAATGGGAGGAAGCGTGGTAGGTGCAGGAACCGGCACGATCCGTATCGAGGGTGTAGACCGTCTTTACGGTGTCGAGCACAGCATCATCCCTGACCGTATCGAAGCGGGAACCTTCATGGTAGCTGCTGCGATCACTCAAGGTGATGTCCTTATAAAAGGTGCGATTCCTGAACATTTATCTTCATTAGTGGCGAAGATGGAAGAGATGGGCGTTACGATCATCGATGAAGAAGAAGGTCTTCGTGTCATCGGGCCGGAGAAACTGAAATCCGTCGATATCAAGACGATGCCTCATCCAGGTTTCCCGACAGATATGCAATCCCAAATGATGGCATTGCTTCTGGCAGCTGACGGTACCAGCGTCATCACGGAAACTGTATTTGAAAATCGTTTCATGCATGCAGAAGAATTCCGTCGCATGGGAGCAGACATCAAGATCGAAGGACGCTCTGTCATCATGAACGGACCAACACCTCTTCAAGGGGCAGAAGTGGCTGCAACGGATCTTCGTGCTGCAGCAGCACTTTCCATCGCTGGTCTAGTGGCAGACGGTTATACCCGCGTAACAGAACTTAAGCATTTAGATCGTGGATATGTGAACTTCCATCAAAAGCTTGCAGGCCTAGGAGCCGATATCGAGCGTGTGAAGGAAGTCGAAGAAACACCTGTTTCTGAGCAGCAAGACATGATTAAGGATGCGTAAATAGATAGTGAAAAAGGTGAGCTCTTTTTGGAGGGCTTGCCTTTTTTGTTTGGTGTTTTTTGGGGGTGGGGATGTGTGTGGGTCTGGTGAATGGCATGTGGCCTGTTGTGTGTGATGTTAGTTGGTAAAAAAAGTTATTCGGCTGGATTTATGTTGATTTCGGCTAGATTTTGGTTGGAATCGGCCGGATTTTTCATGAAAGTGGCCGGATTATACGGTGGAACGGCTCAATTTTCAAAGAAAACGGCTGGATTCCCGTATAGTCTTGGCGGGAATAGTGGAGAATCCGATGCTATGGAAGTGTTTAATTTCAAAAACCCCATCCCCTGCACCCTATCATTCCCTATCCTCAAACTCTCCCAATTCACAATCATAATTGCTTGTCCACTACCATACATATGAAAGAGAGTGGAGAAGTGTGCTAGGACATTCTCCTATTTAATCTTTCATTGGAGGCCGCGAACATGAAGCAGTTGAAACCCGTAGTGATCATCTTCTCAATCTTTATCAGCATCATCTTTATTGTACCCACTCTGCTGGTACTCCCATTTTCATCAGACAAGGACACGGCAAACCTGGACGAAAAGCTGAAAAATCAGCCATCCGTCGAAGAATTGGCAGACTCAGTCGAGGTGGCGGTGTATCGATCCAGTCAGGATCTCATCGAGAAGCTCCCCCTTGAGCAGTATGTGGTAGGAGTGGTGGCGGGTGAAATGCCGGCGGATTTTGAAAAGGAAGCGTTGAAGGCACAGGCCCTTGCGGCAAGGACCTATATGGTGAATCAGCTTATGTCAGATGATCCTTCTGTGCCGAAGGGAGCCGATGTGACGGATACGGTAGCCCATCAGGTGTATAAAAACCAAAAGGAACTGGCCACCCTATGGGGCTCGGACTATGACTGGAAAATCCAGAAGATATCAGAAGCGGTCCTTGAAACCAAGGGGAAAGTGCTCACATATGATGATAAGCCGATTACGGCCGCCTTCTTCTCGACAAGCAACGGCTATACGGAAAACTCAGAGGCGTATTGGACAGATGATATCCCGTATTTACGGAGTGTGGAGAGTCCATGGGATAAAGCATCCCCTAAATTTGAAGATCAAAAGATCATCCCGATTAATGAATTCAAACAAAAGCTCGGTGTCACTCTGCCTAAGGACGGGTCGGTTGGAACGATCACATCAAGGACCGAAGGCAAGAGGGTGGCGAAAGTGGAAATCAACGGGAAGGAATTCACCGGGCGGGAGATCAGGGATAAATTGGGCCTCAGGTCGTCGGACTTCACCTGGTACTTGAAGGACGACCACATCGTCATTGCCACGAAAGGATTCGGCCATGGAGTCGGGATGAGTCAGTATGGGGCAAACGGGATGGCGAAGGAAGGCAAGAATTATAAAGATATTGTGACCCATTACTATAAAGACGTCAAAATAACAGAATCCAGCAAACTCCTGCAGAAGGTGACGGCACAAAGATAAGAAAAAGGATTGGGTATGGTCATGGTGACCGTACTCAATCCTTTTTTACATAAGCTTCAAACCTCTTCATCGCCTTCGTCAACCTGTGATCCGGATTCCGGAAATACGTCCGGTTCACGATCCAGAACAGAACCGTGACCCCGATCAGATCCTTGGCGGCATCAATCATCGTGGAAGACCGGTACGGAACGAAGGACTGATGGATTTCATCTACAAATCCATAAAAGATGGCTAGCAGTGCAACCGTGAAGTTCAATGTGAACCGCAGACGTCCGTGGGCGAGGAGCGCAAGAACAAACCATCCATATAAAATCCCGAACTCAACCAAGTGGAGGGACTCCTTGACGAACCGGTCCACCCCATCATCAGGTAACCGCAGCACAGCATCATCCGGATTGCTCGACATGATCCAGATCACAATCATATATAGGAAAGGCGCAGCCGTGAGTACATATTTAAGTAACTTCTTCATATAGGTCCCGTCCTTTCAGTTTATAGTATTGTACCACGGGGGACCGAAATTTCCTTATCATCATTCCATAGTTTCGAAGTTTGCCACATTTTTTTCGAGAAAAATTCAACAACCATACATAATCCTCCCCACTTTGTCGAAACATAAGAAATTAAAATTTTTTTCCGGATGTGTATATATTTTCAGAATTCTGTTCAGAATGATTGCTGAGGTGATGAAAATGAGAGAGGAAGAAAAGAAACAACCTTCTCAAAACTTTTTGAAAAGACGTTGGGCATACCCAGCAATCTATTTAGCAAGTGCAGCAATCATTATCACGGGGATTCTGTGGTACCAGGCAGGAAATGATGTAAACGAGAAAGCCAAGGATTACAGCTATGATGGAGTTCCTACTGACAATGAGTTCAACCAGCCTGCAGAAGAAGTCAATCGTTCATTGGA
This sequence comes from Rossellomorea sp. LJF3, assembly GCF_037046045.1. Taxonomy (NCBI): domain Bacteria; kingdom Bacillati; phylum Bacillota; class Bacilli; order Caryophanales; family Bacillaceae; genus Rossellomorea; species Rossellomorea sp. LJF3. The sequence continues at coordinate 12,877 of NZ_JBANLY010000029.1, read as the reverse complement.
AAACTTTGTAATGCCTGTTTCAAGCCCTGAAGATACAGTGATCGAAAAACAATTCTACGACACTGAAGCTTCAGCTGAAGAACAGGAAGCTGCCCTAGTCGTGTATGGAAACATGTACTACCCGAACCAAGGAGTCGACATCTCCAAAGATGGAAAAGAATTCGATGTTCTGGCTGCCATGAGCGGTACAGTCACAAAGGTTCAGGAAGATTCCTTACTTGGTAACACGATTGAAATCGAGCACAGCAAAGGCATCGTGACTCGCTATCAATCAGTGAAAGATTTTGAAGTCGCTGTTGGAGATGTAGTCGATCAAGGACAAGCCATTGCGAAAGCAGGAAAGAGCTTATTCAATGAAGAAGCCGGCGTTCACGTACACTTTGAAATTCGTAAAGCGGATGTAGCCGTGAATCCAATGGAATACTTCAATAAGTCTCTTGCCACACTTCAAGAAGCACAGCTTGAAGACAAGAAAGTTTCAGGTGAACAGCCGGATGCTGCAGCTGCAGAAGAAAATGCCGTAGAAGACCAAGCTAGCGAAAACAAAGCTACTGAGGACAAAGCTACTGAAGAAAAAGACGCAGCTGAAGAAAACAAGTCAACTGAAGAAAAACAGGATCAGGCCAAGCCGAAACAAGAAAGCAAAGACAGCGCTGACGTAAAAGACGAAGAGTAACACATATAAATGAAGGCTGACCGAATGACCGGTCAGCCTTTTTGCTTGTCCAAAAAAATTTCCTTGGAAATTCGACAGAGAGGAAGGTTTACTGGAAAAACATTTCCACTTACATTCTCTTATTCAATGCATATATTTTTTGAAATATCCTTATCTCAGAAAAATGAATGATGAACCTATGTCGTACGATTGTCGTTTTTTCTTTATTGACCAGGCTTTTTCCAGTAAAGATAATGATGGCATGAATAAAATTTCAGAAAATTAAGTCTTTATAAAACAGGAGGTGAAACGTTGATCTACTTCATGCTATTTTTACTCATCACAGGAGGATGCATCATCCTTGCCCTGAGGAAGAAACGGGCATTCTTTCTGACCATACCTTTCGTGTCTTTATTCATTTATTTTATTGTGCAGATTGCCATTGTCCCGGTGCCGTTTTTTGAAACAGTGAAATTTATTTTCAGTTTAAAATAATGAGCTTGAAAAGGGGTTACGTACATGAAGAAGATTGATAGAGCGAAAGCCGATCAGTATTTCAAAGAAAAAAATCGATACATGGCCTTGTACTTAGTCATCTGGCTCCTTTCCTCCTTTGGTGTCGTGCTGTTTGCCGAAAGCTTCTCCACCTTTACCATTAACGGATTTCCGTTCCATTATTTCATGGGCGCACAAGGTTCGATCGTCATTTTCATTGTTTTGCTTTACGTGAATGCAAAGGTGAGTGACGGAATCGATAAGAAATATGGACTGGATGAAAGCCGGAATGAGCAGATCAGCTATGGGAAAACGCTGGATCATTAATCAAATAGAGAAGAACTAGGGGGAAAGAATGAATGGATACTCAGTTTATCGTATCGACGTCTATTATACTGTTGACGTTTGCGTTATATATCGGAATAGCAGTTTATAACAAAGCGAAAGCCACATCAGACTTCTATGTGGCCGGTCGCGGGGTGCCGCCGATTTTCAACGGGATGGCGATCGGGGCAGACTGGATGAGTGCGGCATCATTCATTGGACTGGCCGGTACTGTCATGATCCTCGGTTATGACGGCCTTGCCTATATCATGGGTTGGACAGGGGGATATTTATTATTGACCTTCCTGCTTGCCCCTCAGCTCAGGAAGTATGGACGGTATACGGTGCCGGAATTCATCGGGGACCGGTATAACAGTCACACAGCCCGGGTCATCGCCGCGATCTGTACGATCATCATCAGCTTTACGTATTCCATCGGTCAGCTGTCGGGATCGGGTGTGGTCATCGGACGTCTATTCGAAATCGATGCCAAGGTCGGTACGATGATCGGGGTCGTCCTCATTGCCTTTTACGCTGCGTTCGGGGGGATGAAGGGGATTACGTGGACCCAGGTGGCTCAGTATATCGTGTTGATCATAGCGTACTTGATTCCGGTCATCTTTATGTCCCTGCAAATTACCGGGAACCCTGCCCCGTGGATATCGTACGGTGAGCTTGTCGGGAAGATCGGGGAACTCGACCGTGAGCTCGGTGTGTCGGAATACTTCGCTCCTTTTACAAACGGGACGAAGTGGCAGTTCATGGCCCTCATGTTCACGCTGATGGCCGGTACAGCGGGACTTCCCCATGTCATCGTCCGGTTCTATACGGTGTCCACGATGAAGGCGGCGCGCTGGTCAGGTGCGTGGGCACTCCTTTTCATCGGGCTTCTTTATTTATCGGCGCCAGCTTATGCGGCGTTCTCCCGGTTTATTTTGATGACAAAAGTAGCGGGAAGTAAAATCAGCGATCTCCCTGCCTGGACGGCCTCATGGGTCGACACGGGTAAACTGCAGGTGGCCGATGCGAATGGTGACGGGATCCTTCAATGGAAGGAAATCATTATTTCGAATGATATCGTCGTCATGGCCACACCGGAGATCGCGAACCTTGGTGTATTCGTCATCGGGCTTGTGGCAGCAGGTGCCATGGCCGCCGCATTATCGACGGCAGGCGGATTGATGATCGCCATTTCGTCTTCTTTTGCACATGATATTTACTACCGCGTATTCAAGCCGAATGCGACAGAGCGGAATCGTCTGGCGGTTGCACGCTGGTCGATCGTAGTGGCCACTGTCCTCGCCGGAGTGGTGGCACTGAATCCTCCAGGGGTCATTACGCAAATCGTCGCCTGGGCCTTCGCCCTGGCGTCAGGGACGTTCTTCCCGGCCCTCTTACTCGGAGTCTGGTGGAAGCGCTCCAATGCCCAAGGGGTGATCGCAGGGATGCTCGTGGGGCTCGCCGTGACCCTCACCTACATCTTCCTGGCGCGATCAGGCGTGACGCTGTTCGGAATCATTGATACAGGAGCAGGGGTGTTCGGGGCAGCATCAGCGGCCATTGCCAATATAGTCGTGTCCCTCATGACGAAAGCTCCTTCACAGAAGATCCAGGAAGAAGTAATGGATCTCCGATATCCCGAGCAGATGACCTTTAAGGACGGGGAAGTCTGGGTGGATGACGAGGTCGACTTTAAAGCATGATGGATGTAAGCCGCACCGTGGGGAAATCCCGGTACGGCTTTTCCCTGTGTTCAGAGAAAATCAGACATTTTCTCAGATTCATCGACTCATTTCTCAGGAAATAGTGAGGGAAGGGGAAACGATTCAAATGATGTCGAATGATATTGAACGGTTCGCCACGACAGATATTTTCCTTGGCTTATCCATGTGGAGGTCCGTCCCTCACACTTATTTTTCAGAAAATTCAAGCGAAACCTTGTCCTTATTGTGTTTTTTGTGCATATATGTGGGCACAAGCTAATAAAATGAAACAAACCTATCAAAACAGAGAGTGTTTGAGGTGAGGAATCGTCATTATACCATTGGTCATTAGCTGCATAAGTTGTTTATACGTTGTAACATCAGGAAGCTGCCGTCCTAAATAAGGCTTTCTGCCGCTTGCCCATGTGCAAGGGGTCTGTACTATTTCATTGATCCGAAAACGAGTCTCATTTCACACTTCTCACATCCAATTTAGGGAGGTCGAGTGGTGTGCACGATTACATCAAAGAGAGAACAATCAAGATTGGTAAGTATATCGTGGAGACGAAAAAAACTGTTCGTGTAATTGCGAAGGAGTTTGGCGTGTCCAAAAGTACTGTCCATAAAGATTTAACAGAACGACTGCCAGAAATCAATCCGGATCTCGCAAATGAAGTCAAAACCATACTTGATTACCATAAATCAATCCGGCATCTACGAGGTGGAGAGGCAACCAAGCAAAAATACAAAAAAGAAGAGCTCCACAGCTAACCAAAATACGCCAAGCCCCAGATGATGGGTTGTGCTTGGTGTGTTTTTGCGTTTTGGGGGATTGATTGTTGCTGTTGGTGTGGTTGTACCAGGTACAAATAGTAGTGGATGTACCAGGTACAAATGGCATTGAATGTACCATGTACATTTTTAGCATACCGATGATTTTGACAGCTGATTTCACCACAAAATTTACCTGTTAAAATTTCGTACATTTTCAGCAGCTGAACCCAAAAGTCCCCAACGACCATCACTTCTTAACACTCCTGTAACATCCCCCTTTAAAACACCCACCTTTTTCCAAAATAATAACAATATCAATACATTTTTTTGACAAAGAACATCGCCATTCGACATATTTATGGTAAAATAGTTAATTAGGTGAAAGTTTTACCTTAACGTTTTTGCGTAATGACATAAAGATGAAAACCATAGATGAAATACAATATTGAAATGGTAAAAGTAGAAGGGAGAAACACAAGATGTTCGCGAAAGATATTGGGATTGACCTTGGTACGGCTAATGTATTGATTCATGTTAAAGGAAAAGGGATTGTCTTGAATGAGCCATCGGTCGTGGCACTGGATAAGAATACGGGTAAGGTGCTGGCTGTTGGTGAGGAAGCGCGAAGGATGGTCGGACGTACTCCCGGGAATATTGTGGCGACACGTCCGTTGAAAGATGGAGTCATCGCAGACTTTGATGTGACGGAAGCGATGCTGAAGCACTTTATCAATAAACTGAATGTAAAAGGATTCCTATCAAAGCCTCGCATCTTGATCTGCTGCCCTACGAACATCACGAGCGTTGAGCAGAAAGCAATCAGGGAAGCGGCTGAAAAGAGCGGCGGGAAGAAGATTTATCTTGAAGAAGAGCCTAAAGTGGCGGCGATCGGTGCCGGCATGGATATCTTCAATCCGACTGGAAACATGGTCGTGGACATCGGTGGAGGAACAACGGACGTAGCGGTGCTTTCCATGGGTGACATCGTGACGAGTCAGTCCATCAAGATGGCCGGGGATAAATTTGACCACGAAATTCTGAATTATATTAAAAAAGAGTACAAGCTTCTGATCGGGGAGCGTACGGCTGAAGATATCAAGGTGAATATCGGGACGGTATTCTCTGAAACACTTGACGAAGACCGCAGGGAAATGAGCATCCGCGGACGTGATATGGTATCAGGACTTCCACGTACAATCACCGTGACATCTAAGGAAATTGAAGGGGCTCTTCGTGAGTCTGTGGCGGTCATCGTACAGGCTGCGAAAAATGTCCTTGAGAAGACGCCGCCTGAATTGTCAGCTGACATCATTGACCGCGGGGTTATTTTAACCGGAGGGGGAGCCCTTCTTCACGGAATGGATACTCTTCTTGCAGAAGAATTGAAGGTACCGGTATTGATCGCGGAGAACCCGATGGATTGCGTAGCTATCGGAACGGGATTGATGCTTGAGAACATCGATAAGATTTCAAGAAGAAGAATCGGGTAAAACACTGCGCCATCGATCCGATATAACGGTTAAGAGGTGAAAGTAGATGTTTCGAGGATTTTATACAGTAGCATCCGGCATGCTTTCTCAGCAGCGGAAGACCGAGATGCTGACAAACAATATGTCGAATGCCAACACACCGGGCTATAAAGCGGACCAGGCTTCAATGCGGGCGTTTCCTGAGATGCTGATGGACCGGATAGATTCCACATCGATCCCGACTGAAAAAAAGCTGTCGATTCCTTTTAATCAACGAGTGGGGACACTCAATACAGGTGTGTATATGCAGGAAACGATTCCTTCCTTTGTGCAGGGTGACCTTCAGGAAACGGGTCGCGGCTTGGATGTGGCGCTTCTGGATGGTTCCATGCCTGTCGACGAAGAAACAGGGATCCGTGGATCGGTGTTCCTGACGGTGGAAGGACCGGACGGCTCACCACGCTATACGCGAAACGGAAATCTGACAGTGAACGGAAACGGCTTTCTTACGACGAACAGCGGTTTTTATATGCTGGATGAAAATGGTGACCGGATTCAACTGGAAAGCGATCAATTCACGGTTGGTGAAAACGGTCAGATTGTGGTGGATGGGAATGCCGTCGCTAAACTGGGAGTGGGATACTCGGATAACCCGAACCTGCTGGTCAAGCAGGGAGATGGGCTGTTTGCCACAGAAGGCAACGCAACTCTCCCTGATGCCTATGAAGAGACCAATGTTTCGTTTGCCACCAAGCAGGGCTATCTGGAGCGCTCCAATGTCGATGCCTCCCGTACGATGACCGACATGATGTCTGCGTACCGGGCATTTGAAGCCAATCAGAAAGTGCTTCAGGCGTATGACCGGAGTATGGAAAAGGCAGCCAACGAAATCGGCCGGGTCAACGGATAGCAAGTATTGTAAATGAATTTCGTCACTGAATACCTTATAATAGGGGAGAACGTGTCATGAATCGGACGATGATTACAGCAACCAACACATTAGGCCAATTGCAGAAACAAATGGATATGATTGGACACAATCTTTCGAACGCAGATACAAACGGGTACAAGCGCCGGGATGCAACGTTCTCCGAGATGCTTGTGCGGCAGGTGAAAAATCAGAGCGTAGACAAGTTTGAAACAGGCAGGCTCACCCCTCTTGGAGTCCGGGAAGGGAACGGTGCCAAGCTTTCACAGGCACAGCTGATCTTGAATCAAGGGTCGTTGAAAGCTACAGGCCGTTCTTTGGATTTTGCTTTGACCAGCGACCGTCAGTTCTTCAAGGTGCTGGCGGCTGATGAGTACTCGAGTGCCGTGCGCTATACGAGGGACGGAGCATTCTCTGCGAGTCCTGTCGGGAACGGGGAAATGATGCTCGTGAACGGAAGCGGGTTGCCGGTTCTGGATGAGAATGATAATTATATTACATTTTCAGAGGATGCCTCTTCCTTTCAGCTAGGCGATAACGGGGTTCTGACCGTTACAGGTGCCGGCGGGGAAGAACGCTTTAACCTGGGCGTTGTAACCGTAGAGAAATCACAATTTCTTCAGCAGTATGGCGGAAACCTGTTAGGTCTGGCAGACAACCTCGATCAACTGGGTGTAACGGAAGATGAAGTCGTGACCAACGTCACGGGTGGAGCACGAACGGATATTTCCATGGTTCAGAATTCATTAGAAGGTTCGAACGTGGATATCAGCAAAGAAATGACGGACATGCTGAGTGTCCAACGATCATATCAATTCCAGGCGCGATCGATCTCACTTGCAGATCAAATGATGGGCCTTGTAAATGGGATACGCTAAAAGGAGTTAAATGCTATGAGTGAAAAAGAGCTACTGCAAGAAAAAGTGACAAGAGAATCAGTGAAAACAGAAAAAATGGCAAAGCAAAAGGACGAAACCAAGCCATCACGCTGGGTGCGTGTTCGCATGCTTCCCATCTGGCTCAGAATCCTTCTGTTCATCCTTCTTCTTGCAGGAAGCCTTGCACTTGGTGCCGTCATCGGCTTCGCAGGCATCGGCAACGGCAACGCCGCCGACGTCTTCAAAGCAGAAACCTGGCAGCATATTATTGATATAGTAGTGGAGAAATAATTTTGAGGGACGGACCTCGAAATCGTTAGCTTTTACGACAGTGAACCCTGATATAACAGGGTTTCGTTGCGGATGGAGCTTGTGATTTGAGGTCCGTCCCTCTTTTTTGATGGGGATATAGTTGTGAGCGGGGAGGGACGGACCTCGAATTTGCATCCTTTTTAGATGAAAAACGTTGATATAAAAGGATTCCCTTGAGAAATCGAGCCGATTTTCGAGGTCCGTCCCTCCCATCCTGTTGCTATTCCAACCCTGGTTTCTGTACAATAAGGTGTACATACATATTGGTAGGAGGAGTTATTCATGCTTGATATTAATGAGATTAAAGAGATTATTCCCCATCGTTATCCGTTTTTGCTGGTGGATCGGATTTTAGAGGTGGAAGAAGGCAAGAAGGCAATCGGGATCAAGAATGTGACGGCGAATGAGGAGTTTTTCAATGGTCACTTTCCTGATTACCCTGTAATGCCAGGTGTGTTGATCGTTGAGGCACTGGCTCAGGTCGGGGCTGTGGCGATGCTGAAGGTGGAGGATAACCGCGGACGTCTTGCGTTCTTCACAGGTATCGACAAATGCCGTTTCAAGCGTCAGGTGAAGCCTGGGGATCAGCTCCGGCTTGAAGTGGAGATGATTCGCTTTAAAGGACCGATCGGTAAAGGAAAAGGTGTGGCAACCGTTGATGGTGAAGTTGCCTGTGAGTTAGAGATGATGTTCGCTCTTGGTGATAAACAAGAGTGATCCCATATGGAAAACCGGGTTTGGTGTGATTGATTTCACGTCAAACCCGGTTTTTTTAACTCGAAAAAATGATTTATATGCAAGTTAATTCTTTTTCCGGGAAAGCTAACAAAAGACCAACGTAACGGTCTTACATTAACCAACATCGAAAGGAGCCATGCATCATGAGCAAAAAGTTACTATCGGTCCTTGGTGGATCTGCACTTGCCGCTTTCCTTCTTGTAGGATGTAACGCCAACCAGGAGCCTCCTCCGGAAGACGAAGCGCCAGTGGAAGAAAACGACAACATGGATGAGAATAACGACATGAACGACAACGGGGATATGAATGAAGAGAACTACCCTGAGTCAGAAGACAAGAACAAGCAAGGCGATAAAGATGCAGCGAAGGATAACAACACACCTGAAGAAGATGCTGTAGAAGATGATATTGATATGAAGGATAAGGATAATAAGGACGAGTAATGAAGAGCGCAGAGGCTATTTTAGCTTCTGCGCTTTACTCTATTCTTCGGGCATTAATGATGTAACGTTCTGTGGTGCTTGAAAGATATTCAAATGGATAACAGGTGGAAAGGGTTAAAACTTCTTGAGGAGCAGTAGACTTTAGCACAGAGAGGTCTGTTTCTTTCACGATAAGTGTTTCGTAAATCTCATATGTGTGTGTACCAGCCTTCATTTTTATTGTTAACTTGTCTCCGTTTTGAAGTGTCCCCATTTTTTTGAATACTGTATCACGGTGACCGGCAAGGAAGATCCGGTCTTGTTGATTGGGGAGTTTGGTTGTTGAGTAATGTCCTACCCCACGCTCTAATTCAGATTCGTCCGTCCCTTCAATAATTGGCATTTCCTTATTTAACTTGGATATTTGTAAAATACCGATAATGTCTCCTGGATTAAATGAATACTGGGAAGCTGGAGAATGAAGTTGATTCTTTTCTTCTAATTCAGAAATGACCGTCTGTGCTTTTGATAATGCTTTTTCTTCGTTCATATTAATAGTAATCAAAAGATAAGAAGAATAAATTAGTAAAGCACTTCCACTTACCAGTAGGCTAATACTAATTATCTTTAAAACGAGTCCTTTCAATATTGTTCACCCTTTTAAATTGAGTAAATTGAATGAATTCCAAAAATTCCTGTTTGGTCAGACCTTCCTCAATAGCCATTTTCACTAATTGTAACCAGTCATCATCTATACCAGTCCTATAGCAAAGTAAGTGATTTGATGATATGCCAAGTGCATCAGAAATTTTTTCGAGTACCTGTATACTTGGGTTTTTTTGTATCCCTCTTTCTATCGAACTTAGGTATGATTTGGAAATTCCTGATTTAGTTGAAAGTTCAATAATAGTTAACCCTCTTTTCTCCCGCAAAATTTTTATTTTATCACCTACCAATTATCTCAGTCCTTTGTTTGTTTTAATTTCATTATATAGAACAATTGGTTTTTTATAAATAACGAAATACTAAGATATTTAAAGAAATTTCCATTAAATAAGCTTGAACAATATATTTTAAAGAAATTTAAAGGTTTTAAAGGACTTTAGACTTTGGAAATAGAAATATATACTAATCAAAATGTTCTATAAAAAGAACAAATAGTAAATTTTTAACAAAAGGGAGATAAGTGAAATGTACAAAAAAATTTGCAACCGCTGTACGAGACCATCGTTTAGTAGTTCTGAGAATGGTGAATGGCTATGCCCATCTTGCGGAAATAATTTGACTGAATCCCAATTTTATAAAGCGACATTATTTCAAAATATAACTCAAAGTGAAACATCCATTAAAAAGTTAGAAAAATACAAAAATTAAAATAACTAACATCTTAAAATTCGACATTTTTTTCTAATTAACAGATAGATTCAAAAAAACCGGGATTTAATTTTGAAAAAAATGTAAAATAATAGGTATATTTGTAGTATTTAAGGGTAAAGTATTATTGTCAGAAAAGACAAAAAACAACAAGATGTTAAAAATAAATAATTTATAATGGAATTAGTTATATAAAACATAAATGTCAGATAAAGGCAAACCTATTGAAAAATGGGGACGCAAAGTCTCGGGTCTAAGGTAAAAGTTAACGTTTCACAAGAGATTGCTCTGGAGCTAACTTATTACTATGACGGCTGGATTGCCTGGAATACATATTGTATTTTGGGAGGAGAAATTTATGTCAAATCGTGAACTTGATCCAGAATGGATGGAACTCATTAAACAAGCTTTAAATGCGGGGATTTCTAAAAAGGAAATCAGGGAATTTCTCCACCAACAAAATGAAGAGATGAAGGCTAAGTACGAAGTGATTTAATATAAATAAAGTCTTGCGAATCAATCGCAAGACTTTATTTATTGTCTAATTTCCACTTATTAAATTCGATAAATTCACGGAACTGTTCTTTAGTAATTCCCGAATCCATTGCTTCTTCAGCAATCTTGAGCCATTCATGGTCAATATTTTGGTCATCCGGTTGGTCATAAAGTAAAGCATCCAAAGGAATTCCGAGAGCACTTGAAACCTTTTCAAGGAATTGAATGGATGGATTTTGTTGAAGGTTACGCTCGATAGAACTTAAATATGATTTGGCAATCCCTGCTTTTTCAGCCAATTCTGTCATGGACATTCTTTTTTCTTTTCGATATTTTTTTACTCTTTCTCCAATCATTGAGCACACCTGCCTAAGAACTTCATGTAATAATGTATAATCGCTGATAAATTAATTATAGCAAACAGCTAATTCATGCTCTATATAAAGTTTACATAATTTCGTATAATTAAACGCTCGGCTTTGCCGTTGCCGGAATCCTTGGCTTAGATACCATCTTCTCACGGAACTCCCGAACGAGCTCATCCCCGGAATAGCCTTTCTGCACCAGGTCATCAAGCAGGATCTCCGCATATTCATTCCGTTGTTTCTTCAATTTCCCTTCAAACATGATGCTGATATGTTCATCCATTTCCTTGATGCAACGGATGGAAGTCATGAAGGCAGCGGGATCATTGGCTGCATGGGAAATCACGACCTGGATTTCCAAATCGTTTTTACTTTGCTGGGCCTTTTGAAAAAATTCGATGTATTCATTCGACATATATGTTTCGACAAGCCATGTTTTCTGACCGTCTTCTTTATTGATGATCAGACCGTCCACAAGCTCAAAGTCATGCAGTTCCTCGTCCTCCAATACTTGAAGGGAAATCACTTTAAAGGTTTTCATGAACGAACATCTCCCATTTAAAGGTTTTATCAAATTATATCACAGGCCGAATTGTTTTCCCTAATACAATTGCCGGTGAAAAAAATGACGAAAGATGCAATTTTGTGTTTTTAACCATGTTTTTAATGAAAAAGGGGAAAATCTCCCTAGGCGAATTTCGGAAATTCAAGCCATTTTTGTCTCGAATTTCGGAAATTCACGATTTTACAAGAGTTGCAGTTCGGATGTAAGATGATTACACCTTAACAGAAAGGAGGAAACGAACTAAAGTGATCAACCAAGTGACCCTGGTGGGAAGGCTGACGAAAGACCCGGAAGCGAGAAAAACGATGGAAGGAAAATCAGTACTTAGCGTGACGATCGCCGTGAACCGGCCTTATAAGAACCAGCAAGGCCAAATCGATGCCGATTTTGTACTCTGTACGATTTGGAACCGTGCAGCGGATAATACGGAGAAATACTGCAGGAAGGGTTCCGTCGTTGGGGTGACGGGACGCATCCAGACACGTTACTTTGAAAATGATCAAGGAAAGCGCACCTATATCACAGAAGTCGTCGCTGAAAACGTCCGGTTCCTGGACAGTAAGCAGGCGTCCCCGGTATCTGAACCAAGCAAGAAGGAACCAATCGAGTTGCCGTTTTAATATTTTTAAAGGGAGATGGAGTTGTGGCCACACTGCAAGAACTTGAACAAAGAGTCGATCGACTGGAAAAAATGACGGAAGACTTCATTAAAAAAGTAGCAAGAGTCAATGTCGAAAACTTCTACTTATCTCAACGGGTTACAGCCCTTGAACAAGGATACGAATATCCAAACCCGGTTTTAAAAACCTCATCTTGATTCTTTATAACCCTCAACCAGATCTCATTCCATAAGCAGCAATCCAACCAACCTATAAGCAATGTCTCAAAGTCCAATGGTCACCCGCAAGATGCCCCAGATTTGCCTCATCAGACATAAACATGTGCAGCGGTAAGTAAGTGAACTATTCCCCTTTATATCTTCATATTGAGCCGGTTTCCTTGAGGGGAGGCTGGTGTTTTTTTGTTTGGTAGGATGAATTGTTTTGTAATTATATTTGGAAAAAAAGTAAATCGGAAGACGTTTTAGATTACTAGAGGTACTGGTTTCTACAGATTTTGGCGTAGATGAGACGGATTTGAGAGAAACCACGAAGCTAGGAGAGGGAATCCCTTAGTTGAACCTATTTCAGGCATTTATTTTATAAGAAAATTGGGCTGAATGAGTGTGAGTTGGTACGCTATGAAATTAATTGCGTCATTTTCTTGAGGGATCGGTTTGACCCCCTAATTACTGACGTTTTCTCCAAGGGGCTTACTTGTTCTTAGTTTTTCATTTTGTTTTTCCTTCTTCGCTTTTATGAAGAAGGAAAAACCTTTATT
>NZ_JBANLY010000028.1:0-41481 GCF_037046045.1 Rossellomorea sp. LJF3 | reverse complement strand
TAGTGTGTTTTGATAACATTTTTATCCCCCACAAAAGCTTTATTCCTTTCTATTATACAAAAAAAGCTTGTAGACTTGGTCTAATTCTTAGACTTTGTCTACAAGCTGAGAACTGTTCCCTGAACAGTTCTTTTTTTGTCCATTTATTTAATTTGGTTTTTTCTTACTTTATAATAGAACATAGCGATTTTATTAAAGAGGGGCATATTATGGGTTTTTTGAAAAAATTTCAATTTGTCGGGGGAAGGATTGCTAAAACGGGACTTGCCGTTTTCCTTACTGCTCTCGTATGTGAACTGTTGAATTGGCCGGCGACCTTTGCCGTCATTACCGCCATCGTCACCATTGAACCAACGGCTGCCAATTCAATCAAAAAAGCGTACGTCCGCTTTCCAGCTTCGGCTATCGGTGCTTTATTTGCCGTCATCATCACTCATACGTTAGGGGACCATGCCCTTACCTATGCCCTGGTTGCGCTCCTGACGATCATCACCTGTCACAAGCTTCATCTGGGAGCTGGTATCCTGGTCGCTACATTAACGGGGATCGCCATGATTCCCACGATCCATGATCACTACGTTGCAACGTTTTTCATCCGTCTTGGTACGACTACGATCGGATTGATCGTATCGACCTTGGTCAATCTGTGGATCCTCCCACCTAAGTATAGCAACACGATTTCAACCAATATTCATAATCTCTATTTCAAAACAGGGAATCTGTTGGAAAGAAGGGGATCTGAAGTCCTTCATAATCATTCTCTGCACAGAGAGACGAAGTTGATATTCAATGATATTTTAAGAGAGATTGAATTGACGGATACTCTTTGCGAATACCAGAAAGAAGAATGGAAGCTCCACCGCTCCAACCGTCAGGAAATGCGATGCTTCCATTATGAATATAAGAAGCTGAACATCTTGAGACAAATTCTTTTTCATATCGGTAACATCATCTATCTGCCTGTTCACTATTCTTTCAGTGAAGAAGAAAAAGAGCGGATCATGGATGCAACATTAAGTTTAAAAGGCATCATGCATCATCCTTCATTTGATATTCCCGATCAGCATTTCACTCTTATGAAGAATTTATTGGAGGAATTCTGGGAGGATCAGGAGGGGCTTCATATGAAACCATTCCAATCCATGAAGCATCATTTCTCCTGCGAAACCATCATGCTTTATGAGCTGTTATCCATTCATGATCTTGTTGAAGAGCTGAGTGGGATTCATCTCCTTGAGGCACAGCATCGTAACGCACTGAAAAAAGCACTGCCCACGGAATGATGATTAAATATCCTTTTACAAAAACGAAAAAATCCGAACGAATTCGATATTCAGTAAAGAATGTCGAATGACCGTTCGGATTTATTTTGTCTGAAACGCATTTGTCTCATGTCTCTTTCAAAGCATTATTCGCCAACATTGCAATGACCATATCATCCATTGGAGGGTTATGGAGCCCTGCTCTCACATCACGGTAAAAACGCTGCATGGGATTGGTCCGGAAGAGGCTCCTCGCTCCTACGATCCTCATGGCAGTGTCCACGATATGAAAGGCGCTGTTTGTGACAATGTGCTTGACAGAAGAGAGTTCTGCAGCCATATCTCCCCGCTTTGCAGGCTCCCTTACCCACTTATCTGCCACGGAATACAGAATCTGCCTGGCTTTAAACAACTCTAATTCAATTTCACCAATTTTCCGCTGGACCTCAGGAACATCCTTGATCGGTCCGGGCAGACTGTTCGGGGAGTAGTCTTTGGCAAACTGGATGGCATAATTACGTGCTGCCATCGCTACCCCTATATAACAGGCAGGGATATGAAGCAGCCATGCTTTAGGAAGATCACTCTTCCCTTGGTCGCTGTCCCGCTCCACGAGGGAAGAAGGCGGTAACTGGACATCTTTAAGAACGAGGTCATCACTCCCTGTCCCCTTCATGGAAATCGTATCCCACGTCTCCTCAATGCTCACGCCTTCCAAGTCATGATCCACAAGGAAGAATCCTTTCTCTTCAGTATCACCGATTACAGCAGATACTAAGGAATAGTCCAGTACTCTCGCCATTGAAGTAAAGGATTTCCGGCCTGTTATTCTCCAACCCTTGTCGGTTTTGATAGCCTTGGTCAGAGGCAGTCCCCCTCGTGTCGGGCTGCCTGTTGCCGGTTCTGTGGCCGCGCGGTTCACGAGAGCCTTGTTTGACACAATCTCCTCACACAGATCCTTGAAAATCTCTTCCTCCCAAGCACGGGTCTCTGTAAGCTCCATCAATCCCCCCAAGTGCCAGCCAATGGACAATGCCGTTGCGGCATCCCCTGTAGCCAGCCTCTCCTGGATCATCACAAGCTCATATAAATTGATCTCTTCTCCCCCATATTCTTTCGGAAGAGACAGTGCCCCATACCCACTTTTTTTGAGGTCGCTGAAATTTTCATGTGGGAACGCATCCTCTCTATCGTACGACTCCCCCCGTTCAGAAAAAGCATCAGCCAGCTTCCCAGCCAGATCAACCAATTTCCTTTGGCGTTCATTCTGTATAAACGATTGATATACATCCAATGAAACAGCACCTCCCAATGATAAAATGACGTTCCTGTTCTCCGTTTATCATAATCAATTTCGCTGCCCGACTCAAAGATAAAGCTTACTAATCTGATCGGGTTACATTTTCTCCTTCAACCGAATAATTGCTTTTACAATGAACATTCTATAAGTAACATCACACACTAAGGAGGAAATGACCTTGAGCCACAAACGCAATAAACGGTACATATTGATTCTGATGCTCATATCGTGGGTATTTCTCTTATTGGCAGGAAAAGAAACCTTAAAACGATATTTACCCGCCTCTATGTTCATGTCACTTCTTGTGTATTCTGAAAATGTGTTGGCAGAGAGAATCAATTGGTGGACCATCTCAACAAGGCTTTTCCCGAAAGTAAACGGCATCATGCCATTTGTCATCGGGGTTTTCCTGACAGGATCGGTGTGGATCCTGAAATTCACTTATCAAAACATCTACCTTTATGTATTCGTCAACATTCTTGTTGATTCATTTTTTACATACCCTTTTTATTCCCTTTTCAAAAAACTGGGTGTGTGGAAATTGACTCATTTAAAGCAATACAAGCTATCCGTTCTGTTTTTCATGAAATCACTGCTCATGTATGCTTTCCAAAAATATATCGGTGAAAGGCTTTATTCTAAAATCAAAGCCCCACTTCAGTAAAAAAACCTGCTGCCACAGTGGCAACAGGTTTCTTTTTTTGTAGATTATGATGCATTTTCTTTATCTTCGACTTTGTATTCCTGCTCCCAAAACTCTGCATTTTTAATACCGAGTTTTTTCGAGTTGAAGACCGGATCAAGCCCCTGCTTCTTCTGTTCTTCGTAATCCTTCAACGCTATAAGCGCCGGTTTGGCAAGGATAAGGATCGCGATCAGGTTCAGCCATACCATAAGTCCAAGTCCGATATCACCCAACGCCCACGCAAGAGCCGCTTCTCTTACCGCTCCGTAGAAAGTGGCTCCAAGAAGGACTACCTTCAGGAGCACCATGGCCGCCTTTGAATTCTTGCCTCTCAACAAGTAAGCCACATTCGTCTCAGCCATGTAATAGTATGCCATGATCGTCGTAAAGGCAAAGAAGAATAAAGCGATCGCCACGAATGATGCCCCGAATCCAGGAATGACGGATTCAATGGCAGCCTGTGTATAGCCAGGACCCGCTTCAATACCATCCAGATTGTTTGCAAGCATCGTCCCGTCAGGACCTTCCGTATTGAATGAGCCCGTAAACAGGATCATGAATGCTGTTGCCGTACAAACAAGAAGGGTATCAATATAAACTGAAAATGCTTGAACCAATCCTTGTTTCGCCGGATGTGAAACCTCTGCCGCAGCAGCAGCATGGGGTCCTGTTCCTTGACCTGCTTCGTTGGAATAGATCCCGCGTTTCACACCCCATGAAACAGCCATACCGATGATACCGCCGAATACGGAATCGACACCGAAGGCACTTTTGAAAATAAGGGCAAAAACAGCCGGGATCTCAGCAATATTCATTCCGACGATGATAAGGGAAAGAAGAATATACGCAATGGCCATGAATGGCACGACGTACTGAGCCACTCCCGCAATACGTTTGACTCCGCCAAAGATGATGACCCCGATTAACACGACAAGACCGATACCTGTGACCGTCGTGTTAAGGCCGAATGCATTTTCCAGTCCTAATGCAATGGAGTTTGACTGGATCCCCGGCATTAGGATACTCATAGCAAGTAATGTTGCAAACGAGAATAGTACGGCATACCACTTCCAGCCAATACCCTTTTCAATATAATAGGCTGGTCCCCCACGGTATTCCCCGTCCTGTTTCACTTTATAAATTTGAGCTAATGTAGACTCAATAAAGGCACTGCTTGCACCGATGAATGCAATTGCCCACATCCAGAAGACGGCTCCCGGACCACCGAAGGCGATGGCAGTAGCCGTACCGGCGATGTTACCTGTTCCTACACGTCCGGATAATGAAAGTGCCAAAGCCTGGAATGAAGACACCCCTGCACTTGAGCTTCCACCCTTAAACATTTGAACCACCATATCTTTAATCAACCGGACCTGCAAAAACTTCGTTAAAATAGAAAATAGTAAGCCTACGCCTAAACAAAAATAAATCATGACCGGGGACCAAAGGATCCCTACGAGCTTGCCAACGAATTCTTCCACGGCATTTCCCCCTTTATTTTTATAAAAATTTTCTAACTATTAAGAATTATATTTTATTTGACACAATATAGACAATCCTTTTTTATGACGAAAATATCCCAAACGTAGAAAAACCCTTATATGCCAAGACTTTATACTCGTAAAAAAAATTTGGGGCACTCTATTAAAGAGGTGATAAAATGTCGAAAAGAAAACTTCTCGCCCCTGAATCCCGAGCCGCAATGGATGAGCTCAAAGCGAGAGTGTCGGGTACCCTGGATCCAAAGGAAGCCAAATATGAAATCGCAAAAGAACAGGGAATCCCTCTACAAAGAGGTTATAATGGAAAATTAACGTCCGAACAAGCGGGGAAGGTCGGAGGATCGATCGGTGGGAATATGGTGAAGGAGCTTGTCAGAATGGCTCAGGAGAATATGTCGAAAAAATGATCATTTAAAAAGCTGACACACCGGATGTCAGCTTTTCTTCTTAAGGAGTATTTCTTTCAAATGATCAAGATCCTTATAGATGTCTTTTTCCAGCGACCGATTATAGAAAATCGAAGCTGGGTGAAAGGTTGGAAAGATGGAGTAGGTTTCCTCGCTCCAGGTCCATTCATTAGAATCGAGATCTTTCAACCGCCTTACCTTCGAATGGATCAACTGGCCGTGACAGTCCGAAATCGTATATTTCCTCCCCAACAATCTTTGCAGCCCTATATTACCCAATGTGACAAGCTGCTTCGGCTTCACATGTTGGAGCTCATAATCCAATATCGGTGCATGGGCCAGCTGTTCCTTAAGAATCGGAGCCCTGTTGTATTTCTTTTCGATCATTTCATTGTCCACGGTTTTCTTTTGTACGATTTTGTAAGGTCTGCTCCTGACAGTAGAGGTGAAGTAAATATCTTCCCTTCCTAAACCGAGGTAATGAAAAAACTGATCGAGTACCTTACCCGCTCTCCCGCTGAAGGGCATCCCATTATGAATTTCGGTTTCCCCGGGTGCCTCCCCGACAATCATGATGGCAGGGTTCATCGGTCCTCTTCCATGGACAAAGCCTTCACAGTTATAAGGCTCCATCCGCTCTTTACACAGATTCACCAGTGTTTCCGGTATCATGCGCATCATCCTTCACTTCTTATTATTTTCGTTATTCCCGATGTGGAGGGAGTCTACACATCCACATGTTTATTTCCCTCTCAGAAAAGGAATAGTATGGGTAAATGAAAGATTAAAGGAGATGGATTGATTGTCACAAGCTGAACTGAAACAACAAATCTTAAAGGTTCTTGACGAAAGCAAAGTGGGTACGCTGGCGACTGTGAAGAATAATAAGCCTCATTCCCGCTATATGACGTTCTCACATGATGAACTCACTTTATATACGCCAACGAGCAGTGACACGCATAAAACCGATGAAATAGAAGATAATCCCAATGTCCACATCCTCCTTGGCTATGAAGGGGAAGGATACGGAGACACATTTGTTGAAATCGAAGGACGTGCTTCCGTCGAAGATTCTGCACACTACAAAGAAAAACTATGGAATGACCATATGAAAAGATGGTTTGAAGGCCCGGACGATCCAAATTACATCGTCCTGAAAATCCAGCCGACAGCCATTCGTCTGATGAACGATGAAGAAGATTCGCCGCAGTCGCTTGAATTATAATTAAAATGATTCCTTGACATATTACAAGATTAATGATATATTTAGTTATTGTAATCTTGTAACATACATTGAAACGATAGAGAAGATAATTCGTAATTCTATTCTGTTTTGATTTAACAACTTATTCACACTGGATCGGCTTCGGAGCCGTTAGGATGTAAGAGAGGTAGGGCTTACGTCGTTTAGGTATATCAAACGACTCAAGGAATTGCCCGCGGCTGTTTATTATCTGCAAACAACGTTCAAGATATAAATATATTACTTGTGATGTTGCAAGTTACAGAATTGCCTTTATCCGATTAAGGGCAGTATCGAAGGGATCGCTAACGGGATGATTAGCCCCTTTATAAGAAAAAACACCTCAAAAGCGCTGACTTTTGAGGTGTTTTTTTATGTGCTCGTTGAATCTTCCCTGTCTTCTGCCTTCTCAACCGCTCTCCTTCAACTGGCTGTGATACAACCCATGATAAAAGCCCTTCGTCTTTAGAAGCTCACCATGAGTGCCCTGTTCAATGATTCTTCCTCCATCAAGGACCAGGATTTGATCAGCCTGACGGATCGTGTTAAGGCGATGCGCCACCACTACGCTCGTCCGTCCCTTCATCAACCGTTTGAGGGCATCCTGGATCTTCAACTCCGTAATCGTGTCGATACTGCTCGTTGCTTCATCCAGGATCAAGATGGACGGATTGGAAAGGATGGCCCTCGCAATGGATAGTAGCTGTTTCTGCCCCTGACTGATCCCGCTTCCATCCGCCCTCAACATCGTATCGTAGCCCTCGGGCATCTTCTCGATGAAGGTATGGGCATTGGCGAGCTTAGCGGCATCCTCCACCTCGTCATCGCTCGCATCGAGCCGGCCGTAACGGATATTGTCGGCAATCGTCCCCTGGAACAGGAAGCTATCCTGGAGAACGAAGCCCATCTGCTGACGTAAGCTTTTTCGTTTAATGGCCTGAATATTTTGGCCGTCAATCTCTATCCTTCCTTCATTCAGCTCATAAAACCGGGATAGGAGATTCGTGATCGTTGTCTTACCAGCCCCTGTTGGTCCGACCAGGGCAACGGTTTCACCGGGACGTATGGAAAAGGATACATCCTCAAGCGTCCGTTCCCCTTTTTCATAGGAGAACGAAACATGTTGAAACTCGACCTTACCTTCAACGTCCTGTATTTCCACGGCATCTCCTTCGTCCTTCGCTTCTTCCTCTTCATCTAAAATTTGAAATACACGCTCGGCTCCTGCAATCGCTGAGAGGAGCGTGTTATACTGATTCGCCAGCTCATTCAATGGCCGTGTGAACTGCCTCGCATACTCTGCAAATATGACAATGACACCGATCGTGATCATGCCGTTCAGGGCAAAGACCCCTCCCACTCCGGCAATCACGGCAAAGCTGAGATTATTCAGCACGTTCATTAGTTTTGGGATGAAACCGGAATACGTATCCGCCCAATAGGCAGCTGTCTTCAGCCTCTGATTCTTTTCACCGAATTCTTCGATGGCCGTTTCTTCCCTGGAAAACGTTTTGATGATGCTGTGACCAGAGATCGTTTCCTCGATATATCCGTTCAATTCACCTATATTGTGCTGATATTGTTTAAATAAACGGCCTGTCCGTTTCGTGATCCACTTCATGCCAAAGACCATGAGAGGGACAATGGTCAGGGTAATGAGAGTGAGGAGCGGGCTTAACCAAAGCATGATCGAGACGGTCCCCACTAATGTAAGGACACTGGATATGATTTGAATGAACGAGCTATTCAAGGTGGCGCTCACATTATCAATATCATTGGTCACCCTGCTCATCAGTTCGCCGTGCTTCCGTTTATCAAAGAAAGGGATGGAGAGTTGATGCAATTGATGGAAGAGATCCTTCCGCAACCTGTATACCGTATCCTGAGCGACACCGATCATCCAATAATTTTGGAACCAAACGGACATAGAATGCAGGATGTACACCGCAATCAAGCCTGTGATCAGTCCCACCAGCCCCGATGTCTCCTTCGTGACGATATAGTCATCAATCGCCTTCCCCACAAGAAAGGGTCCTAGAAGGGCCGCTGCCGAACTGATGAACACCATTAAAATGACCAGATACAAAACGACCTTCATTTTGGAAAGGTAGTTCCACAGGCGTAGAAGTGTCCCTTTCGCATCTTTTGCTTTGTCGTTTTCCCCCAATATCTTTCGTATATGCCTAGACATGATGGATTTCCCCCTCTCCGAATTGAGACTGGTAAATCTGTTGATAGAGAAAGGAATCCTCTACCAGGGACTGGTGGGTCCCTTCCCCGATCAATATTCCGTCTTCTAAAAGCAGAATACGATCGGATTCCATCGCCGTACTGACCTTTTGAGTGATGATCATGGTTGTACACTCATATTTCTTTATTGCTTGAAGGAGCTTCGATTCCGTTTTCAAGTCCAACGCACTCGTACTGTCATCCAGCAGGAGGATCTTCGGTTTTCGAATGAGGGCTCTGGCAATGGAAAGCCTTTGTTTCTGCCCTCCTGAAAGGTTGACCCCTTTTTGCCCGAGGACCGTATCATATCCGTTCGTGAGATTCAGGATGGTTTCATGGATTTGGGCATCTTTTGCCGCTTGAATCATTTCTTCCCTTGTGGCATCTTCCTTTCCCCACAAGAGATTTTCTGAAACCGATCCGGAAAACAGGATGACTTCCTGAGGGACATATCCGATATTTTTTCTTATTTCCCCTAATGGAATGGTCCGGATTTCCCGCCCGTCCAATTGAACGGTTCCCCCTGTTGCATCATACAGACGGGGGATGAGCTGAAACAGGGAGCTTTTACCTGATCCCGTAGCCCCTAATATGGAAACGGTTTGCCCCGCTTCCACCTTAAAGGAAACATCCCGAAGCACCTTTCCCCTGGTGGATGGATATTGAAACGATACATCTTTAAACGATATTTCTCCTCTTACCACTTTATTGTGAAAGTCTACATCCGTTCCATCCTTCAAGTCGATCTCGGTTTCTAGTACTTCCTCGACCCTTTCAGCTGAAGCCCTCGCTCTTGAAAAGCTGGTGATGATAAAAGAGAATATGGAAAAAACAGATGAGATTCTCGTGACATACGTGACGATCGCTACTACTTCCCCAACCTTGGTACCTCCTGAGGCAACATCTATACTTCCGAACCATAGAACGGAAAGAAGGGCAAGGTTCATGACAAACATCAAGAGAGGCATAATGATCTCCATGAACCTGAGGGCACGTACCGTACGATTCTTCAAATCTTCATTCGCTTCATGAAATCGGCTTTCTTCATGCTTACTCCTCGTATACGCTTTGATCAACCTCATTCCGGAAAGGTTTTCCTTCATGACCTCATTTACTTTATCGAGCCTGGATTGAACTTTTTCGAACAGACTCCACCCGCGTTTCAACACCCAAAACAGGAACAGCCATAACACCGGAATCACAACGATCAGAATAAGCGCAAGCCGGGCATTGACGATCAGGGCCATGAGGGTGGAACCCACTACCAATAATGGAGCCCTGAGCATGATCCTGAGGCTCATGAAGATCGTGTTCTGGAGCTGCCTGACATCATTCGTCATTCTCGTGATGAGAGAAGAGGCCGGAAGCTTATTAAAACTGGCAAACGAAAACGACTGAACTTTCCTATACAGGCTTTCCCGCACATCATATCCGAATCCCTGACTCGTATGGGCAGCAAAAAATGAATTCGCCACACCTGAAAAGAAGGCAACGAGAGACATCCCGACCATGATGAATCCCCATTTCAACACGATGTCCAAGTCTTTATTCAGAATTCCTTCATCGATGATCCGCGCCATAAACAGCGGATTCAATAGTTCTACTGCAAGCTCTACCAGCATCAGACTCCAGGCAACGGCCATGGCAGCACGGTAAGGCTTTAAGAAACGTATGACCTTCAAACGAACACCCCTCTAAACAAATATCTGCCATTATTTATATGTATCATCATATCGTTTTTTTATGCAGGGTGGTAGTTGGAAGTGCCCTGCTGTCCAGGGGATTCACATAAAAAAACCGCATGATCCCATAGAGAGGGATCATGCGGCTTGTTCCTGTTATTGATTGAAAGGTGGAGTATCCGTACCTCCACGATTCGGTCTGTTCTTTTCTTCTTCAATTTTCCGATCCAGTTTAGAAAGATACTTTTGTGCAAAGTCCTTTCCACCCAGACCAAAGGCTAAACCGAAAGCCAATGCCAGTCCACCCAGAATCAACATGAACGCAATATTGACGATGGAATCAGCCACTTTTAATTGATCCAGGGCCATAAAGAAGCTTAGAGCAATGATTGCGTATTTCGTGATGGAAGGGAGCACTTGAAAATGATCACTCAGTACGTTGGATAGGATGCTCTTAACCAAGTTACCCAGGTACAATCCTGCGCCAAGAATGACGATGGCTGCTAACACATGTGGCACATAAGCTAATACACCCGTTGCCAGAGCGACCAGGAATTCCAAATGCACCATTTCAAGTGCTTCTACTACAAATAGGAAAACAATGATAACCTGAACGACTCTTCCTACAAGTCCTGATAGATTCATATAGGATGAACCCTTGGCTTCATATGGGTTCTTATTGACGTTTATACGTCCGATCCCCATATTTCGCAACAGGGAATTGAATCCTACCCTGTTCAGTAAACGTGCAACCAATGCGCCAACCCATCTACCAACCCAGATTCCTGCCAGAATGAGTACAATTGCAACCGCAATATTCGGAAGCATTACTAGGACCTGATTCAGCATGTGAATCGCCGGTTCTGAAATCCCTCGGATGTCCAGCTGATCCAGCGCAGAAATGGTGACCGGAATCATGATCAGGACGAATGCAATCGTCCCAATGACCGACGAAACCGTTGTTCCTTGAAAAAGTTTTCCGATGCCGAATCGATCAGCGACTCTCTCTGTGCCAATCGCCTTCAGGAAGTTCGTCACAATATCCCGCACGATCTTGGCAACAAACCAGCCAACAAGAAGAATGATAGCCGCTGCAAACAGCTTAGGTATAAACGCCAGGAAGCTTTGGAGCATTTCCGTGAAAGGTCCTGAAACCCCTGCAATGTTAAGAGCTGCCAACACCCCGGGTAAGAATACAAGAAGCACAAGGTAGAAGACAATTCTTGCCGCCGTGTAGACGTATCGATGTGCATCGTTTTCATCTTTCGCCAGCTTAGATCTTACCAGCGTGCTTTTAACGGCAGGTCTCATACCCAGTTTCTCAATCAACACCTTCAGGACAGAGGCAACGATCCATGCAAATAATAGAATAAGTGCCGCTTTTAAGACATTTGGAATCGCTGTCGCCATCGTACTCAACATACCGACTAAAGGTGAAGCAATAAAGTTCAAGTCAAGGATATTGAAGAAAGCGATAAATACAAACACCAGCAGAATAAAGTACACTATTTTACTAATGACTTTCTCCGATGTCCATTTCCGTTCCCCGGTCCTGCTGCCAAAATATAGATTATCATCGATCTTTATTCTTTTTAAGATTCCGTAAACGGCTTTTTCAATAGCCTTTGCTATAATCCAGCCGATCAATAACACCAATAAAGCTAATAACAGATCTGGAAGCTTACCTAAATACCCGTACCATTCTCGCGTGATCTCATTGTTCATTCGATGTTCTCCCTTCCATATATGGAAAATGTATAATGCTAATACTTATCTACCCAAAGAATTTTTTTCAAAACCAGACAAAAAAAGATAGTCTGATGCTCCAGTCGGCATCCTTAAGTAATAGAAGGGGAGAATCTGTTGAACGGAAGAGGTATTATCAAAAAAAAAGACCCCACAGAAGTAAGGTCCGTCCCTCTATCTCATCCTCCGGGCACTGGCGTTCAGGCGCGCATTCCGGATGACCTGGTTGATGACTTCCGAAAATATGAGCCCGATGGCAATGGAACCGGAGATCATAAAGGCTTTGGCTGCCAGGTTGATGGCGGCATTGTAATCATTTTGAACGAAATTTCTCATGGCATCGTACGCCAGCCCCCCGGGTACAAGGGGGATGATCCCGGCAACAGAGAAGATGATGACCGGTGTTTTGTACATTTTCGCAAACACCTGACTCACCACAGCCACGACAAAGGAGGCAAGTAACGTGGCAAGAACGGTGTCTGTTTCATTTAAACTCATCAATATGTAAATGATCCAGCCCAGCATCCCGACAATTCCGCATTTAAAAAGGGACTGCTTTGGAGCATTGAAGATAATCCCGAATGCAGCGGCGGAAATGAAGCTGGTCACTAATTGCTCGACGATGTGCATTCCCTTTTCACCCCAATCTCACTTTACGTTAATGTAAACACGACAGCAATGCCTGTACCAATGGCAAATGCCGTTAAAAAAGCTTCTGCGCCCTTCGAGAGGCCAGAAACGAGATGACCCGCCATCAAGTCCCGGACCGCATTGGTGATCAGGAGACCGGGAACAAGGGGCATCACGGATCCAATGATGATCTTATCCAATTCCTGTCCGATACCAAGCTTTACAAATCCGTATGACACCATACCGATGATGAAGGATGCAAGAAACTCCGCGAAGAACTTTATCGGGACGAGGCGGTGTAAATAAATCAGGCTCGTAAACCCGATGCCTCCCGTGATCAGAGCAGGAATGAAGTCCTTCCACATCCCCTGGAACATGATGAGAAAACAACCGCTTGCAATCGAAGCCGCTGCCACTTGAATCAGGAAGGAATAAGATAGATCCGACTGATCCAGCTTCTCAAGGGCATTGTATGCTTCTTCAAGAGTCAGATGCCCTTTACTGATCTGCCTTGAGATACTGTTCACGAGGGTCACTTTCTCAAGATCCGTAGACCTCTCATTAATTCGGATGAGCTTCGTTTTGGTCGGTTCTGAGGTTTCAATCGAGAAGATGATCCCAGTGGGGGTCACATAGCTATGCGATTCCGATATCCCATAAGAAGCGGCAATGCGCATCATCGTGTCCTCGACACGATACGTCTCCGCCCCACTTTGCAGCATGATCTTCCCCGCCAGCAGGCTGACCTCCATAATGTCATATCTTCTTATCATTTTTGCTTCCATACGATCTCTCCACACGTACTATTTTTTGAATAGGTCTAGTTTATAGGAAAGCAGTGGTGTAAGCAATGAGAAACGGGAGGGATTTTAGGTGGATTTCATTCTTCCCCGGTCCTCGATAGAAAAAACCGACCCCATTAAAGGATCGGTTGATAAGATTTCACGAGGCCTTTCGGCTGATTTCGTGTTGATGCGACTGCACTTTGATCAATCTTGGTGCGATATTTGCTATGAATGCCAGCACGATGGTGCATAAAAATGCCGATCCCAACATGGTGATCCCATTTACTATAAGAGAAAATAGCAGTGGGGACATCTCATCCGGTGCATACTCGGCAAAGAACACGAATCCGGCAATGAAATGCCAGAAATAACGGGCAAGGCTCCCTGCGAATGTTGCAATCACTACCCAGAAGACCACTTTGGACCGTTGGCCGCTTCCCAGTGCGCCCTGAATTTTCCCGGCAAAAACCCCGGCAAAACCGATAAAAGCAAAAGCGATGAAATACTCAATCGCCATTTGGACCGGGGTCGCAATCCAGGCATCCCCGAGGGCAATCTGCAGGATCCCCCATAAAAAGCCCCCTATCAGTCCGGCTCTCAAGCCTCTTCGATAAGATAATAGAAAAATCGGAACCATGGCAATCGAAATCGAGATACTCGGTGATAGCTTAATAGAAGGCAGCAAATCGAGGATGACCGCAAAAGCAGCCATCAATGAAGCTTCAAGCAATACGACAAGTCGAGTGTTTTTCATAAAAAAATCCTCCTTATGTGATAAAACGAAACCATAAGGAGGGAGAATGAAACAATCGAAATAAGCACTATACTGCCTATTTTCCACATCCCTACGCTAGTCCTAACTAACAGGTTCAGAGGGTCAGAACAGATTGTTCACTCTCAGCTTTCGCTCCCCTTGTGGTACCGTTTATAAAGTTGTTAAGGTTTATTATACATGAAGAATGATAATTTAAAAGAATGATAGGAACTTTTTCTTAAGGTGTCTCTCTCAGAGGATCATGAAGGATGATGACGGGCATTGACTTAGGGGTTACCATGAATCCATATACTTTTCCATCTTTGTCCTTATACGCTACAGAATAATCTCCGAACTGGGGTGAGAATTCGACGTTCTGATATTCAAGGTCAAGGTCCTGGTATTTCAAGCTAACATAAAGATTGGTGGCGATTCTTGCCGTCAGATGTTGTACAGTGGAAATCCGGTTGGCTACTATTATGAGTATGATTGCGAAACAGAGTAACATGACTTTCTTTGTCCTGGACAATCTGATCATTCAACAAGCCCCCTTTCATTTCTCATAACTACTATACTCTTATACTCTCTATTATATACCTATTCACTGAACCATGACAAAAGAGCTACTTCAATGAGATGTGTCAAAATACCCATTTTCAGCAGCCCTTTTAAAGGTTTATATAGAATTCAAATACAACCTACCATTTATAATGACCACTGATATTTATCCTACTAAACAACTGTTTAACCTATCCAGGCCAGTCCAGTTAACGTTTCCACTTACTAATCAAACGTTTGTTTAGTTGTCTAACATCTCAGTAAGACGGGAGAATTGCCTGTGGAGTTCGTCGATTGGAACGAAGCGTGCTTTTCTGAACATCTCTTTGCCGTCTACAAATACGATGATGACGGGCACGGTGAAGATGGAAAATTCCCCTGCTATTTCCGGGATTTCTTCTGCATCGGCATGGATGGAATTCACAGATTTGAAATCCTTCAACATCTCTTCCACCTGTGGCAGGAGTGCGTGACATACAGAACAACCGGGCCTTGATATGTATAGCAGTACCAGCTTCTCAGCTTCCAGCTTTTCATGGAGTGCTTTTAGTGAATGGACCTCTTCCATTTGACTGTCCCCCTTCTCCGATTATTGTATTGATGGGTATTTGATCACCTTGTCCCTTCTTGATATACATACACCTTCCCGTTGGACGGTCTCCTGAACGACGGTCCGGTAAATCCCCGCTTTCGTAATTCTTTCCTCATAAATATCATGATTCCGCCATGACCTACGATGAGCACATCCTTCCCTTCATGGACGACCCGATCGACCACCACACGGATCCTCTCTTCGATTTCCCGCTTGCTTTCAGGCTGAGACCGGTGGTTGAACCACCAGGCGAGCCTGATGAATGCCATATGAAGAAAGAGCGGCATTTTCTTGTCAGTCCGGAATATGGGAGATAATCTGATTTCCCTCAGTTCCTTTAGAAAGGTGATTTCTCCTTCATAAACCGCTTCAGCCGTTATTTGTGCCCTAGATAAATCACTGGAGTAGCAGCCTTCCCAATCAATATCTTTAAGATCAACTTCATTGCCCTCTACGTCCGAGGCATCATACTCTTCCACCCACTTCATCAGCTCATCACTCGTTACATATGAAGCCGGGTAGCCCCTCGTTACTTTAAAGTGCCTTATGAGACCAATCTTCATACACATCCCCTCCCCCTTCTATTATACTGGTTTATGGAAGAGAAAAGGCATGCGCTTTGGGCGCATGCCTTCTTTTCGATCAGCCCAGGGAAACGTCCAGAATCATCATCACGACGAAACCGAGCATCAGTCCCAATGTAGCCAAGTCCGTACTTCCTGAAGATTGTGACTCAGGAATCAGTTCTTCGACGACGACGAATATCATCGCTCCTGCTGCGAAAGCAAGGGCATAAGGCAGGAGGGGCTGCACCATCAGGACTGCAGCAGCACCGATCACAGCGGCTATCGGTTCTACGATGGCTGATAGCTGACCGTAATGGAAGGATTTCAAACGGGACATCCCCTCTCCCCTTAGCGGGATGGAAAGAGCGGCCCCTTCAGGCATATTCTGGATCCCGATTCCGATTGCAAGGCCAATGGCCCCCACTAACGTTGCATCCCCGAGGCCGAGCGAGGCAGCACCGAAGGCAACACCGATGGCAAGACCTTCCGGAATATTATGAAGGGTGATCGCAAGGAATAATAAGGTCGATTTCTTGAATTTAGTTGGAGGTCCTTCCGCATCTTCCGATTCATTCCCCAAATGTAAATGCGGTACGACAAAGTCTAAAAGTCTAATAAAAACGCCACCAAGTAAAAAACCGATGGCAGGTGCAAGCCATGGGATCTGACCGTTTTGCTCACTGAATTCTATTGAAGGCGCAAGCAGTGACCAAAACGATGCTGCTATCATGACTCCTGCGGCAAACCCGAGCATCATATTCAACGTATGCTTTTCAATTTTCGTAAAGAAAAACACCGTGGCTGCTCCAAGGGCCGTCAGCCCCCATGTCACCAGACCGCCGAATAGTGCCTGCATCGTGGGGTTAAATCCACTTAACCAGTCTATGAACATACGAACCACTCTCCTCCGATCAAACATCTAGAATACTACCATCTTGCATCAAGGAAACTTTCTTTGTCAAAGGAAATGTCATACTACCTATTTACCAGAGCCCATCATTTTTCTATGTATATGTCATTCGCTTCAAATGGTGTATGTATCGTTTATACTTCCCATCCTTACCTAAGGGCTATACAAAAAAACGCCCCTGCCTCCAAGACAGGAACGTACTTCCTATTCGCCCCTTATGGCTGTTTTCCATAAAATAAGGTTCAGGACGAATAGAAGGATGAGGTAGCCCGGAATACCGAATGGAATCTGCAGGGCCAGGTAATGAAGGCCAAAGAACACCCCTACGATGAGATAGAACGGCAGCACCTTCCAGCTGTCACTTTGCTGGACACCTTCGAAACTTTCTGTAAATGGCAGTGTCCCCCTCATTAAGCTCAGACAGATGACGGTGAATATACAGGCACTGATAAATACGATGATGATTTCAGGGATCACCCGGTACCCAAACAGGATGATGAAGACAATGCTTATGATGGCATATAGCGGAAGGAATAGTTTCATAAGGAATGCCTTCAATGTCCCTTTGTAGATAGCCGCCCTGCCTGAGACAGGCGCTACTTTATATATCCAGGATCCCTTGTATTTCCCTGAATAACTGAGCATCATCACGACTGTCGGTATAACGATGAAGCTCGAATAGATCGATAGGTACATGCTTGAAGTCAGGAGATCTTCCCTTGTCCCATCCATCAATCCATTGAAGATGAAAATGAACGGCATGATGATGGCAAACCCAAGGGCGGGATACACCTTCAGCTTAAATTCCCTTTCATTTTTCATCATATAATGGGCGAACCGGTAAAATGCACGCTCTTCATTCGACTTGGCGAGTACCTTCATGAGTCCATCCCCGAACCGGAAACGGGCTTTCTTCTTCTTACCGCCATGGGAGGATAATTTCTGAAGGTTCTTCTCAAAGGTCGGCAACGCCTTCACATAAACGATAAGAGCGAGGAAAGGAACCAGTACAGCCATAAATGAGAGAATCAGGATCATGGTCTCGTGATTGCCGTTCAGGAACCATTCAAACGGAGCCCCGAACCAGATGGGTGGCAGAAAGATATTCCACCAATCCGGTGTGAACGAAATCGTTAAATCCACAAACTCAAAGGAACGCGCCACAACCTGATATCCCACTGCAAGTCCGATGGATAATCCGATCTGTACATAGTTGATGATGTCCTTCAGTTTTTCCCCATCGAAGTATTGCAGGATGAAATAGTAGAGCATGGCCGTAAACACAACGATGAAGATATTCATCAGGATGATTCCTGCCAGGAAAATAAAAAAGAAGGAAAGACCCTGATTGATCAAGCCCACGACTAGTGGAATGGCGGTCAGGGAGCCTGTCAGGAAAAACAGATAAATAAACACGTGAAGCGTTTTAGCCAGGCTGATGGTTTTCCTTTCAACAGGCTTGGTAAAGAGAATCGTATGATCCCGGATGTCCAGTATGACGACTGAGAAATCTGAAATCATTGATGTCATGACGATGAAAATGAGCACGGTAAAGGTGATGCTCATCTGAAAAATATATTGATCTCCCATTACAATGAAAGGGATGACGAATAATCCAAACAGCGCATACACCCAGAGGGATTTAATAAAACGGTTTTCATCCTTCCCTTTCTTCCTGCCTTGCTGCTGGAATATCGTAGGCACACGTCTTTGATCCATTGTCAGCTTGACTTGAAGGATTCTTCTCAACAACCGGTAATCGAATCCAAGCCTCCTAAACAATCCTTGAAACCAATCCAGAAACAAAAGTGTACGAAATTCCTTCATCCCTACACCTCTTGCACAACAGAAACAATTTCCGCTGCCGTTTCTTTATGCTCATTGAATCCGGTTAATTGGTTGAAGATTTCCTCAAGGGATCCTTCCATATTCTGATTCTTTAAATCTTCAAAACTGCCATCCGCCACGATTTGTCCGTTATGCAACAGAACGATCCGGTTGCTGATCTTTTCCACCACGTCCATGATGTGAGAGGAGTAGAAGATGGTTTTCCCCTCAGCGGCAAGCTGGGCGAGAAGCTCTTTAAAAATCATGACCGAGTTGGCATCCAATCCATTGATGGGCTCATCCAAAAATAATACATCGGGATTATGTAATAAACTCGAGATGATCAGAATCTTCTGCTTCATCCCTTTTGAATAAGAGGCTATCCTTGACTCATACACTTCTGAAAGTCCAAACAACCGGGTGAGTTTTTCCGCTTTCTCCCCCGCCTTTTTTTGTTCCATTCCATATAGTTCCCCCATGAATGTGAGGTACTCTTCTGCCGTGAGGTTATCATAAAGATCCGCCATCTCAGGCACATAGCCGATCCGTTTCTTATATTCTACAGAACTATGGGATATATCTTCACCGAAGAGCGTCACCTGGCCCGAGTACCCTTCTTCAAGGCCGAGGATGATCTTGACCGTCGTACTTTTCCCGGCACCATTCGGACCGATATAGCCGATGATCTGTCCTTCATACACATCCAGCCGGACACCCTTCAACACTTCCTTACTGCCAAAATTCTTCTTCAAATCCCTGATCGACAAAACCGGTTCACGTCCGTCCATAACAATCCCCTTTTTTCTTTAGATATGCCTATATGCTAACATAAATTCCATTTTATGGTCGTGAGTTCGAGTGATAAATAATATTTATCGATAATGAATAGTGGATTTTCCCCTTCCCATGGGCTTCGCTTCAGTTTCTATCCATCCAATTTTAGCTATAAGGCACGGATTGTATATTGTGGCTAATCACTATTTATTCACAAAAAGTTATTTCTGAAAGTCCATTGTGATTGGTATCACCTTTAAAAGTTAGTGCCGGGAAAGTTGATTGGAGTGGAAGGATGCTCGACTCCTGCGGGAATAGCTGGAAAGTCCGAAAAGCGGAAGCGGCTTGCTCAGCCCCGACAAGCATAAGATGAATGGGCCGGGAAGGCGTTCTTTGCCTTCTTGGACCATTTAACTTATGACCTCGAGGGGTTAGCCGCTGGAGCTGGACAGGTGAGACCCCGCAGGCGCAGCCGAGGAGGCTCACCGCCAGCCCCGCGGAAAGCGAGCATCCTGGAATGGAAATCAACTACCATTCCCTCCTAAAACATTACAACAAACTATTTGAAAATATTTTCATTTCCCCCTTCCCAAACTGGCAGAACTTGTTATATACTTTAACTGTATTAAGACACGTAGTACACTACATACAGTCGGGAGGGTGGATATGTTTGAGCTTGATTTAAGAAGTCGTAAACCCATCTATGAACAATTAGTCGAAAAGCTAAAAGAATTAATCATTAATGAAGTGCTGAAGCCGGATGAACAATTGCCTTCCGTTCGTGCCCTGGCACAGCAGCTGACCATAAATCCAAACACAATCCAAAAAGCCTACAGGGAACTCGAATCTCAAAGATTCATTTATTCTGTGAAAGGACGGGGTAGCTTTGTTAATCCTTCAAGTCACATTCAAAACGCGGAGAAAATCATGAAAGTAAAAGAAGAGTTGTCTAAACTTTTGTCCGAGGCCCTTTACTTAGGGATCACAACGGAAGACTTAAAACAGATGATTGCAGAAATCGAGGCAACGGTTGGGGGTAATCAAGCTGATGATCGAGGTTAAATCCATAAACAAAGCCTTTGAAGGCACAGGAATCATACATGACATCTCTTTCTCTGTTCAAAAAGGTTCGATCTATGGCCTGCTCGGATCGAACGGTGCAGGAAAGACCACATTACTGAAAACCATTGCAGGAGTATTGAAGCCTGAAAGCGGAGAAATCTCAGTTAACACACAGCCAGTCTATGAAAATATCCCGACGAAAGAGACGTTGTTCTTCATCCCTGATCAACCGTTTTTCTTTGCTCACTACTCATTGACACAAATGGCCCGTTTTTATCAGAACACTTATAGCCGTTGGAATGAGGAACGCTTTCAATCATTGAGCCGTTTATTCGGGATTGACCCCAATAAGAATCTTCATAAATTTTCTAAAGGAGTTCAAAGGCAGGCGGCGTTTATCCTGGCCCTGGCCACTCAACCCGATGTCCTGATCCTGGATGAACCGATGGACGGCCTTGATCCCGTTGTCAGGAAAAAAGCCAAAAGCGTTCTGATTTCAGAAGTGGCCAACCGGGACATGACCATCATCATTTCTTCTCACAATCTCCGGGAAGTGGAGGATATTTGTGACCATATCGGGATTTTACATGGTGGGGAATTTTTGCTGGAGAAGGAACTCGATGATTTAAAGTCCGGCATTCACAAAGTACAGCTGGCATTCAAGGGGAAGATTCCCGGAGAGCTCTTTAATGATCTTGAAATCCTGCATAACGAAACGAGGGGAAGCGTGTCCCTCTGTATCGTCCGGGGTGAGGAGCAACGGGTGAGGAGCTTGATTCAGTCCTACCATCCGGTCATTTTCGACTTATTGCCCCTGACACTTGAAGAAATTTTTGTTTATGAAATGGAGGACGTCGGATATGCCATCCAAAACATCATGGATCAATAAGGAAATCATCGTTCAAAGCCTGCGGAATGTTGGATGGGTCGGCATTGTCTACTTTATCGGACTTCTCTTTTCTTTACCCGTCTACATCATCGGTCAGTTATCCAGGGATCATCAAACGTACCCGATTGCAATTTATGAAAATCTGTTCAAAATGCAATACCCGATCCAAATAGGGTTGTTGCTGATCATCCCGGTCATCCTATCCTTGTTCCTATTTCGTTATCTGCACGTGAAACAGGCTGGGGACTTCATGCACAGCCTACCGATCACCCGCAGAAAATTATTTTTTCATTTTACCGGGACGGGGTTTGGGATCCTCATCCTTCCGATTGTACTGAATACCGTGATCGTACTTTCCCTTTATTCATTCACGGATCTTCAACAATATGTAGGGGTTCAGGATATTTTCACCTGGTGCGGCATTACGATTCTCATGAGTGTGCTCCTGTTCACGGCCTCTACCTTCGTTGCCATGATAACGGGACTGACTGTCGTGCAGGGTGCATTGACGTATATTCTGCTCCTATTGCCTGCAGGCATGTTTATGCTTGTTTGCTACAGTTTGAAAAATCTATTATTCGGATTTCCTGAGGACTATTTCTTCAATGTTCAAATTGAGAAATACTCACCGCTCATCAAAACGGTGTACCTTGAGAACGACCTTCTGTCCGGTACAGATGTCTTGTTATTCTTCATGATTACTCTCGTATTCTATGGATTCTCATACGTGTTATACAAAATGAGAAAAGTGGAGGCTGCCTCCCAGGCAATTGTTTACCCTTTCTTGAGACCGTTGTTTAAATATGGTATCTCCTTCTGCTTCATGCTGATCGGCGGGATGTACTTCGAAGGAATTTATCAGTCAGAGGGCTGGACCTTATTTGGATACTTCTTCGGTTCACTCATCGGTTACTACATCGGTGAAATGATCTTGCAGAAACATTGGAGAGTATTCCGTCAATGGAGGGGATATGCAGGATTCGCACTCGTCATTATCCTTCTCGGGTTCATCATTCAGTTCGACCTGTTTCACTATGAACAGAAAGTGCCCGAATTGGCAGATGTAGAGAAAGTTCATGTCAGTCAGAGCTATTATTCCCTGACGGACAACCCTGAGAATCTGATTGAAGAGCCTTTTATGAATGATCCGATAGCGATTGAAGCCGTCCTGGATCTTCATGAAGCGATTGTGGATCATCAGAGCCAAAAAAATGAAGCGTCTGAGAAAAACGAGCAGATCTTTCTCTATTACAAGATGAAAGACGGCAGCAAAATCGTACGGAATTACCTGATTGATATTGATGATGTGAAATCTCAGTATGCTTCTCTTTATGAAAGCAAGAATTACAAAGAGAAAACACAACAACTTTTTGGTGTGGAATCAGATAAAGTCGACAAACTCACCATTTATAACGAGATGGGGAACAAACCTGCCATTACCGTAGCAGACCCTGCAGATATCAAGGAAGCCATCGATATCCTAAAAGAAGAAACGTACGATGATTCCTTTGAGAACCGTGACAAAATCAATCTTTATAATGTTGAATTCCTCATGTCCAAAGACACTTGGGCAAACACCGGTGTTAAAAAGAACGATAAAAAATTCATTGCATGGCTAGAGGATAAAGGATATTTAAAAGATCTCAAGATGATGTCATCTGATATCGAATGGATGTATGTGACGCAGCCAGTTGATTACAACGATCCTTTCTCTCGACCGGTAGAAGAGTGGGCCCTCCAGTTAAAAAGAGAAAACAAGGGCATCGAAGTGAAAGATGGGGAACAGATCGAATCGATTATGGATGAGCTCGTATACGATCCTATGAATAATGCGTATACGGTTATCATCAAGTATCAGAAACACGGATCCATCCAAACTTTCGGTTTACAGAAGGAAGATGCACCCTCCTTTATCAGAAGAGAACTAAACGATTGATTATAGAAAGTCGAGGTGACCACATGGACACACTAAACACACCATCATCTCCTCTGATACTCGAGGAGATGTATGAACAATTTCATAAGTTGATTTACCACATCGCTTACAATATTACAAAGGACGTTCACTTATCACAGGATGTCATCCAGGAAACTTTCCTGAAAGCTTATCTCAAGATGGATACTCTTAAAGATCCGGCAAAAATCAAATCCTGGCTCACTGCGATTGCAAAATGTACAGCCATCGACATCGTCCGCCAACGATCCAAGCGCAATGAAATCTGCATAGAAGAACATGAAGAATTCCATCCCATTGAGGATCACCGCTCCCTGGAAGATGAAATCGATGCCCGCTTCCTTAAAAGCAGCATCCAGGATCATATCACAGATCTTCCACTCACTCAGCAGGAAGTCATGGCATTGAAAGTCACGGAGGATATGAGTGATCGTGAAATCGCCACAAAGCTGAACCTGTCCCCTTCCACCGTGAAAACCCGTTTTCACCGGGCCAGGAAGCAATTGTATTCGATCGTTCAAATGAAAATATCTGCATAGGAAAAGGAGCCTGGTTAGGGCTCCTTTTTGGGTTGATCCAAGAGAATAAAAGTTTAAATGATGCATTGGCTTTTTGGGAATTCCAACCCAAATGATTGACAGCCCTTCCAATAGGTTTCAAAATAGAATAATAAGTCATTCTCAAAGGGAGAGTTTATGGACACTCATTCGTCTCATTTATATGAATACTTGACTGACCACGCCTTGGATTTTACAGAAGACTGGCTGGGATTTCAGAATATTAAAACCGGATCGCACTATTCTCCGGATTCTCCACCTGAGGTTCTGAATAAAGTCAAAGAACAAAACTCCAATTATGTAAAGGTCATTGCAAGATGCTTATTACTTTCTAATGAGGAATCAAAAAAATTGATTTCTAACTGGACGAAGGAAACGGCAACCGATCGAAGCAAATCCAGCACGACCCTTGATGAAGTCGTGCGGAATTCTGGTGTTTTCAGAAGGGTGTATTGGACCTATGTTGAGAAGTTCGTGGAAGAAACGGAGTTCAACATCCATCTAAAGGAAGTATTTGAATGGGAACGAAAGATTAATTTCGCCTTGGATTATGTGCTGGAAACATTCACCTCGACATTCCTTGCGATCTTGATGGACAGGCTGCAGGCTCAGTCCACATTGATTCAAGAGTTAAGTACCCCGGTCATTACTTTAACTTCGGAAGTAGGGCTGCTCCCGATCATTGGGGATATTGATACAACCCGCGCAAGAATGATCATGGAGTCAACCCTTCAGCAAAGTGCTGATGCCCATCTGTCCATGCTGATCATCGACTTGTCCGGAGTCGTATTGGTGGACACCATGGTGGCACAGCAGATCTTCCGCCTCATTGATGCCTTGAACCTGCTGGGAGTCAAATCCGTCATCACGGGTATCCGACCTGAAGTCGCCCAGACAGCGATCCACCTCGGACTCGATTTCTCCACCATCCATACTGTAAATTCCCTGGAACGGATCATCGCCGAAGTCATCCAGGATAACAGCAGCTTTTTGCACAACTAAGTATTGAACAAAAGAAAAGACTGATCCAATCCAAGGTGTGGCCGATGGATTGAATCAGTCTTCTTATTTTATGAAAAATGATGTGAAGCGTTGTAACTGGCCTTCACCATGTATTCATGCTGAAGAAGTTTCACTTCGAACAGGGTGATCGGATCGAAATATCGTTCCGGATTTCCTTTCATTTTCTTCAATGCTTGCTGATCGGATGCAATCTCCGCTTCCGTATCCTTGATCGTTACCTCCAGTTGCTTGAATGGATCTGAGAAGAATGAATGAATATCCTGCTGCAGGGATTTCTCAAACAGATCAAACTGAAGGAAGAACTTCTGGACAACGGATGCCGTAATATCCTGATAGTCTTCGTTTTCCAGGTAACGCTTGTACTGGTTGTATAATAACGACTTATTCTGAGGCAGGACCCCAAGTAGTTTTCCTGCGCTTTTCAGAAGGAACTGAGCCGGTTTAAACCGTAACAGGATATTCTCTTTGTCGATCTGTGCCCTCGTTCCCATTCTGCTGACGTCCCTGCGCCAATCATCAACTACTTGGAAATCGCATTGTAAAACGACTTTATCCTTCCCGAATAGTCCGTTGAACGTTTCACTCATTTCATTCAAGTAGTCCTGACTGTCCTGCAGTTCCTGCTTTGAAAAGGCAAGCCACTCCTCAAGGGACGTGACGTAACGAGGCATGAGATCGTCCTGGATGTACTCCTGGATCCTTGTGTTCATCGCATCATTTAATTCAGTGTGGATTTGTTTGAAATCACTTTCTTCACTGATCAATTCCGAGCAACCGCTGAGTATGGCAGGGATTTTCTCAGAAATTTCCTTCTTCATGGCTTCCTTCTTTTGATGGAAGGAATCTTTGATGATGGAAACCTTGTCGCTTTGCATGTCTCCCAAATAGTTCTCGAATCCATTCAGACGTGTGAGGATGTCCTCATTTTTTTCAATGCTTTCCTTTAAATCATTTTCATGATTCTTACGTTTCGAGTATAGGTCCCTTAACGTTTTTCTCACTAGATAAAATAATTTGCTTCCACGCTCTCCCTTAAGGGCACCGGTCTTCACCTGATAATGGTCCCCAAGGAACGCCTCCACATCTTTACGCTGAAGATGAACGGCTTCGAGGGACGAGTAAGGCAGCACTTCTGCATCCGGGAACCATTCACGGGCTTTGTTCCGTGCAGATTCAATGATTTCTTCCGTTCTCTCTGTGTGGGATACTTTATCCATCTTATTTAATAAGAAGTGTACGTTCACAGGCTGTCCGATTTCCGCTAATTTCCGTAAGGTCTGACGGTCTTCTGCATTAAAGGGGGCATCGGCATTCAGGACATACAATAACCCATCAGCTGCAGGATAAAAGGCAGTCAGATCATCAAGCTTCCTCTTACCCGTTTGAACATCGATGAGTGCCGTTCCATTTTTCTTAAGAAACTCTGATGGAAGCTTATACTCCACAAATGCTTCCCGCTGCATCAACTCTTCGAAGTCTGCGATGCTTTCCACTTGATGAACCCCTTGATCGTGAATCTCCTTCACTTCTACCTGCTGATCATGATAGCTGTAGATGATCGTTGAATCTTCAGCTTCTCCCACACTTTCACCCAGGACGGATTGAACGAAGGAAGACTTCCCGCTTGATGCACTTCCCGCAATCAATAGATGATGTTCACTCAGATCCATCAACTGCTCTGCAATCCACTGGGTTTTGTATCCGACAGGTGCGTCATTCCGTTCCGCCCACTGAATGATTTTATTCAAAAACAGAATGATGTCCTCAAACCGGGCCTGATAGGAATTTCCCTCTAAGAGAATCATTTCCGCTTCTTCCGTCACCATCGGTTCGATGCTGTAGGAAAAGACATCGTTCCAGGCCAAAACGGCTGCTGCCGGAAATAGCGGCTCTTGATCCCTGCTCACCTTCAACCAATTCGTCAACATACTTGGCATGAAGCCTTCAAGGTCTTTCACAAGGTAATCACCTTCAAGGAAGCCGACATATGCCTCTTTAAAGTGAGAAAGAATTTCCTGCCAAGATTCGTTCGGAAGGATCTCCACGTATTCAAAGAGCGTGTTCACCGTCAGCATCCATTCGATATGGGCAGCCGAGTGGCCTCTGTAACTCGCCCATAGACTGGATACAAGATCCTTAAATTGTTTACGGTCTTTTTCATACACTGCGATCAATAGATCATAGAAATAATCCGGAGCAAATGACCTTGTGTACCCTTGATCACCATACTCTCTCAAAATCATGAACCATGCAGGTTCCCTCGTTCGGATCGATTCCTTTACAGCCAGTTCCACCGCTTTATTCCAGTCCCCCTGTTCCTCATAAAAAGCCCTTGCGAGTTCAGTGACATTCGGGTAATCCGGTTCGATCGATAATGCTTTCTCGATCGTGTGATAGGCCGATTGGATCTTGTTCCTCTCGATGTAAAGGGAGAATAGCTGCAGGGACACCTCCATGGTCAGTATCGTACTATCGGTTTGGATGGCTGTGTATACATCCTCGGCTGATGACAGCATCCCAAGCTCATAGTAAGAATCCGCAATGTTCTTCTTAGCCCATGGCTCCAGTTCGTTCAGGATACTTTCCCACTTGAAGATGGCCGCTTCATAGTCCCTGCTGTGAAAATAAACCTCCCCTTGGGCATAGCGGATATACGTTAAGTCATACGGTTCGTTTTGCTGTTCTTCGACAAATGCTCCTCCAAGTACTTCTATTGGATGACGGTTCGTGTCCTGATCTACTAAAAAAGTTCGATAAAATGACTTCTCCATCAGTAATTTTTCTTCTGTCATAATGTCCTCCGTTATATGTGGGCCTCCCTTGCCGGAAACCTCACAGACTTGTCTATTTCTCTCATTCTAACAGAATTTCATTGGGATAAAATTTCATTTCCTTTTCATTTTTCGATTGATACTTTCTGCCGTGATTCAATGGGATCACTTCCATTACAGAAGAAAGGACTATCCGTTACGAAAGGCTTTGATGCACTTTCAAAACAGATAGTCCTTTATACTTACCACTATTATTCTCCCATCAAACTATGCGGAAGTCTGATGGACAAGCTTTTTTTGTTTTCTGCCTTCAAGAATCGCCACTACGAGGGCAATGAGTAAAAACAGGCTGGAAATTTGGAATAGTACTCCCGTCTCGACATACTGAGCCAGCACGCCGAATACTAAGCCGCTCAACCCGATACCAAGATCGATGGAAGAGAAGAACATACCGTTCGCCACTCCACGTCTATGATCCGGCGTCATGGACAATGTCCAGGATTGAAGGGTTGGAATGAGTGAGCCGAATCCAACTCCGAAAAGAAGACCGGATACGACAATCAGTAAATCGGAATGAGCGAAAGACAGTGCCCACATGCCGATAAACGTAACCACGATACAGAATAGCACAAGCCCCTTTGGTCCCCGTTCATCAAACCACTTTCCAGCAATCGGTCTGGAAAGGGACGCCATGATCGCATTACATAAGTAGAATAGGAAGATATGCTGTATTCCTCGTTCTTCCCCGAAGATGACGATGAATGTTACGATCGATCCGTATCCAAATGTCACCATGATGGTAATGAAAGCCGGGAACCAGCTGGATTTTTCGACCAATGAACCAAGATAGGAAAACTTCAAATCTTCTTTCTTCGTTTCTTTGACCACTTTAGGCGTCTGATAATGAACGATCCCCAATAGGAAGATCGCGATGACACCCAGTACACTTGATGTGATGATCAGATTTGTGAAGGTCGTCACCTGGAATAAATAGATTCCGAGGCTCGGGGCGATGATCATCCCGATCGTAATCGACAAGCCGTAATACCCCATCCCTTCACCCAAACGGGATTTAGGCACCACATCGACGGCTGCCGTTCCGTTGACCGTTGTGGACCATCCCCATGCGAGTCCATGTACAAAACGGAATAATAGAAAGATGAAGACCACACTCGACAATGGATAAATCACCGTAATCGCGAGTAACGAGATTACCCCTATCAAGACGAGGGGCTTCCTGTCCCTGTATTCCAGCATAAACCCAATGAACGGCCGACTTAACACAGCCCCGATTGAAAACAGCGTCGTCACCAATCCAATCTCAAGCCCCGATGCCCCAATCGACTTAATATAAGGAGGAAGCGTCGGAATCAACATCTGAAACGACATAAACACAAACAAATTCCCCACCATCAACATAATAAAAGACCTCGTCCATAAAGGATCCTTTACCTTCATAAAAAAACCTCCCATCCCATCTATCAAACCCCACCAACAGATGGGGATATTATTTCGGATTACTAAATAATAGCACACAATACACAATTGCGATACGAAATAAAACAACGGAAATGTGTAAGTTTTTAA
Organism: Rossellomorea sp. LJF3; assembly: GCF_037046045.1. NCBI lineage: Bacteria > Bacillati > Bacillota > Bacilli > Caryophanales > Bacillaceae > Rossellomorea > Rossellomorea sp. LJF3. Next base: position 12,186 of record NZ_JBANLY010000028.1, on the reverse strand, counting down.
CAAATTGCAAATAGTACCAATGAACCTTCATTCATTATTATAGAGAAAATAATTCTTAACTGTTTTTTGGCTTATTCCGTGGATAGGGGGACAACCGACAGGAGAAAATGAATTTTCTCCTGTCGGTTGTCCCCCTATCCACGGCCTTTCAGCATAAGCTGAAAGGCGAGTGAAACGAACGTTTCACTCGAATAAGCCAAAAAACGCCTGCACTATCATTAGGTGCAAAGTCTTAATCTTTCTTATTTACACAGCTATTTCCCATACTTTTATTGAAAACACAAAGAATTATACTATAATAACAACATGGCCAAACTTTTCTGAATAGTCTTTACGCGGCCACTCATACATATTTACTTTTTATTCCCTATAAATATACAACCATGAATGGAGGTTATTCTTTGAATTATACGTTACGCCCATTAGGCGACCACGCCGTCGTCATCCAATTAGGCAGCTCGATTCAGCAAGAAACACACGACCTGGTGAAAGCGGTAACAAATATAATCGAAACCCAATCATTCGACTGGCTGGTAGAATATATCCCGGCCTTCACAACCGTCACACTCTATTACGATCCAATCAACATCACCGAATCTCACAAACCCTTTCAGAACACACTTCCATACACGGTCGTCTGTTCTGAAATCGAAAACATGCTTTCAACCCTGAAAACGGAAGAAAAAGGAGAAGCAAGAATCATCGACATCCCCGTATGCTACGGAGGAGAATTCGGGCCTGACCTTGAAGAAGTCGCCAACCATCATCAGTTATCCACTGAAGAAGTCATAACGAAACACATCAACGGGGACTATCTCGTATACATGATCGGCTTCGCACCCGGATTCCCTTATATCGGCGGCATGTCTCCGGAAATCGCGACGCCAAGAAGAAAGTCCCCACGCCTGAAAATACCGGCAGGCTCAGTTGGAATAGCAGGGGAACAAACAGGGGTATATCCCATAGAAACACCCGGTGGATGGCAGTTGATCGGCCGTACACCCATAAAACTGTTCCAACCTGATAACGACGACTCACCAAGCCTGCTGAAAGCCGGGGACCGAATACGCTTCACTCCGATTTCATTTGAAGAATATAAAGCATTGGAGGAGGAACAATGATTAATATAATCAAGCCGGGCCTCCTGACAACCATCCAGGATTTAGGAAGGTACGGATATCAAAAGTACGGCGTCATCGTGAGTGGGAGCATGGATCCCCTCGCCCACAAAATTGCGAACCTTCTCGTCGGCAATGATGTGGAAGAGGCCACCCTTGAAATCACCCTGATGGGACCCGTCCTAGAATTTAAGGAAACCTCCCTTATCTCAATCTGCGGAGGAGACCTGACTCCGACGATTGATGGGAAGCCCGTTCCATTAAGGAGATCCCTCTTGATCAAAGCCGGGAGCATCCTGAAGTTCGGGGCATGCACGAATGGCTGCCGCAGTTATCTTGCGGTTGCAGGAGGTTTTAAAGTCGAGAAAGTCATGAACAGCAGGTCCACATATGTAAGGGCGGGAATCGGAGGATTGGATGGTCGTCCCCTTCAGCCTGGCGATATGTTGGAAGCAGGACCGATCAACAAAGAATCAGCCAATATGATCGACTATTTACTTCCCTATGTGGAGAAGAGTGACTTCACGGAAATCGACTGGTCGATTTCATCTGAATTCATCTCATCCTATCACCAGAAGAAAGCCATTCGGATCATCCCTGGAACGGAGTACGATTTATTTTCCGAAGAGAGCCGGGAGCAGTTCTTCAAGCAGCCATTTAAAGTATCCTCCCAATCAGACCGGATGGGTTACCGTCTTGAAGGTCCGTCCCTCCATCTTGATGAGGAATTCGATATGGTATCGGAAGCGGTGGTGTTTGGAACGATTCAGGTTCCGTCGAATGGTCAGCCGATCGTTCTGCTCGCCGACCGGCAAACGACGGGAGGTTATCCGAGGATAGGATACATAGCATCCGTGGATCTTCCCCTCATTGCTCAAACGAAGCCGGGAGAAGCCATTACATTCACCATGATCTCCCATGAAAAGGCGCAGGAGCTATACATAGATCGCGAGCGACAATTAAACCATTTAAAGCAAGGAATCGCCTTGAAATTTAACTCTTAGTCCACAACAAAGGAGAGAACCCCTTGAAGAAAAAATCGAATTTCAGCCTATTACTGGGAGCAGCGTTCCTGATGGCGACCTCCGCCATCGGACCGGGCTTCCTGACTCAAACAACCGTCTTTACTGAAAAGCTGGCCGCAAGCTTTGGTTTCGTCATTTTAATTTCCATCCTTATCGATATTGGCGCACAGCTGAATATTTGGCGCATCATTGCCATCTCTGAGAAAAGGGCTCAGGATATCGCAAATGATGTCCTTCCTGGATTAGGGTATTTCCTTTCCATCCTCATCGTGGCGGGTGGCCTTGCCTTTAACATCGGAAATATCGCCGGAGCGGGACTCGGTACGAATGTCCTGTTCGGGATCTCAGCTGAAATGGGCGCATTGTTCAGCGGGATCGTTGCAGTCGGGATCTTCCTGGTAAAGGAAGCGGGCAGATTAATGGACAAATTCGCTCAAATCCTGGGATTATTAATGATCATCCTTACGGTATATGTCATGTTCACAGCGAATCCACCTGTCGGCGAAGCCGTAACGAAAACATTCGCTCCCGACACCATCGATTTTCTCGCGATCATCACCCTGGTCGGCGGGACCGTCGGTGGATACATCACCTTTGCCGGGGGGCATCGATTATTAGAGGCTGGGATAACAGGGAAAAAAGCCCTTCCTGAAATCACAAAAAGCTCCGTATCAGCCATCGGAATCGCGTCCATCATGCGGATCTTTCTATTCCTCGCCGCGTTAGGGATTGTCGCTCAAGGGTTTACATTAGACCCTAAGAACCCACCTGCGTCCGTATTCCAGCTGGCTGCCGGTGATATCGGGTACAAAATGTTCGGTATCGTCATGTGGTCTGCCGCTGTGTCATCCGTAGTAGGGGCTGCCTATACGTCGGTATCCTTCATCCGTACATTCAGCCCACTCCTTGAGAAATATCATAAGTGGCTGATCATCGGTTTCATTACGATTTCAACACTTGTTTTCGTGATTGTCGGTAAACCGGTTGCCATCTTGATCCTGGTCGGGTCCCTCAATGGATTGATCCTGCCGATCGCCCTTGGTGTCATGCTGATTGCCGCACATAAAGCAAAAATCGTCGGTGACTACAAGCACCCGGTCTGGATGACCGTATTCGGTGTGCTGATCGTCGTGGCCATGTCTTATATGGGTGTGTACTCGTTGATCCAAGGCATTCCTCAGTTGTTTAGTTAAGCAAAAATCGAAAGACCTCGATCCCTTGCGGGGATCGAGGTCTTTTTTGGCAGCTGACTTTTTTGTACCAGGTACAATCTAACATTCCTGTGCCTGGTACAATCCCATTGAATTGTACCAGGTACACCACTTTGGAACATCACTTTTCCATAAATAGAAAAAAAGAGACCGCTCCGGCCTCTTATTTCTGAATAATATTCTTCACCCGGCCAACCTGTCCATCTGCTAATCGGACTTTGATGCCATGTGGATGATTCGGGGAATTCGTTAAAATATCTTTCACGATCCCCCGAGTTAGTTTGTCTGTTCGCTGGTCTTTTTTCAGGACGATGTCCACTTCAAGACCCGGTTTGATATTGGAACGCTGTTGTCCGTTCATCGTATTCTCCATTCCTTAAGAAAATTTCTGGATTCGTCCAGGACTAGTCTTCATCCTTCACATCAATATCTTCAGGGATCGGTTCACTTAGATATTCTGCGAGCTGCCGCTTCATTTTTTCCATCTGTTCAAGATGCTGATTGAATTGATCCCGGTATAGTAAATATTGTTCCCCGTCATGAACCGCACGTATCTTTCTTTGTTGGACGAGGCTTTCAATGTACGATTCGGGGAGGGACAGATATTCGGCTGTTTCTTTAATGGTGAGATACATGAAGTTCTTCCTCACTTTTCTTAACTTGTACAAGTATGAATTACTATCTTCTATCATACTTTACCTTTCATCTTTTTTCAAAATCTGTCGACATGATTTGAACCGAATGGGTGTCCACTCCATGTCATCTGTACTTCCGGGAAAATATCATACTAGTGATTCGGTGGATTTTCCCATTAAATGATTGATAGCCGGTCCCATCAAATGAAAGAGGACATAATCTGATAGTAGGTAGTTACCTCATTGAGAAAGGAGAAGGAAAATTAGAAGTAACGAAAATTTCATAATGAAGGGATGAAGGAAACGTGTTAAAAACGAAAACGATTATAACGATTCTTGGTAGCGCAGGAGGTGTGGCAAAATCAGTCCTTTCCATTCTTAACAAATCTGTTCAGGATAAGGAGGACCCCATCCACTACGTAATCCGGGATGCCGTGATTTATTTAATCGATCACAATCAAAAAGAATCCAGCTATTACTCCGCTCTTTCCCCACATTTATTCAATCAATTCCGTATAATGAACTTTGATCTTCACAACCTCCCACTCTTTCAAAAACATTTAAGGGATTCCAAAACGTCGATTGTATTGGATGTTTCATGGGCCGACACAGTAGAGATGCTTAATTGCTGCAATGAACTGGGAATACAATATATCAATACCGCTTTAGAAAATAAAATGGTAGACGACAACGAAGAGGAATATGAAGGTTTTCCCCTCATGGAACGCCTCCGTATCTTTGAGGAGAATAAGTCTGCCTACACGAATATGAAAGGGATTGTATGCTCTGGAATGAATCCGGGAGTGGTACAGTGGATGGCCATCGAAAGAATGAAGGCCATGAAAGACCTGCCCCTTGCATGTTACATTGTAGAGCATGATACCTCTTTCTTTCAAGATGAAACCATTGCTAAGGAGAACTGCGTCTATACCACATGGTCTCCTGAATGTTTCCTTGATGAAGCCATTTTAAGCTTCCCGATGATGATGAAGGAGAGAACACCCCTCTTTCTCTATGAAAATGTATATGATTTGGAATTCAAAGTGACCCTTGGTGACGTGACATTCAATGGATGTCTGATGCCCCATGAAGAAGTGTATACGTTATGCAGGAGGTTCAATATGGAAGGGGGCTTTCTATATAAAGTGAACGATCATACGACAACTCTCATCCGAAATAACCTTGACGATGCAGATAAGATCTGGGATTATCCCATGGAAACCCTTGATCCCGGCAAACAGCCCTTAATAGGGAAAGATTTAGTAGGGGTCCTGCTCGTTTATAAGGACCGTGAACTATATATGTATAATGAGCTGAGCAATAAAGAGATTTATGAAAAATATCAAACGAACGCCACCTATTTCCAAGTGGCGTGTGGGATTTATGCCGGGTTCGCTTCCCTTCTTCTTGACGCTTTGCCGAATGGAGTGAGATATGTAGATGAACTATTGATGGAAACCGGGAGTCGCTATGGTGAGTATGTTCAATACTATATGAAAGACTTTATCGTGGGTGAAAACGATACCACCGATGGATTATTGTTAAATCGAATGAAAAAAATGTAGAGGCCGATGACCTCTACATTTTTATTCTGTTAACTCTATCTTGGCAACGGCTTCACAGTGCATCGTCTGAGGAAACATATCAACGGGCTGAACTTCCGTTGTTTTATACCCGCCGTCTTCCAATATTCTAAGGTCCCGGGCAAGGGTTGCCGGGTTGCAGGATACATAGACCACCCGCTTCGGCTTCATGGCAAGGATTGTGTTCAAAAGTGCTTCATCACAGCCCTTTCGCGGAGGATCCACGACAAGGACATCCGCTTTGATCCCTTCTTTATACCAATCGGGGATGACGACTTCCGCAGGTCCAGCTTTGAATTCCACATTCGTCATACCATTCAACTCGGCATTTTGCTTCGCGTCTTCAATCGCCTGTGGTACGATTTCCACCCCGTATACCTTCTTCGCCTTTTGAGCGAGGAATAAGGAGATCGTCCCGATTCCGCAATACGCATCGATGACCGTTTCTTCTCCCTGCAAATCGGCATACTCCAACGCTTTATCATAAAGCACTTTCGTCTGCTCGGGGTTCACCTGATAGAAGGATCTTGCTGAGATCGCGAACTTTACGTCACCGATATAGTCGTGGATCACCTCTTCTCCCCAAAGGACGCGGGTTGTATCGCCCATGATCACGTTTGTTCGTTTAGGGTTCACGTTATGAACGACCGATTTCAAGCCTTCTATATTTTCAATAAGTGCATCCACTATCTCCTTCTTATGGGGAAGCTCAGGCGTCCGCGTGACCAGTACCACCATCACCTCACCCGTCGTATACGCCGTCCGGGTCATAATATGGCGGAGAGTCCCTTTATGATTCTTCTCATCATAGGGACGGACCTGCAATTTTTCACATACATCCTTCACATGCTGGATCACTTCATCATTTTTTTCATATTGAATGATGCATTTGTCCATATCGATGATTTCATGACTGCGCTTTTGATAGAATCCTGCTACAAACCGTCCGTCCTTTTCCCCGACGGGAACCTGGGCTTTATTACGGTAGCGCCATGGTTCTTCCATTCCGAGGACCGGGTGCACGCTTACGTCAGGAAGCTTGCCGATACGCTGCATTACGTCCCTTACATTCTTCTCTTTCGCTTTTAGCTGGCCTTCATACGTCATATGCTGGATCTGACAGCCTCCGCATTCCCTGTAGATCGGACAAGGAGGTTCCTGACGAAACGGACTCTCTTTCGTGCGTTCTGACAGTCGGCCGAATCCGTAGCCTTTACTCGTTTTCACGACTTTGACGCGGCCTTCTTCCCCGGGCAGGGCATTTGGGACGAACAATGGGTATCCGTCGACCTTGGTTACTCCATTGCCGTCATGGGTCAAATCCTCGAATACGGCTTCATCTATATAATCATTTTTTTGAACGGGTGCTTTTTTACTCACGTATATCTTCCTTTACGAATTCCTTTTTAAGACTCTACTGATTGTACCATAAATGGATAAGGAGAATGAAATGGATAGAGGTCCGTCCCTCTCTATGAAAAAAAGCATCGACGGGCCGATGCTTTTTGTGTTCAGGATGAGGTGGGTTCTTCCCTGTCCGCGGACTGGATGGACTCGATGGCCTGGTTCAGATAAAGCTTGAAGGCTTCACCTTTTTCGACACGGGTCTCTTCGAGGGATTCCATGATGCACTTGAAATTATCGATGAGATGATCTGATTTCATGCCCCTGCTTACCAGCACGCTGTTCAGCCAGAGGGCATAATCGGAAAACACCTTCGATTCGCCTACATCGGCAGCAGACTCCAGATAGTTGAAATGATGAATATTATCTTCATAGCACTTCTTCCGGCCGGCATCTCCGTACTTTTCATTCAATTCCGGGTATCGGTCATATAATTTCACAACGGCTTCATCTATGACACTTTTATATTTATTTTCCATCAGTACGCCACCACTTTATACCGGTCAATGGACGGGATGATGGAGGCGAGTTCCTGATCCGGGTATTTTTTTTCCAGATCATGAATGCGCTTATAGTCATCACTCTGAACCCAGGCCATAAAGTGTTCCTTCGTATCCCACTCCATATGGACCGTTATTTCTCCCGGTTTTCTTTCATTTTGCAGCAGGAGAAAACGTTGAAACCCTTCTGCTTCGTCTACCAGACCTGAACGGGAATGATAGATTGATATGACTTCCTCCGCCTTCTCATCAGGCACTACAAATGTTGAATGTACGATATACATTGAATTCCTCTTCTCTGCGGCACATGATCAGACATGCTTTTTATTCACTGTAACATAGTCAGGGAGTGCCGGGGAATACAAAATTTAACAGAATTTAATAGAAAGCGTCACAATGTACATTTTCTTGTTAGGATGTAAAAACTTACCGCGTTTTATCCGATCTACAAAGGGTACAATGGTATGTGCAACAATTCTAGAAAGAGAAGGTAGATATATATGAACCCAGACTTCTTAGTAAACCTTATCCTTGTAGGGAATGTTTTTCTTGGAGTGTTATTCGCTCTCAAGTCAAGAAGGTGGTGGCTACCCTATATACTGATCGGACTCACCTTTTTAACCTTGACCTTTGGATTCGGGATATCCCTTTTGCTGAATAAAGAATCGATCCTCGCCTATTTATTTGTGTTCGTCGTCGGGCAATTGATATGGGTCTTTGCCTTTGTGATTGTCGCCCATCTATTATCCTGGATCGTCCGGAAGGTCCCTTTCCGTCATAAACAACAGATCGGATGGGGCTTTTTGATCGGATTCCCATTGACGTTTTCCGTTTTTTTGTTCGTTAACTAAATAATCATCATACAAATAAAAGGAATGCCGTAACCCCAACGGCATTCCTTTTTATCATTCCGCTTTATCTTCAGGCCGGATCTTATCAAGTGGGACGAAGACTTGCAGATGACGGTACAGGTTTTCGAATTCGGCTGGAAGGACCCCGCCAAGCTCGCCGTCCACATTCAGCTGCACTTTTTCTTTCGCCTTGATCTTGATCCGATTGGCTTGTGTGTATATGACGTTCGGATCGTTCACATGCTCTCCCCGTACTGCCAGGGACGCAATGCGGATAAATTCTGCCAGATTCGTTTTCTTCAGAATCAGGAGTGAAAATAAACCGTCATTGATCGAGGCATCTGGAGCCAGTTTCTCGAAGCCCCCGACCGAGTTGGTCAATCCGATGAGGAAAAGCATCGCTTGTCCTTCAAACAACTTCCCATCATATTCGATCGATACATCTGTCGGTTTTATGGAAGGAAGCATTTCAATGCCCTTCAGGTAGTAAGCAAGCTGTCCCATCATGGTTTTAAGCTTACTCGGGACTTCATAGGTCAATTCTGTGATTCTTCCCCCACCAGCGATATTGATGAAATAGCGGTCATTCATGCGTCCGATATCGACAGGGATCGTTTCACCCTTCGTAATCACATCAATGGCCGAGCTGATATCCTTTGGAATGTGCAGGGCACGGGCGAAGTCATTTGTTGTCCCCATTGGAACAATCCCAAGCTTCGGCCGGTAGTCCTGTTCGGCTAATCCGTTGACGACTTCATTTAACGTACCGTCCCCACCTGCAGCGACGACGATATCATATTTGCGTTCGACAGCAATTCGTGCCGCTTCGGTTGCATCCCCTTCACAAATGGTTGCGTGAACAGATGTTTCATATCCTGCCTGCTCCAATTTGATTAATACTTCAGCGAGATGTTTTTTAAAAAGCTCCCGCCCCGAAGTCGGATTGTATATAATTCTTGCTCGTTTCATACCCATCATCCTAATCTGTATTGATTCAAAAAACTCGTCCATGTATATACCATCTTTTAACATCATATACCAATTTAAATTATTCATGCAAAATATGTTCAAAAGGCAGGATTTTTCAAATCGTCCACCGGTCAATATCATAACTCTTTTCATTGGAAAAATCTAATGAAATATGAAATTTCCCCACGCCTGAAGGGAGTCGGATCCATGATTGTCAGAAAGAATTCATAAATGGGGAGTCTCACTGGTGGTAAAGCAAAAAAAATAACCGTACAGAATATCACCCTGATATTCTGTACGGTTATGGGAATAGATGTATATTCCGTTTTTGCAAAAATCGGATGGATTCTTCAAGGGACTTCATATCAAAATGATAGACTTCACCAATGATGTCTTTCCACTTATCCAGATCCTTCATTTGGTACTCCCGGATATTCCGGTAGGTCATGACCTTCAACGTCTGGTTACGGAGGAAATAGCACTGGTTCCTCTGGAAGCGGACGGCGGTGATTCTTCTCATGGTGATGTTGTCATCGGAATCCAGGTAGGACGCTTGTATGTCCGACTCCAAGTCTTCTTCTTCAAGCGGTATCCACTCTATGGTCTTTTTTACAAACGTCTTCCCGTTTGAACGCCGATCGACTTCGAATTCACGGATGTCCTTCTGGGTAAAGATGATTTCTTCTCCAAAGCCGTGAAGAAGATGCTTCTGTCTCGCCTCGAGCTCCACAGGCTTCATGATGGGAGAACCATACCCCACATCAACATACAGCTTACGATTATCAATCGAGATCATCAATCCCAAGTGTCCGGGGTTCACTCTGACAAATTGACAATGGAAACCTAGTTTTTTTAACAATCTTCCAAAATTAATATTTAGCGTAAAGCAAGTTCCTCCCCACCCTTTCAGATGGAGATTTTCTGCAAATGTCTCTAACGAGGGGACAAAGGATCCACCCTGTGAGAAATAATAAAATTTACTGAACGTCTCATAGGGAATCCGTATCAAATGCTGCTGGATCAAACGCTGTAAGTAGTTCAACGTAGGGGTCTCTATGTCCATATTCAGATAGTTCACGTATTTTTTTACTGCTTCCAATCCGATCACTCTTTCTACTTTTTCATCAGGCAGACTGTAAACTGGTGCTCAAGAGTAAACTCATGGAGGGAGTCGTGACGTCTGGATAAGAAAGTATGTAATGATTGCAGTATTCCTTCTTTCTCCGTATCGTCTAAATGAGTGAGCAAGGAAAGGGAGCCCACACGCTCGCACCAGGATTGTATGGTGAAATCGACCATATAGTAAAATGTATAAAAATCTTTGATCGTAAAGTCGGCTTGCTGCCATTCTAACAACCACTCCACGGGAAATCCATTTACTTGATTGCCCTGATCAGCTTTTCCTTCCGGGGTTTCATCGATATATTCATGCAAAAACGTCATCGTATCCTTTACGACTTCCTGATTCGGAAGGAAGCTTGAATCGCTTACAATGAACGTTCCTTTCTCCTTCAAAATACGCTTCATTTCATGTATCGCTTTCGGGCGATCGAATAAATGCCAGCTTCTATGACTCATCGTGATATCGTAGTAGTGATCTGGCAGATTCGTTGATTCTGCAGTGCCGGTCAGATAAGGGATCTCGAGGTATTGCCTGCTTTCCAAAGCCTTGGCCGTTTTCCTCAGGTCAATAGAAGGTTCGACTCCGATCACTTCGGCTCCACGCTTATGAAGCTTTCTTGTCAAGGCTCCGGTACCTGAACCAATCTCAGCCACTTTCCTTCCTTCCCACACGATTCCTCTTACCTTCAACGTATCAAAAAACTGATGCGGAATATCATCACAAGACGCAGCGTAACGGGAGGTCACATTACTAAAATTCACTTCCATTCACTCTCTTCCCCTATCATAATTGATTTTCACTCTGCTGAACGTTACGATTTCATGTCAACTCCATCACAGCCGCCTGCACAAAGAGCCTTCCTACATACATACTACATTCTGTATGCCAAGGGAAAACTCCTGCCGAGGGACGGACCTCGCTTAACTTTATATCGTCATAATATGTAATCCTTTAAATGATCGGTTACTTTAAGAAATTATCCTATTTCTACTCGTGGTAAACCTTATAGTAAATTATATTTCTATCATTTTAGTGGGTGATTTCATTAAGGAATAGAGGTCCGTCCCTAAAAAAAAAACGGTCATCAGAGATGACCGTTTAGATGACCGTTTGCTGTGTGGTGTTCTTTAGTTGTTGGCTCCGGCTGCGATCCGCTTTACGTTTTGTTCGGCGGTTTTCGTGAGGTCCGGGGTGAATCCGTTTTTCATTCGCTGATTTTCTTCGTTGAAGTAGTCTTGGACTTCCTGGTCGAATTCTATTTCAATAAGATCACGAATGTCTGTAATTCTGAGGGCGATCATAATGGATACTAGGTGAGCCACTGTTAAGGATTTCTTCTTGAAATTCACTAGCTCATTGATCGTAGCCACTCTTAATCCTGTTAAGCGGTGAAGATCGCCTTGAGTCAATCCTCGTTCGCGCAGGATTTCTCCCAATTTAATGTGAATTTTATGGGGAAATTTATTTAGCGCTTCTATAACAATTGTATTTGTCTTTTGGTGAATCATGATGCTTCAACTCCTCATCCTTTATCATATTAACTTGAATACACCCATTCGTGAACCGGCAATAAATACCATCCCGGCGGGTACTTATTACCATTTCCTTTTGAGCATCATGAAGCACCATGAACCAATTGAAAGAAGACCCCCGGAACGGTGGCTAACCCCAAAAGTTAGAGTTTTGTTATGCAGCTGATTGGATGGACTGAGTTCGGTATTCGACTGGACTTAGTCCATCCAATTTTTCTTTTGAACGTTCATGATT
>NZ_JBANLY010000027.1:0-41785 GCF_037046045.1 Rossellomorea sp. LJF3 | reverse complement strand
CTATTCCAATGGCTTTTTGGAGGGAATCAATAACTTAACAAAAGTGATGAAGCGAAACGCATTTGGATTTCGAAGCTTTACGCGTTTTCGAGCTAAAATACTATTAACACAAAAGTATAAAAGATTGGGTTCACATATTGGATAAGGGTGAAGCAACATTCACTTCACCCCAACATTTGACGTTGAACCTAAAAAAAGCCACCGTCATTACCCTGACGGTGGCTTCAATCCTATTACTTCAAATTCTCCGGATTCAACACTTCAAGCTCCTCGATGACAAATCTTCCATCTTTTCGAATCAATACATCATCGAAATAGATTTCGCCGCCACCATATTCAGGACGCTGGATCATCACCATATCCCAGTGGATGTTCGAGTGGTTTCCGTTATATGCCTCTTCATAGCATTCCCCCGGTGTGAAGTGGAAGCTGCCGTCGATCTTCTCGTCAAAGAGGATGTCCTGCATCGGATGCTGGATGAATGGATTCACGCCGATGGCGAATTCCCCTACATATCGTGCCCCTTCATCCGTATCAAAGATTTTGTTAATCCGGTCTGTATCATTCGCAGTGGCTTCGACAATCTTTCCTTCTTTGAAAGTCAATTTGACGTTTTCAAACGTAAATCCGTTATATGGAGATGGCGTATTGTAGGAAATCACGCCGTTCACCGAATCCTTCACTGGTGCACTGTACACCTCACCATCAGGAATGTTCAGGCGTCCTGCACACTTCACGGCAGGAATGTCCTTGATGGAGAAAGAGAGGTCCGTCCCTTCACCGACAAGGCGGACTTTATCTGTGTTGTTCATGAGTTCAACGAGGTTATCCATCGCTTTGTCCATTTTGCTGTAGTCCAGGTTGCAGACGTCGAAGTAGAAGTCTTCGAAGCCTTCTGTGCTCATGTTGGCGAGCTGTGCCATGGATGCCGTCGGGTAGCGGAGCACGACCCACTTCTTCTTAGGGACGCGGATTTCTCTATGTACTTTTTTCCCGATTGTATTACCATGGATTTTCATTTTTTCGTCCGGCACATCGGACTGTTCGCTGATGTTATCGCCTGCACGTAAACCGATATACGCATCCATCTGCTCCATGACATTCGCTTCGAAGCTCGCGATCATATCATACTGCTCTTCCTGTGCACCCATTAATAATGCACGGTCGACTGCGTGATCTTTGATGGATACGAAAGGATGTCCTCCGGCTGCATACGCTTCTTTCACGAGAGCCGTCACCAGTTCACGCTGCAATCCGAAGTTTTCGATCAGCACTTTTTCTCCAGGCTGTAATTGCACAGAATATTGAATTAAATTTTTTGCCAGCTTTTCAATGCGTGGATCTTTCATTTCTTTTTCCCCCTTATATGTAATCTTTTTTATTGTACCCTAAAAAGGGAAGGCATGACTTAACCAAAATGTGAAATGCTAAAACATGAAAAAATATTTATTTTTCATGCAGGAAAATGGTTTGGGAAGGAAGAAATACTAGTATAATGTTTAATTGTTCATCATAAGGGTAAAGAATTTCTATACATGGAGGTGTGGCATATGGAAATCATTCTTTATCTAAGCGTAGCTGTCATAGCAGTTGCATTTTTTATTTTGGTTATGAGTTTAATGAAGACTTTGAAGTCCCTCGGCTCTACATTGGACAGTGTCTCAACAACAATGACCGGACTTGAGAGCCAGCTTCAAGGAGTAACAAGAGAGTCTACAGAATTACTACATAAAACAAATTTATTGGCTGAGGATATCCAGAAGAAGTCTGAGGATCTGAACACGGTTGTTTATGCGGTAAGAGATGTAGGTCATTCCATCCAGAACCTTAATAACTCGGTGAAGAAGGTAAGTACTTCCATTTCGACTGAACTGGAACGCAATCAGGGTAAGATTTCACAGGTGGTTCAATGGGGTAATGCATTTATTGAGTTAAAGGACAAATGGAAACAAAAACAGGAAAAACAGCCAACACAACCTGATGTTGCTGATGTAGTTGTTCCAAACCAGGCATCCAAGGAAGTTCGATCTCGAGAGAAATTAGTTAAAAGAGCAAGATCTTATAACAATTAGAGAGGGGAATTTTAAACATGACTCAACAGTACAATCAAAACCAGAACCAAAACCAGACAAATGACAGCAACAACATCAACTCCAAGGATTTCATGATCGGGACACTGATCGGGGGAATCGTGGGAGCGGCAGCAGCCCTTTTAATGGCCCCTAAATCCGGTAAGGACCTTCGTCATGATATCAATGAGAAAACCGTCGTCCTGAAGGAAAAGACAGGTCAGTGGAAAGACTCGGCTGTAGAGAAGAGCAATGAGCTTGCAGCAGTGGCGAAAGAAAAATCTTCTGCCCTGACAAAATCCGTACAAGAACAGTCCAACAATGTGGTTGGGAAGCTGAAAACATACCGCTCCAATAATAGCGAACTGCAAGAAAACAATGAAGAGCTTCAAGCTGTTTCAGCAGTGGGAACGACACCTGCTGATGAAACAGAAGATGTGAACCAGAAGCTTGAAGAAACGAAGAAAGCTTTTGACGAAACTGAAAAAACATACAATCAATAATCATTGATTCAAAGGGCGGTGAAGTGATATGATGACTTCACCGTTTTTTTGTTGAAATGAAAAGGTTTATAAATCGCTTTGGCGAAGGAACCATTACAATTGTGAAAGGAAGTATGAAACATATGAAAAAGATCGATACCGTTCAGGAATTTGAACAACTTTCCGAGACAAACCCGCGTTTCTTCTTTATGAAACACAGTCTCACTTGCCCTGTAAGCTCGAATGCCTTTACCGAATACCAGGCATTTTTGAACAAGCATGAAGAGGAAGATGGCTACTATCTGGCTGTCCAGGAATCCAGGGAACTGTCACAGCATATCGCTGAAAAATACGGCATCCGCCACGAATCACCCCAGGCCTTCCTCTTCATAGAAGGAAAACCCGGCTGGAATGCCTCCCACTGGAAAATCACCGAAAGCGAATTGGACAAACTATAAGACAAAGGAGACTCTGATTTAATCAGGGTCTTTTTTTTGAAAATATTTGGTAATTCCCTCCTATACGTTTATTTATCTTCTCACAGGGAAGGTAACTTATAAGAATAAAAAATAGATAAATGGAGGAACGATTTATGACACAGCCTGTACCTTATGAAACTGGGACAAGAAATAATGCGAAAGTGAACGGAAAAAGGAGCGGCAAATTAGTAAAAGGAATGGTGATGGGAGCCGTCGTAGGTGGAGCCCTTGCCATGCTGGATAAAACAACGAGGAAAAATGTGACATCGAGAACATCTGACATGAAGGACTCTACAATGGGGATGGTTGCCAAGGTAAGAGAGAACCCTTCAGGAGTGGTGAATGACTGGCAGGACCGCCTGAAAACAGCGTCCAATGTGTTGAAGGAAGCCATCAACGATGCGCAGCACCTGTACGAAAAGGTGAATGACGATGTGGTGGGTCAAGTCAATCAAATCAAAGATGATTCAACTGAAATGATTGCCACGACGAAAGAAGCGGCAGAAGAATTAAAGGATATCGGCAGTAAGGTGAAAGAAGCGGGAGAAGAAGTGACTGGCGAATCCACTCCATCACAGCCTGCGGCAAGCTCTACTTCCACATCTGAAGATCAGTCCATTCATCCAACGAACCGTACAAGCAGCATTCCGGGTCAAGTTGGATCATAATAAACAAAAAAACTGGCGTAATTGCCAGTTTTTTTGTTGTCTGAAATTTATCTGCGGGAGGCTTGGGGCCAGATGATTTCCAGGTGGTCACCCTGCTCGATTTCTTCGTAAAAAGTGGTTTCCACTCCATTTTTCAAAAGGACAAAGCTTCCGTTCGAATGTGGGGGCATGTTGATTTCCACTGCATTAAATAAGTCCTGAAAGATAAATGAACCCGCGTGCTGTTCTTCAATCAGGATGGAATCGCCGGAGAATAAACGATCTTCCATGGCGAGCTTGATGCCATTCCGGGTGATGATGCTGCTTTCTTTCTGAAGATGCAATTCCTGGCCGTTAAACGTTATCGTGATGGCTTTGGCCACTGTAAACTGTTTCTTGGCAAGAAGTTCATTCACCGTTGGAGTGACACCGGGTTTGTATGAGATGACATCCCCATCCTTTACTTTAGATGAGTGTTTCGCCTCGATCCCATTTATCAATAATTTTCCGGAATAGGTGGGGAAGAATGTATCCACCCCGTTGATGGAGATTCGATAAGGCTTGGTACCCTCCATCCATTCGTTGTAGCCAAAATGGGTCAACAGATCCTGTAGGATATCGATCAATTCAATCCGGATCGAATCACGGTCACAAATGATGTCTTCCAAACGTGCCACTTGATTATTCCTGAAGACAAGTGGGGAGAGAAGATGCGGGTTCCCGTCTATGACCAACTGTTTTGAAGAAGAGGAATCCACCAGGTCTCCGATCGTCACATGAGGGGAAGCGCCGTCTTTCCCTTTTTGAACCGAGATCCGGTCATGATTCTGAATTTTTTCGTCCAGTGCACACTGGAGGCCGTTTTTTTCGATGAGGGGCGGCTCGCCGTGACCACCGGGTAACGTGATGTCCTGTCCGTTCACATTCACAAAGAAACCATTCCCGGGTGTACCATGCCACTTGGTTAATTTTAATCCGGCAGCAAGGAGGCAGTCGCCCACTGTCAGATCCTTGACTTCGAATAAGCGGACAGGCTGGTCATTTACATACGCCGTGACATATTGGACCGGGGCCTGCTTCGCTGCAATGGCGATCCCGATCGGCGTGACAAGTTCAGGTCCCTTTGTCACTTCATCCGATACAGTCACGTTCTGAATCGCGTCCACGCCTCTTACGGCCACCCGATTGGCAGGCAGCTCCAGGGATGAAGCGAGTTGTACCGGTAGGCTGGGTGTCAGGCTGCCTCCCCCTACGAGCATGACGGCCTGTGGCGGTTTTCCATTGTTCAGGCGCAGGATTTCATTTGAAATCTCGCCGGCCAGCCGGTTCACAGAAGGAGAGATTTTCTCTATCACTTCATGTGACGGGAAATTCGTTTCAAACCCGAGAATATCGGTCACCGTAATTTCCTCTGAAGACTGAAGATTCCGCTTCGCCTGTTCGGCCAAAGGGAAATCAAGCAATAATTCATTACTGATTGCTTCAGTTATTTCATCACCTGCTGTCGGCACCATCCCATAGGCTATGACCGTCCCCATATTGGTGATGGCGATATCCGATGTTCCCGCCCCGATATCAACCAGGGCAACATTCAGTCGGCGCATGGATTCAGGGATGAGGACGTTGATGGCAGCGATTGGCTCCAGTGTCAGGGCTTCCATCTCAAGTCCTGACCGAGTCAGTGCCGCAATCAGTGAGTCCACGACGACACGGGGCAGGAAGGTCGCGATGATTTCGACGCTTGCTTCATCTCCCTGCTGGTCGATCAGGCTGCCGATCTCCTCGCCATCCAACCGATAAAAAAGGACGGAGTACCCAACACAATAATAATGATAGCCCTTCGAATCGTTCTCGTTTTCTGCAGCTGCTGCCTGTGCCTGTTGAACGGCGCTCAGTTCCAGATGAAGGACATCGTTTTTCTGAAGAAGGGGTTTTCCCTTGATCGTTGACGTTGATAGGGCCGTTTCTGTTTTCAGGGCGCGTCCTGCAGCTGCGACACATACTTTATAAAGGGGGCCGTGTTTCTTTTCCAATTGTCCTTTGATGGAGGAGATGACCTCCGAAACAGCGGGTACATCATGGATCTGTCCATCGAGCATGGCCCTTTTCTTATGTTCATCTATTAATATATCGGAAACTTGAAATATTCCGTCTATTTCTTCCAGAATGATCCCGACAACCGATCGTGTTCCGATATCCAATGCAAAGATTTTTTGCTTTTTTTTCAATTCGTGTTCACCCACTTTAGCCTAGTCTCATACAATACTAAAATACTTTAGCGCTTAAAAGCGTCTAATTAATAAAGAATATTATCGTGACATTTTCGATGTGTTCTATTATAATAAGTTTCAATATCAAAAATGTATCATACTTTCTTAAAACTATAACAGTTTTTACGTATGAACAGGATAAAAAAAGAAAGGGTGCTGTATTGTGAGTAATCAAGAGCTCGATCAATTACGTAAACAAGTAGACGAGATGAACTTAAAACTATTAGACACCATTAATGAACGTGCTAAACTAGTTCAGGAAATCGGTCGTGTCAAGGAGACTCAAGGAGTATACCGCTATGATCCTGTTCGTGAACGAGGAATGCTTGATCTGATTAAAGAAAATAATGATGGTCCATTCGAACATTCGACCATTGAACATATTTTTAAAGAAATCTTCAAAGCCGGTCTGGAACTTCAGAAGGACGATCACCGGAAAGCCCTGCTGGTTTCCCGTAAAAAGAAACCGGAAGACACAATCGTCAATATCAATGGAGAAGCCATTGGAGATGGAAAGCCTCATTTCGTCTTCGGTCCATGTGCCGTTGAATCATACGAGCAAGTGGCTGAAGTCGCGAAAGCCGTTAAGGCAAAAGGATTGAAAATGCTTCGTGGCGGAGCGTTCAAACCAAGAACGTCCCCGTATGACTTCCAGGGTCTTGGCATTGAAGGCTTGAAAATCCTTAAAAAAGTGGCGGATGAATATGATTTGGCTGTCGTCAGTGAAATCGTGAATCCTGCTGATATCGAACATGCGGTGGAATACATTGATGTGATCCAGATCGGTGCAAGAAATATGCAAAACTTCGAATTATTAAAAGCAGCCGGGGCCGTTAAAAAGCCGGTATTGCTTAAACGTGGTTTAGCCGCAACGATCGATGAATTCATCAATGCTGCTGAATACATCATCTCTCAAGGGAACGGTGACATCATCCTTTGTGAGCGTGGAATCCGTACGTACGAGAAAGCAACTAGAAACACACTTGATATTTCAGCTGTACCAATTCTTAAGCAGGAGACGCATCTACCGGTATTCGTGGATGTAACGCACTCAACCGGACGCAGAGATCTGCTGCTTCCAACAGCGAAAGCGGCACTTGCCATCGGCGCAGATGGCGTCATGGCTGAGGTTCATCCGGATCCTGCCGTTGCCTTATCCGACTCCGCTCAGCAAATGGATCTTGACCAATTCGATCATTTCTACAAGGAAGTATTGAAGGGCAGAACGATAGAAGTATAATGAATGGAGGGCTGAATCCTTTTTAACGGGGTTTCAGCCCTTTTTTATTGTGGGAAAGAAGAGCATGGTCTGGGAGGACGGTACGGATATCAGCGAAACACCATTTTTACCTATTTCACCATATAAAAAATAATCCGACCGCTCACCCCCTCCATATGCTATAATAATCTTTTTGCATAAATCAAATGTGGTCATTGAAGTAATATCAAGACTATCGTATGATTATCTACATAATTGCAGATAAATAACTTATATAACACTAATGTGAACATAAATATGTGCATTTTTTAACAAACTATTGTAATCGCTTTTTTCTTTAGGTTTATTTGGTGTAGAATAAGGTAAATGAGTAGAAGAGTAAAGGAGTGTAAGCTATGAACGTGACAATATATGATGTAGCAAGAGAAGCCAATGTAAGTATGGCGACGGTTTCCCGGGTGGTAAACGGAAATCCGAATGTTAAACCCGCAACAAGGAAGAAGGTATTAGAGGTCATCGATCGACTCGGCTACCGTCCGAATGCTGTAGCAAGGGGGCTTGCCAGCAAGAAAACGACGACGGTCGGGGTCATCATCCCTGATATCTCAAATATTTTCTATGCAGAACTCGCTCGTGGGATTGAAGACATCGCCACGATGTATAAATACAATATCATTTTAAGTAACTCGGATCAGAATACCGAGAAGGAACTTCATCTATTGAATACGATGCTTGGGAAGCAAGTGGATGGCATCCTGTTCCTGGGCGGCCATATTTCAGAAGAGCATGTGCAGGAATTCGAACGTTCTCCGGTTCCGATCGTATTGGCGGGTGCCGTTGAAGAAACAAACAAGATTCCTTCCGTGAACATCGATTATAAGGCGGCGTCCTTTGACGCGGTTTCCGAACTCCTTGAGAAGGGACACAAGCGCATCGGCTTTGTGAGCGGTCCTTTCCACGATACGATCAACATGAAGTTCAAACTGGAAGGATACAGGGAGGCACTTGCCAAGGCAGGCGTTGAATACAGTGATGACCTCGTTGTAGAAGGTGAATACACGTATGATTCAGGACTTGAAGCATGGCAGAAGTTCTCAGAGCTATCCGACAAGCCGACAGCCATCTTCGTCGGGAATGATGAAACGGCCCTTGGTGTCGTCCACGGTGCTCAGGATCAGAACGTGTCCATCCCGGAAGAAGTGGAAGTCATCAGCTTTGATAACACAAGACTTGCCCTGATGGTCAGACCTCAACTTACGTCCGTTGTTCAACCTTTATATGATATCGGAGCAGTGGCCATGAGGTTATTGACGAAATATATGAACAAGGAAACGGTTGAAGAATCGACGGTTGTTCTTCCGCATCGACTTGAACACCGTAACTCAACAAAGTAAGAAGTTTGTCGATATAAAGATTAAAGACAAACAGAACTTATTTTGTAGGGAGAGTCAAAATGAAAAAGCTTGATGTTCTTACACCAATAGGGGTTGTAGTAGGGTTTCTATTCGTTGCATTCGCGATTATTTCGAATGCGGGAGTGAGCGGGTTCAGTTCCTTCATCGATCTACCGTCCATCTTCGTGGTCATCGGCGGATTGATCGCAGCCATGCTGGTCAGCTTCTCGATCAGGGAATTGAAGCAGCTGGGGAAAGTGATGAGAGAATCCTTCCGGGATGTGGAATATGATCTTCATGACTTGATCCGGACGTTCGTGACCCTGTCAGAAAAAGCGAGACGTGAAGGTCTCCTCTCACTTGAGGCAGAAGTGGAAGCGGTCGAGGATCCCTTTATCCGAAAAGGGGTCCTTCTCGCAGTCGATGGAGTCGAGCAGGATGTGATCGTCGATATCATGAATGCTGAAATCATTGCGTTAGAAGAGCGGCATCGTAAAAATAAGAGTTTATTGGATAAGGCAGGGGAATATGCCCCTGCCTGGGGGATGATCGGTACGCTGATCGGTCTCGTTCTCATGTTAAAGAATTTAAATGATCCTGCTTCACTTGGTCCCAATATGGCAATCGCCTTACTGACGACCTTGTATGGATCCCTGCTTGCGAATCTCGTCTTCCTGCCAATGGCATCCAAGCTTGCGATGAAAACAGAGAAAGAAGTGTTTATGAAACAAATCGTGATCGAAGGGGTCATCGGGGTACAATCCGGTCAAAATCCGAAAATATTGGAAGAAAAATTAAGTGTGTTCTTATCCAACGAGGAATTACAGATGTATTCAGAGAGGAAACAAGAAGGGGCAGTACCAGATGAAGCGTAGACGAAGACCGTCATCTCAGCCTCCGGGAGCTCCTAAATGGATGGTTACGTTTTCTGATCTCATTACTCTTATTCTCGTATTCTTTATTCTATTATTCTCGATGTCACAGATCGATATCGTGAAATTCAGGACCATCGCTGATTCCTTTCAGCAGCGGCAGATTCTCGAGTTCTATCCTTCTGTCATCCCTTTTGATAACCCGTCGGCAGAACCTGAAGTGGAGTCTGGTGAAGGCAGAGAAGCGGAACAGGACCTGAACTCATTACTTTCAAATATTCAGAGCTATTTGAAAGAAAACGAATTGACTGACGTCGTGGTGGCGACCAGATCCGAGCGGGGAGTCGTCCTGGTCCTTCAGGAGCAAGCACTGTTTGCTTCAGGTGAAGCAACGGTCCTTCCGGATGCTTATCCGTTTTTGGACAAGGTCGGCGTACTATTATCCGAAATCCCGAACTTTGTAAAAGTGGAGGGACATACAGATAACCGCCCGATCAATACATATCGCTTCCCGTCAAACTGGGAGCTCTCGTCGGCAAGGGCGAGCAGTGTGGTGCGTTACTTGATCACAACGGAAGATCTCGATCCGAAGCGGTTCATCGCCGTCGGATACGGGGATACGCGTCCGGTGGCTCCTAATGATAAAGTGGAGAATCTCCAGAAAAACAGGCGGGTCGAAGTGATCATCACCGATCCCGCATATGAAGAACAACCGTAAAGAATTTCTGGGGAAATAGAAAGCAGGCTGCCAACCTTAGAGGTCGGCAGCCTGCTTTTTTTGTATTATTTCTTGTCGTTTTTCACCCGGTTTTTTCCGATCCCTCTTAAAATATAGATGATGATCGTAATCGTTCGCTGAACGGCTGGGTCCCCAAGGGCGCGAAACAGTCCGAAAATACCGGTTCTCTTGGTAGGTGGCCTTTCTTTTCCGATATTCAGATTTCGAGTATTCCTGACACTCAGTGTTTCAATCCCTTCCAGATTCAAACTCCCGAGTAATTCAGTCATACGGGCCAGATTATTAAGGATGGCCGCGTTCTGATCTTTATTGGCTTCCTTCGAGAAGTTATACAGGATGTCCTCCTGATGGTTTACCATGGCGCTGATTGTATCCAGGTTTCGATTTTCATCCATGTGCTTAATGATGCCGATGACCTTTAAAAGGGAATCTTTATTATCAGCCAGGGCTTCTATCAGTTCATTCAAGTTCTGCTCCTGAATTTTTTCTTTCGGAATCTCGAGAGGAATAATCTTATCAATGGATTTAGCCATTCGTATCCACCTCACTTCCAGGGAAGACGTAATCTTCTCGATCCCATTTTCTTTCTACTTCAGGGCCCATTTGCGGATTGCGTGTTGCCCAGCGGTGATTGTTATGGGGAATGGGCGATTTCCCTTTTTTCTCGAGAACTTCCACTTGGGCAGGAACCTCTTTATAAGCAGGTGTATCCGTATCTTTATCTACATTGCTGCTCGTCAAATAGTTCACTGCATTTTTACCGTCACTGTTTAAGGTAATAAACAATTCCTTCTCGAACACTTCCTTCGTCACATGTACCCTGCCGGTGCTTTCACCATTATCGTTGGAAAGCTTGATGAGGGCACCTTCTTCAATTTCAAGTTCCTTAGCCATTTTCTCGGACACTTCAAAGAATGGCTCCGGGATTTTGTTTCGGATTCCTTTCGTATGGGAGGTCATATTTCCTTCATGGAAATGTTCAAGAACCCGTCCGTTATTCACATGATAATCGTATCCTTTTTGTGCAGGATAGTTGTATTCATATTGGAGTGGATAGAATCGGGCTTTTCCGTCATCGAAGTGGAAACCGTCCGTGTAAAGGAGAGGTGTATCCGTTCCGTCCTCCTCTACAGGCCATTGCAGACTGTTGAACCCTTCCAGCCGGTCGTAGGAAACCCCGGCAATCAATGGAGTGAGTGAAGCGGCTTCATCCATGATGTCTGCCGGAGACTGATAATCCCAGTTGAACCCGAGTTTTTCAGCTATACCTGAATAAATCTCCCAGTCGGGTCTTGCTTCCCCCAAGGGCTCAAGGGCTTGATAAATACGCTGAATGCGTCGCTCTGTATTCGTGAAGGTTCCTTCCTTTTCGACACTTGGTACGGCAGGAAGAACCACATCGGCATATTCGGCGGTCTTTGTAAGGAACAGATCCTGGACGACGAAGAACTCAAGCTTCTCAAATGCGTCTGTCACATAGTTGATGTTCGAATCGACGATTCCCATATCCTCACCGGTGACATACAATCCTTTCAGATTTCCTTCGTGGATTTCCTCCACCATTTCATGGTTGTTCATACCGATATCTTTAGGAAGTTCTGCATTCCAGGCATTTTCGAATTTTGCACGGATTTCTTCATCTTCAACACTCTGGTAGCCGGGGAAGGTATTCGGCATGCTACCGAAGTCGCTTGCTCCCTGGACGTTATTATGACCACGGAGAGGGTAAGCGCCTGCACCGGGTTTTCCGTAGTTTCCTGTAACCAGCAGGAGGTTCGAGATGGCAGTGGACGTATCAGACCCGATTTGGTGCTGGGTAACACCCATTGCCCAGCAAATGGCCGTTGAACCCGCCCGGTGGATATTCTCTGCTACGGATTTTAGATGTTCCCCAGAAATACCCGTTTTTTCCTCGGCATATTCCATTGTGAAAGGAGCAAGGCTTTGATAATATTCATCGAAGTCATTCACTTTTTCATCGATGAACTCTTTATCATGCCAACCCTGATCAATGATGAATTTGGATAGGGCGGATAGCCATACGAGATCGGTCCCTGGATTCGGATGTAGGAAAAGATCGGCTCTCTGGGCCATTTCATGCTTTCTTAAGTCAGCCACAATCAATTTTTGTCCGAAGAGTTTGTGGGACCGTTTGATTTTGGAAGCGAGCACAGGATGGGCATCCGCTGTGTTTGTCCCGACCAGCATGACCAGGTCGGCATGCTCGATATCCTTCATGGAACCGGCATCTCCTCCGTATCCGACTGTCCTGAATAACCCCTTGGTTGCGGGAGACTGGCAATAGCGGGAACAATTATCCACGTTATTCGTTCCTATGACCTGCCTGGCCAGCTTTTGCAGGAGATAGGACTCTTCATTGGTGGCCTTGGATGAGGCGATGAATCCGAGTGCGTCCGGTCCATTCTTTTCTTTGATTTCCTTGAATTTTTCTGCCACATAATGGAGGGCTTCTTCCCACTCGACTTCTTTGAAATGATCTCCCTCGCGGATCAACGGACGTGTGAGGCGTTTGTCGCTGTTCACATGGCCGTAGCCGAATTTCCCTTTCACACAGGACGCGATCCCGTTAGCCGGGGCTTCTTCTGTAGGTGACATCTTTAAGATATCCCTTCCTTTTGTCCACACATTGAAGCTGCAGCCCACTCCGCAATACGTACATACGGTTTTGGTTTTCTTGATTTGATCATCCCTCATCTGGGCTTCTGAATCGGAAACGGCGAATAGGGGACCGTAGCCTGTTTCCACATTTTTCGTGATATCAATCATCGATCGCAGCAGGCTCGTATTATATCCTGTCATATACCCCGCTTTTCCGAGCATATCGTTTTCCATGAGGGCGTTGCATGGACATACCGTCACGCATTGACCACAGCTGACACAGGAGGACTGATCGATCGGGACATCCTGATCCCAGATGACACGGGGATTTTTACGTTCCCAGTCAATGGAGAGCGTTTCGTTGACCTGGATATCCTGGCATGCTTCCACGCATTTTCCGCAAAGGATGCATTGATCCGGATCGTATCGATAGAATTGTCCGGAAAAATCTTTCTCGTATGGCTTCGGTTCGAACGGTTTCATCTGATGCTCGAGCCCCATCATGGCCACTGTATTATGAAGGGTGCAGTCACCATTGTTCTTCTCGCAGACCGTACAGTATAGTTCGTGGTTCTCTAAAATGGTGTCCATCGCTTTGAATCTGGCCTCTTTCACATGGGAAAGCTCCGTCTGAATATCCATTGCTTCCTGAAGCGGTGTCCCACAGGCTCTCCTCAATTCCCCATTAATGGAGACAATGCATGTATCACAGGTTTCGATGCTACCGAGACTTTCCTGATAACAAACCTGTGGAATTTCCACCTTCCTCAAATTAAGAAATTCCAGGACAGACATACCTGGTTCTGCCTCATATTGAATGCCATTGATGAAAACGGTTACCTTTCCTTCCATTAAAAAAACTCCCCCTCTTGATCGATTTACGTGCTTTCCTAAATATGTAGCTCTGTACCGGTGATCCTATCAGGGTGTGTATAGATATTCATTCTGTCACCCCTGATAAATCCGACGGCCGTGATCCCCAGGTCATCTGCGAGTTCCAATGCAAGATTGGTCGGGGCCGACTTGGATAGCAGGATGGCAATCCCCATCTTGGAAATCTTCAACAGCACCTCAGAAGAGATCCTCCCGCTGAACGCAATGACCTTATCCTTGACCGGAATGTGATTCATAAGGCAATATCCATAGAGCTTATCGAGTGCGTTATGTCTTCCGATATCCTGGTAGCATTGGATGATGCCAGTTGTGCTGCAAATCGCTGCATTGTGCATTCCCCCTGTCCTGTGAAAATCCCGGGAATGCTCCTGCAGCTCTTGCATGTGGTGGATGGCCATGAGAGCGGTAAGTTCCGTTTTGGCCGTAACCGTTTTGGCTGTGAGCATATCATTCGTGAAATAAAATTGTCTGCTTTTCCCGCAGCAGGAACCGATAAATCGTTTCGAGGTATTCCTGGCCCTGTCTTCAGGCAGCTTATCGATTTGTACATAGGCGAACCCTTTATCCTGATCGATGGAGAAACGGGTGATTTCACTGAAGCGTCGAATGATCCCCTCTGAAGCCAGAAAGCCAACCACCAATTCCTCCAGGTTGGAAGGAGAACAGACCATCGTCGCCCATTCCTCCCCATTTAAATGAACGGTAAGCGGGAACTCAGCCGCCACTTCATCCACTTCATCAAAAAAGGCTCCATTTCCATATTTGCGGACAGTACGGGTTAGAATACTTTTATCCTCCAACAGCATATCCTCCCCTTTTTGAAACTATCATCATATCGTGTTTTCCCTATTAAGTAAGAAAGGAAAACATGAAATGTTTAAAAAAATGAAAAAAATAGGTCCTTAATCTGTTATAAACCGTATAAACGGCTTGATGTCGGGTATCTGTTTGCTGATGGACGGTAAAAAGGGAGGTTGATAGAAACTTATAATCATATATAGGAATATAAATGGACTCTTTAGGGTAAAAGATAATGTTTCTATAATTTTTGAGAATGCTCTGAAAAATAGAGTGCGGGGAAGGGATACCAATCCTTCACTTGAACCGAACAGAGCCTAAAAGGGGCGGAAGCAGGATGAGTGACAGATATTCCCGTCAAATGTTGTTCAAGCCGATCGGGGAAGCCGGGCAGGGGAAGATAGCTGAAAAGCATGTCGTCGTGATCGGGGCGGGGGCGTTGGGATCTGCCAATGCAGAATCCCTTGTCAGGGCGGGTGTTGGCAGATTGACAATCATTGACCGCGATTATGTGGAGATGAGCAACCTTCATCGTCAGCAGTTATATACAGAGAGCGATGCCGTGGAGGGCTTACCTAAAGCGGTCGCCGCCAAAAACCGACTGGAAAAGATCCATTCAGGAGTACATATCACCGCATGCGTGGCAGAAGCTGACGCAGAGTGGCTGTCGGAAATCGCCAGGGATGCGGATCTGTTGTTGGATTGTACGGATAACTTTGATATTCGTTTTATCATAAATGACATCTCTCATAAATATCACGTCCCGTGGATATATGGGTCCTGCGTCGGGAGCACAGGGATGAGCTATACGATCCTTCCGGGAAAGACGCCTTGCTTGAATTGTCTCACGGGATCCGTTCCGATGCCGGGGGGGACGTGTGACTCTTCCGGTATCATCGCTCCTGCGGTGCAAATGGTAGCGGCCTATCAAACGACGGAAGCACTGAAGCTTTTAGTGGAAGATCACGACTCATTGAGAAGCGGGCTGATCACCTTCGATCTGTGGGGCAATCAATCCTTTACGATGAATGTATCAAAGGCCAAAAGAGAGGACTGCCCTTCCTGTGGTGAAAATCCTGTTTATCCATATTTACAGTTCGAAAACCGGATAAAGACAACGGTCCTTTGCGGAAGGGACACAGTGCAGATCAGGTCGCCGCATCATCCACACTCATTACATGAACTGGAACGAAACTTAGAGGGGTTAGGGGAAATGAAGCGGAATCCCTATTTGCTTTCATTTCATTATGAGCCTTACAGGATCGTGTTCTTTCATGATGGCCGGACATTCATCCATGGTACCAATGATATGAACGAAGCTAAAAAGGTTTATCATCGTTTAATCGGATAGGAGGGAGCAGATGTTGGAACGTCGAACGCCCATTAAGGTAGAAGAAGCCATAGAATGTCTCCTGAAGTATAAAAAGAGAGGCACAATCGAAAGCGTGGAAATCGAAAAGGCATCCGGCAGAATCCTTGGGGAAAATCTATTTGCCGATCATGATGTCCCTCTATTTGACCGCTCCCCATATGACGGGTTTGCGATAAGAGCCGAAGATACGGCAGATGCGTCGAGGGAAAACCCTGTTAGGATGAAAGTGGTCTCTGAAATAGGGGCAGGGAGTGTATACAATCAACCACTAAAAGAAAACCAGGCCGTCAGGATCATGACGGGCGCACCGATTCCCGAGGGAGCGAGCGCAGTGGTCATGCTTGAATTGGTGAAGAATCTGGAGGAAAACGGAAAAGCATACCTTACCATAAACCGGCCGTATAAGCAGGGAGACAACATTTCCTTCCGCGGGGAGGATACGAAAAAGGGGACGATCCTTGCTGAAAAAGGAACGTATATCAATCCTGGGATCGTGGCGCTCCTGGCCACATTCGGCTATAAGGAAGTACCCGTCAGCAGGAAACCGAAAGTAGGGGTCCTGGCGACTGGAAGTGAATTGCTTGAAATAGATGAACCACTCGTACCCGGCAAGATCCGGAACAGTAATTCCTATATGGTACTATCCCAGATTGAACGGGCAGGGGGCGAAGGAATCTTCCTGGGGCAATTGAGCGATGACTTTGACCTGTGCTTCGGGCACGTGGAAAATGCCCTTCAACAGGTGGATTTCCTGATCACGACAGGTGGTGTATCCGTAGGCGATTATGATTACCTTCCGGATATTTATCGTAAGCTTGGAGCCAATGTGTTGTTCAATAAAGTGGGAATGCGGCCTGGCAGTGTCACAACGGTTGCTGAGAAGGATGGAAAGCTCCTATTCGGATTATCCGGCAATCCATCTGCCTGTTATGTAGGTTTTGAATTGTTCGTCAGACCCGTCATTCGATTTTATTTACAGTGTCCCCATCTCTTTGTCAGAAGTGAAGAAGCCCTTCTCGGTAAAGATTTTCCTAAGCCGAATCCCTTTACCCGGTTTGTCAGGGGGGAAATGACGTATTCAGGCGGCAGCGTGTATGCCTCGCCTACAGGTCTGGATAAATCAGGGGTCGTTTCCTCCCTGGCATCTGCCAATGTCCTGATTGTCCTTCCGGGTGGAACAAGGGGATATAAGCAGGGGATGCGGGTTCACGTCCTGCTGCTGGACGATCAGCAGGGCAGTGAACAGTTCGGCGATCATTTTCAGAAAGAATCAAATGAAGAAAGGATGCAGCTCCGTGAATGATGATTTATTTGTGATAACTGATGTTCCCATTCATCCAGAAGAAGTTTCTGCGAAAGTAGAAAGCCGGGACGCCGGAGCCGTGACCATTTTTTGCGGCACCGTCAGGGAATGGACGAAAGGAAGAAGAACCCTCTATTTGGAGTACCAGGCCTATGAATCTATGGCTGTGAAGAAACTTGCAGAAATTGGGGGGCAGGTCCAAGACAAATGGCCGGCTGCCAAGGTAGCGATCACACACCGGGTGGGAAGGCTCGAAATATCTGATCTCGCAGTGGTCATTGCCGTATCATCCCCCCACAGGAAAGCGGCCTATGAAGCAAATGAATATGTGATCGAACAGATAAAGAAAGTCGTCCCGATCTGGAAGAAAGAGCACTGGGAAGATGGGGAACAATGGATAGGAGATCAACTCGGGCAGGTGGAATATCCTGACGGGCAACCGATGAAAGGAAGTGGAACGGATGATTAAGGTATTCCTTTTTGCCCATCTGCAGGAAAGGGCAGGTCAACAAGAGGTGACGATTGATAAGGGGGAACTCACCGTGAAAGAGTTAAAAGAACGGCTGATGGACGAGTATCACCTTCCCCTGGATGGCGTCATGGTTGCCGTCAATGAACAATATTCCCTTGAAGATGAAGTGATTTCATCAGGGGACGTCGTTGCCCTCATTCCCCCAGTCAGCGGGGGATAATGGACAACGAACGATAAAGATATGAAAGGGGACGATCCATTGCTAGCAGAACATCGGAAGTCATCGGCTAAAGTTGTCTCATGTAAAGTGTTGACAGTAAGCGATACAAGAACAAAAGAAACAGATAAAAGCGGAAAGCTGCTGATGGAACTTCTCCAACAATCAGGCCATGCAGTCGCTGAATATGAAATCGTAAAAGATGATATCAGCCTCATCACGGCCGCACTGGAAAAAGCGATACATAATCAAGAAATACAGGCGGTTCTATTAAATGGTGGAACCGGCATAAGCAAAAGGGATGTAACGATAGAAGCGGTAAAATCTTTATTGGATAAAGAATTGGTGGGCTTTGGTGAACTGTTCCGTTTCTTGAGCTACCGGGACGATATAGGGTCTGCCGCCATCCTATCAAGGGCGATTGCAGGGGTGTCGGGTGACACGGTCATCTTTTCCATGCCCGGATCGTCGGGGGCAGTGAAGCTTGCGATGGAACAATTGATCATTCCCGAAATAGGTCATATAGCAAATGAATTGACAAAGGATTCGAGGTAAAAGGAAAACATGATGAGAAAAGGGATATGGATCATCATCACCATGATACTCTTCGTAACCGGCTGTTCTCCTGAAGACCGGGACAAGGTCACCCTGACCATTTCGGCAGCGGCCAGTCTGAAGGATAGTATGATGGAAGTGAAAAAGGATTTTGAAAAACAGCATCCCACCATTCAGGTCGTCTTTAACTTTGGAGGGACCGGGTCATTAAGAAAACAGGTGGAACAGGGGGCACCGAGTGATGTGTTCCTTTCTGCATCAAAAAAGGATTACGAGAGATTGGTAGACCGGGGATTGATTGACTCAAGCCTTGGAGGGTCGTTCTTAACAAACCGGTTAGTGATCATCGCATCCCTTTCCAGCAGGGATCGGAGTCTTGATGACCTTTCCCGCTCAAAGGATAAGCTTGCCATAGGGAACCCGGCATTCGTACCGGCGGGATACTATGCGAAACAGGCACTGATGGGAATGGATAAGTGGAATATGGTCAAGGATCAGCTGGTATTGGCCAAAGATGTTAGAGGGGTGCTTACACTGGTAGAGAATCAGTCTGTTTCATTCGGGATTGTCTATGCCAGTGATTTGACCGCAAGCGAAAAGGTGAAATCCATTCAGGAGATCGACCCTTCCTATCATTCAAAGATCGGTTACTACGCCGGAGTATTGCAAAGCAGCAAGCATCCTAAAGAAGCAACCGCTTTCTATAAATTTATCATCAGTGATAAAAGAAAAACGACGTTTGAAAGATTTGGATTTTCGAAAGGGTAATTTGTGAATAAAAGTAGGTGGACATTCAGATGGAATCATTTTGGTTCCCTATCAAGCTTTCCCTTTTGGTCGCAGCGTCAGCAACCATTTTTACGTTCATTGTTTCTGTAGCACTTTCACATACGTTCTCCCGGATCCATTTTCGGGGCAAGACCGTTTTGGAAACCCTGTTCATGCTGCCGCTTGTATTACCCCCGTCGGTCGTTGGGTTTATCCTTCTCATAGTGTTTGGGATCAATAGTCCAATAGGGAGAGCTATAGAAAAAGTAATGGGAGAAACGATTTTGTTTACACCATATGCCGCCATCGTGGCCGCAGTCGTGGTGGCGTTCCCATTGATGTATCAATCAGCGAAAGCAGGATTTCTGAGCATAGATGAAGATATCGAGGATGCATCAAGGGTGGATGGGGCTTCAGAGAGGAAGACACTCCTGTACGTTTCGATCCCGCTTGCCAGCAGATCCCTGCTGACCGGGTCGGTACTCAGTTTCACAAGGGCATTGGGGGAATTCGGCGCCACTTTACTGTTTGCAGGGAACATCCCTGGAAAAACCCAGACCATCTCAACGGCCATTTACGTAGCCATTGAATCCGGGGAAGACGGGCTTGCGTGGAAGTATGTCGGGATAAGCATTGCCCTTTCCTTCCTCTTCCTGCTTTTGGTGAACCGAATCAACGACCGGCCTTGAAAATCAAAGGCCGGAAGATTCATTGGGATGGCGTGTCACAGATGATCCCGGTGGAAATCACCATTTTTCCCGCCCGATTTATGCAATAAGTAGGTTTGTCCGATGATCATCCCTTTATCTACAGACTTACACATATCATACACACAAAGGGCTGTTGCCGTAGCGGCAGTCAAGGCTTCCATCTCCACCCCGGTGCTTCCTTTCGTTTTGACTTCTGCCGTAATATGTAACTCATAAGCGGCATCATTCATCTCTTTCCAATTAAAAGAGATATTGACACTGCTAATGGGAATGGGATGGCACATCGGGATAATGGCAGATGTTTGTTTTGCCGCCATGATACCGGCAACCTGGGCCACACCAAGGACATCGCCTTTTTTAAAATCATGATCGACAATTTTTTGATGAATTTCCTGATTGACTTGAATCGAAGAGTGAGCAATGGCATTCCGGACGGTTTCCTCTTTACCGGATATATCAACCATCTTCGCTCTGCCCTCTTCGTTAAAATGAGTAAAATTAGACATAATGTTCACCTCTGTTTTTAGTGTAATCGTAATTTGGAGGAAAGTAAATTGCCCACTCTTGGAACAGGTGCCATTGGGATTTAGTAAATGGAAGAGAGGTGATGGGATGTGTTCAATGATATTCCGGTCCTACAAGTTGTAGGGTTTAAGAATAGCGGGAAGACTTCCCTGGTTTGTAAGATGATCGAATGGGCGACTCGATCAGGGATTTCGGTCTCTTCATGTAAGCATCATGGTCACGGTGGAACTCCAGATGGGGTTAAAAATACAGATAGTTATTTTCATCAGAAGGCAGGAGCGAAGATATCAGGTGTAGAAGGAGATGGCATGCTTCAGCTGTCCATTTCAAAACCGGAATGGCAGCTTGATGACATTCTCTCGATCTATTCTCATATGAAAACGGAACTGATCATAGTAGAAGGTTACAAAAGGGAACGATATCCAAAGATCGTCCTTCTGCGGAATCAGAGTGATCATCGACTTCTTCAGGAAATCGAGAATGTGATGGCGGTGATTGCCCCTTTCCCGATTGAAGAGCAGAAAGAGAAGGTCGCTTATTTTTCACGTGACGAAATGAAGGAATTTAAAGAATGGTATCTTTCATGGGTTCAGGCATCTCTGAAAAGAAAAAGGAAAGGGGTGCTTGAGGATGCGTGATATCAAAATAGCCGGAATCATTGTGGCAGGTGGACAATCCAGGCGGTTCGGAAGCGACAAAGCTTTCTCTCTCTATAAAGGAAAGCCGTTCTTTCAGCACTCTCTTCAGGCCGTTTCTTCATTGGTCGATGAGGTGATCATTGTAACGAGCAGAGTGTTATTCCCCCGATTCGATGCCGGGCCGAATGTACAGGTAGTGGAGGATATAGAAGAATTCAAAGGCTG
The DNA here is from genome assembly GCF_037046045.1 of Rossellomorea sp. LJF3. Classification (NCBI taxonomy): domain Bacteria; kingdom Bacillati; phylum Bacillota; class Bacilli; order Caryophanales; family Bacillaceae; genus Rossellomorea; species Rossellomorea sp. LJF3. Next base: position 20,518 of record NZ_JBANLY010000027.1, on the reverse strand, counting down.
TGGACCTCTCGCTGGAATCTATACGGCCATGAGGGAATGTCAAGCGGAATGGTATGCCGTACTTCCTGTCGATGTACCGCTGGTGACGAGCAGCTTAATGGACCGGCTGGTAAATAAAGTGGATGAAAGGTATGATGCGATTGTTCCGGTCATCGGCGGTAAGCTCCAACCTTTATTGGCCCTCTACCGGAATACCGTCAGGGAAAGAATCTATGACCACCTCGTTAGTGAAGATTACAAAATGGGTAATATACTTAGAGGCCTCTCTGTCCTATATCTGACAGAAAAGGAAATAGGAGAAAGGGAAGCCTTTCATAATATCAATACGAAGCAAGATTACGATACTCATATTAAATGAATGTATGAAATATGTAACTGGAGTGAGCCCTGCATGGAGCATATCATAGACAAGAGAACCCGAACCCTTCGTGATTTGAGGATTTCTGTAACGGATCGATGTAATTTCCGGTGCAGGTATTGCATGCCGAAAGAAATTTTTGGTGCAGATTATCCCTTTTTAGAAAGAGAAGAGATTCTTTCATTTGAGGAAATCACTCGTTTAGCCGCCATTTTTTCTGAGTTCGGTGTGGAAAAAATCAGGCTCACGGGGGGAGAACCCCTGCTTAGAAGAAATCTGCCGGTCCTGATTGAAAGCTTATATAAAGTGTCTGGGATTAAGGATATTGCCTTAACGACAAACGGAGTATTCCTGCCGAAGTATGCAAAGGCATTGAAACAAGCAGGCCTTACAAGAGTGAACGTAAGTCTGGATTCCTTGAATGATGAGGTATTTATGAAGATCAATGATGTGGGCAGGGGAGTGAAGCCTGTATTAGATGGAATTCGCGCCGCACAAGGGGAAGGCCTTGAAGTGAAAGTGAATATGGTAGTGAAAAAAGGTCTTAGCGACAATGAGATCATGCCGATGGTCCACTATTTCAAACAAGAGGGGATCACTCTCAGGTTCATCGAGTTTATGGATGTCGGAACTACAAATGGCTGGAATTATAAAGATGTCATCAGCAAGAAGGAAATCCATGATATCATAAACAGTCATTATCCGTTGGAACCCGTCGAGCCCGGTTACGTTGGAGAGGTGGCTAAAAGGTATCGGTTCAGCGGGACCAATACGGAGGTAGGATTCATTTCCTCCGTGACGGAAAGTTTTTGTACCAGCTGCAATCGGGCACGGGTATCTACAGATGGAAAGCTGTTCACTTGTCTATTTGCCCAAAGTGGATTCGACTTGAAGGCCATGATACGGGGCAATGCCTCTGATGATGAACTGAAGGAAGCGATTAGAAGCGTATGGGAAAAACGTGATGATCGTTATTCTGAAATAAGAACGGAAGAAAGCCAGGCATCCCGGAAAATTGAGATGTCCTATATTGGAGGATAAATGAAAAAGCAAGGATTGCTCATCAAAGAGAAATCCTTGCTTTTTGTTCGGAGCGACGTGATTACTGATAGTTGACGACTGCCGGGCTCGGATCCATCTTCAGCACCTCTTCGGGTGTCAGGACAGGGAAATCCTTCTCATAGAAGACTTTGAAGGCGCCATACTGGATTGGTTCATTCCGGACGTATCTGCCATACAAGGCCTTCTTATCCGCCGCTGCTCCCCAGCCATCGAAGTTGATGGCGACTTCGACGTTTTCAGTCGGTTTGATCGCATCTTTATTCGTCAGTACGGGACCTGTGAATTGGTGGATAAGGACCAGTTTATCCGGCAGATTATTCTTTTCCGCCATCGCTGATATATACTCGATGGCCTCCTGGATTTCGCGGCCATCGACTTCACCGAGATCCTCTCCGGGCTTTTCCCCTTCGGCTACATGGAATTCCGTATCGATGGCGAGGTGGACGTTCGGGCGCTTAAGCCACTTTTCAACCATCTTCACCTGATTCATCACCGTATCCGTTCCGAGTTGAATATCAAGCAATACGAGAGCATCATGCTTCTCGGCGAGCTTTACATACGTTTCGATATTTTCCTCAGACGTCATCTGCACATAATCCCCGTCTGGACCGGGAGCACTCTGGGCCATGGTGGTAATCAATTCAATCGTCGGGACCGCGGGACGATCCGGGTCGAGATTGGAATAGACCTGGGTTTGTTCTTTCAGTTTCTTTATGTATTCTTCTGGTTCGTATTTTCCGAGGATCCCCATGTGTTTGGATGCAGGCGTTCCATAGTAGGTCACGAGACGATGGTTCTTCAACGGTCCGTCCGATGGGTCTTCCACCCCGTTTGCAAGGGTCTCACCTAAAGGCACCGTACGCTGAGGTTTTTCCTTTTTCCCCTCCTGATCGGTCTCTGTTTCTTCGGCCGGTGTTTCTTCAGCGAGGCTTTCTTTCAGGGACACTGCATCCTTAGCCGGTTCCAGCGGTTTGAAAGGTGGCTGACTCTCTTCCTTCTTTTCTGCCACCTTGTCATCTTTCGGTTTCTTTTCTGCCTTGGATTTATCCTGTTCCGAAGTGGCTTCTTTCTTTTCATTTTCTTTTGTTGCAGTGGGGGAGGAACAGGCTCCCAGTGCAAGTGTTACGGTTAACATTAGCGGCAAATATTTATTCATTGCCTCACACATCCTTTTTCTTAGAAGATTATGGAGGAGTTTAACACATTTTCCTTTACAAGAAAGCTATGTAAACAAATTGATAGAAACATTTAATAAGAAAAGCGCCAAACCCTGGCAAATGATTTGGGGCTCGGCACTTGTTCTATCATTCTATCATTCTATCATCTCAACTGTATATTTGTTAGTCTTGCATTATATCGATGGTTTCTGTTTCAGTTGCTGCCGTATGGAATAAAGGGCTTTTTCAACGGTTTGTTTGTTCTTCTCCGTGATTTCCCCTTTTCTCGGTATCGGCTTATAAATATCGGGTGCATCTGTCCATTCTGTCGGTAACGTGACGCCTGCTTTGCCTTTCCAGCGTTCGACCCATTTGGATGGAAAAGAGGAGGCAAGATCCATCTGCCCCGTCATCTCCATCCAGATCATGCTCCAGGCACGGGGTACGACCCTCCAAATATCATAGCCGCCGCCGCCGACGGCAATCCATTTCCCATCGCAATACTCGTGGGCAAGATCATGGGCGATGCGGGGGATTTCCCGATAGATGTTCATGGTTGCCGAAAGATGGGTGAGGGGATCATAGTAATGGGCATCCGCCCCGTTTTGGGTGAGAATCACGTCCGGTTTGAAGAATTCAATGACTTCCCGGAAGGACGTCTCATAGGCCTCGAGCCATGATTCATCTTCCGTGAAGGCATCGAGGGGGATATTGAATGAATATCCATATCCTTTTCCGTGACCGCGCTCATTGATATTGCCCGTTCCCGGGAAGAGATACCGGCCTGTCTCGTGAATCGACAGGGTGCAAACATCCGGATCATCGTAAAATGACCACTGGACCCCATCCCCATGATGGGCGTCGGTATCGACGTACAAGACCCTTGCCCCGTATTTTTCCTGTAAATAACGGATCGCCACGGAACTGTCATTATAAATGCAGAATCCAGAAGCCTTACCCTTGAACCCGTGATGCAATCCGCCCCCCAAGTGAAGGGCATGCTTCGCTTTACCGGTCATGACATAGTCAACGGCCGTCAGCGTGCCGCCCACTAAATACGCACTTGCTTCATGCATACCTTGAAACATTGGAGTATCTTCTGTACCGATTCCGAACCCTTCTGCCTGATCTTGAGAAAGCTGGCCATTACTCGCTTGTCTGACAGCGTTTACATAGTTGGGATCATGATTAAGGAACAACTCTTCATCAGTAGCCATCCGCGGAGGGACTATGTCATCCGGTTGAAGAGCCTTTACTTCCTTTAAGAGGTCCATCGTCAGGGTGATCCGGGTCTGATTGAAGGGATGCTCATCAGAGAACCGGTACCCCAGCAGTTCATCTGAATAAATGAAGACAGCATCCTTTGTCATGATGAGATTCCCGGCATGTTTGGCCATAACACGTCATATCCTTCTTTCTTAAGATCGCTGATCACGTTCATCGGGTTCATCGTCCGTACCCGGAATACAAGGATTTTAAAGGATTCGTCCTTTTTATCCGGATAGACAAGGACACTATGGATATTGGAATTATGCCGTCTGATGATGCCGGCCACTTCATAGAGGATACCTGCTTTATGAGGGACCTTCACTTCGATCTGAGATCCGGGCTGATGTGCACCGGTCAATTGAATGAGGGTATACAGCAGATCGGTTTCTGTAATGATCCCCACGATTTTCTTTTCCTTTAGGATTGGAAGGCAGCTGATATGATGCTCATAAAAGAGGGCAGCGACTTCCTCCACGAAATCCAGTGGATGCCCCGTGATCACGTCGGTCTTCATGATGTATTTAAGAGGCTTCTGCAGCTCGGACGTAACGGATCCATCATGGAAGATGGAAGGTGTACCATCCTTCACGTCCCGGTCGCTTACGATGCCGACGACTTCCATTTCGTCATTCGTGATCGGGATATGTTTGATTTTCTTTTCCCTCATTAAGTTTATGGCCGATTCAATCGTATCGTCGGCTTTCAATGTTTCGATTTTCGTTTTCATTATCTCTTCTACAATCACGCTCTCCACCCCTTTTAGAAACAACGCTAATACATAAAACGATTCATGAATCGAAGCTGGTCAAATTGCTGAATGGAATCTGAATCCACCCGTTTACCGATTCTCGCCATTAAGCAGTTGGCCGGATGGGAACTGATTTCAGGATCATCCGTTGCGTAATATTCCAATCCGCCGGCGTTCATCATTTTCTCCATCACTTTCCGGTATTCCCATACATTAAGGCCCGTCCCTTTAAGGTCCCAATGCCAATAGTATTCTGTCGTAATGACGATGTAGTCTTCCATATGATCATCCATCATGGATACTTTCAATAAATTCTTCCCGACGGCCGCCCCGCGGAATTTCGGGATGACCTCGATGGCCCCAAGCTCGATCAGATTCTTCATCTTCCCCTGTGACCACCGTTCAAGGGGATCAGGGTATAAGTATGTAACGTACCCGACAATGGTATGATTATCCCTTGCAATCAAGATGCGCCCTTCCGGTAAACCGGCGATCCCGATAAGGGCTTTATGCTGCTGGGCCGGGGGTCTGAAAGCGACCAGGTCCTCATGGAAATCAAGGCGTGATAACTCCTCTGCCGAAATCGGACCTTCAATAATGATATTTCCTTTGGTTGTCTTTAACTCTGTTGCATTATAGGTTTTTTTCAATTTCATCTGGACACCACCTAAAGATATTCCTCCCTTCCATTATACATGAAATTAAAAATGAGAGAGCGCTTTCACAAAAAATTCAGACGTTTAGAATAGGATTGTTATTCTGAAATACCTATTAATGACAAGGTTTTGGGAGGGTATTGTATCAGAATCCAATAGAGATACTCCATGGCAGATTTTTTAAAAAATTGAGAAAATATTCGTTTTATACTATAATAAGATTGTAATTTCTTACATAAGGGGGATACGGTATATGAAAGTGGAAGCGCTACCAGTGACGAAGGGAAACTATAATCTTGAAAACTATGAAAATACGTATGATTCATTCGATTGGAAAGAGGTCGAAAAGGAATTTTCATGGGCGGAAACAGGTCGCGTCAATCTTGCGCACGAAGCGATTGACCGGCATGCAGTGTCATTCAGGAAGAATAAGGTTGCTCTTTATTACCGAGATGCAGAACGTGATGAAAAATATACGTACTCTGATATGAAGAAGATGTCGAACAAAGCAGGAAATGTATTGAAGCGGTTTGGGGATGTTGAAAAAGGAGACCGTGTCTTCATCTTCATGCCAAGATCACCGGAATTGTATTTCTCCGTCCTCGGTGCGATCAAACTCGGAGCCATCGTGGGACCGCTGTTTGAAGCATTCATGGAGGGAGCTGTCCGGGATCGCCTGGAGGATAGTGAAGCAAAGGTTCTCATCACCACTCCCGAGCTCTTGAAAAGGGTTCCTGTAAGTGAACTGCCGAATCTGAAGCATGTCTTCCTGGTTGGGGACGGTGTGGAGGAAGATGATGTGCATGTGGACTTCATGGCGAAATTCGCTGAAGCGAGCGATAAGCTTGAAGTGGAATGGGTGGACCGGAACGATGGGCTGATCCTTCACTATACGTCAGGTTCCACCGGGAAACCTAAAGGGGTCCTTCACGTCCATAACGCAATGATCCAGCATTATCAAACATCCAAATGGGTGTTGGACCTTCAAGAGGAAGATGTGTATTGGTGCACAGCGGATCCGGGCTGGGTCACAGGAACTTCATATGGAATCTTCGGTCCGTGGCTGACGGGCGCCTCCAATGTCATTGTCGGGGGACGATTCAAGCCGGAGAACTGGTATAAAACGATTGAAGATTACGGTGTGACGGTCTGGTACAGTGCACCGACTGCCTTCCGGATGCTGATGGGTGCAGGGGATGAAGTCGTGAAGCAATTCGACCTGAGCTCCCTTCGTCATATCCTGAGCGTCGGGGAACCGTTAAATCCCGAGGTTGTCCGTTGGGGAATGAAAGTATTCAACCTGCGCATCCATGATACGTGGTGGATGACGGAAACAGGTGCTCAGCTGATCTGTAACTACCCAAGCCTTGAAATCAAACCGGGCTCCATGGGAAAACCATTCCCTGGTATCCAAGCCGCGATCGTCGATGATCAAGGAAATGAAGTACCACCTTACCGGATGGGGAACCTGGCCATCAAAAAAGGCTGGCCATCCATGATGAATCAGATCTGGAACAACCCGCAGAAGTATGAATCTTATTTCATGCCTGGCGATTGGTATGTATCAGGGGATTCTGCTTATATGGATGAAGACGGATATTTCTGGTTCCAGGGCCGGATCGATGATGTCATCATGACTTCAGGAGAAAGGGTAGGTCCTTTCGAGGTGGAAAGCAAGCTCGTTGAACATCCGGCTGTCGCAGAAGCAGGGGTGATCGGGAAGCCCGATCCTGTCCGCGGTGAAGTCATCAAAGCATTCATCGCCCTTCGTGACGGATACGAAGTGACAGACGAGTTGAAGGAAGAGATCCGCCAGTTCGTGAAAAAAGGACTCGCTGCCCACGCGGCACCGAGGGAAATCGAATTCCGCGACAAGCTACCGAAGACGCGAAGCGGAAAAATCATGCGCCGCGTATTGAAGGCATGGGAATTAGACTTGCCGACAGGTGATTTAAGTACAATGGAAGACTGATAGATGTGTTGGATGGACCCCCGCTCTTAATGAGTGGGGATTTTTTTGTGGGGGGAGTATTTAGGTGTGGTGAAGTATTTAGGTGTGGCGTAGTCAACAGATGTGGCGGAATTTGTCGTTTTATGCAGAATGGCAGATAAACTTGAAATATGGCAGATAACCCAATAATCCGGCAGATATTTCCCCAAAATGGCACGAATCAAGACATCTGCCCTTCATCACGAAACAAAAAAGAGGGAGACGTCACAACGACGTTTCCCTCTTTTCAATCAATCATCAGTTCTCTGCTGGTGGTGGATCCGGTTCTGTAGGTGGTTCGGTTCCGCCTCCGTCACCACCGCCGTCTCCATTGCCGCCGCCGTCATCTGCAGGAGGCGGTGGCTCAGGCTTGTCCGGTTTATCGGGTTTTGGCGGTGGATCGGCTGGTTTATCACCAGGTGGTTTCGGATCTGTACCCGGTTTTTCAGGTTTGGGATCCGGTTTTGGTGCCGGTTGTCCGATCTGGACCGTGTTGGAACGGGCAGATTCTTTGCCGGCTACATCGACGGCAACCACGTAGAAATCACCGTTTCCAACGGATACTGCTAAACTTGATCCGGACTTGACGCTTCCGACTTTTCCGCCGGATGTCCGGTATACTCTGTATCCGACGACGTCGCCGCTTGCGGATGGTGTCCAAGTGATTTTGTTCCCGTTTCCACTTGCTTTGACCGTTCCGGGAGCTGACCCGTCATCGGAAATCTTGTTCTCCGCGATGAGGACATTTTTAAATCGTTCGTCCCCATCCGGAATCAGTTTGTCCGGATCTCCAGGCACTGCACCGAAGATGTTTTTCACAAAGTCAGGGTTCAGGATGACACCAGGCTGTGAAAACTCTGCCGGAGTATTCGGCAATGCCAGGTATTTCTTTCCGTTCACCATGACGTAACGGCTCATAAGCAAGCTGTCATCCGTTTTGGTAGGAACGTATTTTGCATTGAATAAATCACTTTTAACAAGTCCCGCCTGGCTGCATGCTTCGGATGGAAGCAGTCCCGAGATGGAGCAGAAGGATCTTCTGACGATCCCTTCCGGCTGTTGGAACGATGCATCAGGGTCGATCAGATCGGGAGCAAGGTCCCTGACATCATTCAGTAGATACGACCATAAGCGGATGTTACGCAAGCCGTAATGTCCGTATCTTGCCTGGGATGCAGCTGTATTCAATGAAGATGGGGTATCATAACCGAACCAGGTTCCGAAGGTGATGCTCGGATTCGTTGCCACAAACCAGTGATCTTTGTAATCCTGACTCGTTCCGGATTTCCCGGCCCAGTCTGAAGCAAAGTTCAGGAAGGTCTTCGCATAGCGCCCGGTACCGAGGTTATGATCCAGGGTATCTCTCATCATATCAATCGTTAAATAGGCTGTTTGCGGACTGAAGACATCCACAGGGTCTGTCTTATGTTCAAAGACGACCGTACCATCCTTGTCGACGATCTTGTCAATCATGAAGGCATCGATGAATTTTCCTCCATTGGCAAAGGTGGTGTAGGCATTTACGTTTTCTTCGACCGTGACACCCGTAGTCGTTGCCCCCAGAGTAAGGGACAGGTTGTTGTCATATCTGCTTGAAAGGGAGTCGAAGCCCATTTTCAACAGAAACTCTTTAAATGGATTCCGGTTGTAAATATTCGCATACGTTCTGACCGCTGGAAGATTCAATGATTCTGCCAGGGCGAACCTTGCAGGGAAAAGCCCGCGCTCCCTGAACGAATAGTTTTCCGGTTCCCAGCCATTGATGTTGACGCCTACATCAGGAATCGGTGATCCCGGTGAGATGTACCCGTATTCCAGGGCAGGTGCGTAAGCGAGCAAAGGCTTCATGGTAGATCCGTTTGATCTGTGTGATTGAGTGGCATGGTTGATTTGTTCCAATTTGAAATCCCGGCCGCCGATGAAGCTGATGATGCGGCCCGTTTTGTTCTCGATCATAACGGCGCCGACCTGAACCGGCTCTTCGATTTCTACTTCTTTCCCTGTGTCAGGGTCTTTTACCGTTCTGGTTTTGGTAGGACCGTACATCTCATACGCATCCTTTGTTTTTTGCATTTGATCATAGATCTTCTTGTTGATGGTCGAATGAATTTCATACCCGCTTTGACGTACATTGCGGTCAGCAAGCGTCTGGTACTTGTCTTCAAGTTCATCATTATTTTCGAGATCCTGTTCAGAATATCCGTCTTTCTTGGCAAGCACATTTTTCATGATTTCCACTGCCCTGCTCTCAAGTTCGGCAGTGAGCCATGGGTATTGCTCCCGAGGTGATGGCTTTGGTTTCACGAAATCCTTTGAGATGTCATAGGCAACGGCATCGTCATATTGCTTTTTCGTGATGTATCCTTCCCGGTGCATCCGGTAGAGGACCGTGTTTTTCCGGCTCATCCCCGCATCAAGATTCTCTTTGATTTCCCCATTATTCTTGAATGGCGTGTAAGAGAAGGGAGCCTGTGGAAGTCCTGCGATGAAGGCTGACTGTGGCAGGGACAAATCCTTTGCATCCACTCCGAAAATCCCTTTGGCCGCCGATTGGACACCCGCGATGTTTTGACCGGAAGAATTCCGTCCAAGAGTCGCTACATTCAGATACGCTTCCAATATCTCATCTTTATCAAAGAATCTTTCCAGGCGAAGAGCGAGAAGGATTTCTTTCGCTTTTCTTTCAAATGACACTTCATTCGTGAGGATCTGATTTTTGATCAGCTGTTGAGTGAGTGTACTCCCGCCCGATTGGGTAGCGGAATTCGTGAACTCCTGCAGGACGGCGCGCATGATGGCTTTCGGCACGACACCGTTATGTTCGTTGAAGTACTCATCTTCCGTGGCAATGACGGCATGCTGCAGATCTTTCGAAATATCTTTAAGCTCCACTTCTTCCCGTTCCAGGTCGGTCCGGAGTTTCCCGAGATAGACATCATCGGCGAAGTAAAGTCGAGAGGTTTCTTCGTAGTTGTAGATGTCCTTTTTCATTTGGTCATAAGGACGGATCGGTTCTTCCTTGACGAGTGAGGCGAAATAACCCGCTCCGACTCCTCCTGCAAATGCGAATCCCAATACAAAGAGGACGATCAGGATCAAAGACAGGTTCCAGAATACACCGTATGTAATTCTTGCTCGTTTTTGTAGTCTAGTATTTGAAAAGAACCTGATTGCAGGGTCTAATTTTTCACGTAAAATGTTCCATTTTTCCTTCATATATCATTCCCCCCAGAACATTCCCATTATAGCATAATTACAGGAAGGCTGTCGTAAAAAGTCAAATAAAATGGACTATTATCATGCCTTTAGTTGACTATTATTTTGGAATGTGGTAAAAACCTAATATAGTGATCGTAATGATAAACCATCATTTGAATGGATTTCTGTAAAAAATAGACATGCAATGAGAGGAATAAGTAGTCTGCCTTCCCTGTTAAAAAAGAGAGTCAGTGGGTGCTGTGAACTGACACAAATGGCCGATGAATTACATCCTGGAGCTTTTGCCGTGAACCTCAGTAGCGGCAAACGGTGAGAGCCGTTATCTCTATGAGTGAAGGATGTTATTCCTTAATTTGGGTGGTACCGCGCGACAGCGTCCCTGCATATATGCAGGGACTTTTTTGTTGTTTGCACGTTGAATTAAAAGGAGGAAGAGAGATGGATTTATTAAAAGACTTGGAATGGCGTGGGATCACGTATCAGCAAACAGATGCTGAAGGCTTGAAGGACTTATTGAATAAAGAAAGCATTTCCATATATTGCGGGATCGATCCGACAGCGGACAGTATGCATATCGGGCATCTGCTTCCATTCCTGACGCTTCGCAGATTCCAGAATCAAGGGCATCGTCCACTTGTACTGGTTGGAGGGGCAACAGGTTTGATCGGTGACCCGAGCGGTAAAAACGAAGAGCGTAAACTGCAGACGGTTGAAGCGATCCAGGGAAATGTAGAGAGCATTAAAGGACAGCTTCAAAGCATTTTTGACTTCGACGGGGAAAACGGGGCCGTGATGGTGAATAACTATGACTGGATCGGAGCGATGGACGTTGTCACATTCCTTCGTGATTTCGGAAAGCATGTTGGTGTGAATTACATGCTGGCGAAAGATACGATCTCGTCCCGTCTGGAATCGGGTATTTCATTCACTGAATTTACGTATACGATACTGCAGGCGATGGATTTCAATCATCTATACGACAACTACAATTGTAAGCTGCAGATCGGTGGAAGCGATCAGTGGGGGAATATCACGACCGGCCTTGAATTGATCAGACGTACGCATGAAGAGGAAACGAAGGCATTCGGTTTCACGATTCCACTTGTCACGAAAGCGGACGGAACGAAATTCGGTAAAACGGAAAGCGGGGCGGTATGGCTCGATCCGAAGAAGACGTCTCCTTACGAGTTCTACCAGTTCTGGATCAACGCAGCCGATGCGGATGTCGTGAAATACTTGAAATACTTCACCTTCCTTTCTCATGAAGAAATCGAGGCTCTTGCTGCTTCCGTTGAAACAGAACCTCATCTTCGCAAAGCACAAAAGACGCTTGCGGAAGAAATGACGAAGCTGATCCACGGAGAAGAAGCCCTTGATCAGGCGATCCGTATCACTCAAGCGTTATTCAGTGGTGACATCAAGTCATTATCAGCTTCTGAAGTACTGGAAGGATTCAAAGATGTTCCTTCTTTCGAACAGGCAAAAGGAGAAGAAATCGGATTGATCGATCTCCTCGTCAATGCGAAAATCTCACCTTCCAAGCGTCAGGCACGTGAAGACGTCGGAAACGGTGCGATCTACATCAACGGTGAGCGTATCACGGATCTTCAGCATGTGATGGGCGAAGGGGACAAGATCGAAGGACAATTTACGATCATCCGCCGAGGAAAAAAGAAATATTTCAGAGTTCAGTACGTATAATAGAATATAGAATCTATCAGCGCGGTATCCGTTTCTCTTATTTTGGAGCGGGTGCCGTGCTTTTTTAGTTGAAAACGAATATCTCTCAAGTTTTTAACATACAAAAAAACACTGCCCACATAGTGGACAGTGTTTTCGTACAAAGATTAACGAGAGTAGAACTCAACGATAAGAGCTTCGTTAATTTCAGCCGGTAATTCAGAACGTTCAGGAACGCGTGTGAATGTACCTTCTAATTTGTCAGCATCGAAAGTTAGGAATTCAGGAACAAAGCTGTTCACTTCCATCGCTTCTTTGATGATGTCAAGGTTACGTGATTTTTCACGAACTGAGATTGTTTGACCAGGAAGAACGCGGAATGAAGGGATGTCTACGCGAGATCCGTTCACTGTAACGTGACCGTGGTTAACAAGTTGACGTGCTTGACGGCGAGTACGAGCAAGACCTAAACGATAAACAACGTTATCCAGGCGGCACTCAAGTAGCGCCATGAAGTTTTCACCGTGTTTACCTTGTAATTTGCCAGCTTGGTCAAATAGGTTACGGAATTGACGCTCAGTTACTCCGTACATGTGACGAAGTTTTTGCTTCTCTTGAAGTTGTAAACCGTACTCAGAGATTTTTTTACGTTGGTTAGGACCATGTTGTCCAGGAGCGTAAGGACGCTTTTCTAATTCTTTACCCGTTCCGCTTAGAGAGATTCCAAGACGACGAGATAATTTCCAGCTTGGGCCAGTATATCGAGCCATGAATGACTCCTCCTTTATTGTTTTTATTTTGTTGTAAAATAAAAACACCTGTGAATAAACAATTATGTGCATTTTGTTTTCATGTACCTTCGCCCTAGCAGCAGAGGGTTACAAGATACACCTCAACACAGAGGAACAAAATACGAGCATAAAGGACTTCACTGAAGCTGCATTATTTTACACAAAGAATATTATATGATGCGAGAGATTAGAAGTCAAGGAAGTATTTTATAGATTCATGAAAAGAGCGATTTGGATTGCACAAACAAAATAGTTCATAAGTCATTTGTTGTGATATAATAAAAGTTGAAAATTATGTTAAAAAGGTGAGCCTATTTGCAGGAATCAAAGAGAGAGAAGTTTCTTCGGTTTCTATTGATCGGTATCTGTCTGCTGGTCGTATTGGGAGGTTTCCTTTATTCCTCCTCATCGGATAAAGTCGAGGAGATCAAACCATCCATCCATGCCGAAGTATTGTCCAGGGGAGACGAAAGTCGCAACCCGGTCATCGCAGTGGCAAAGATGCTAGAAGAGCAGCCGGTCCTTGTCATATATGAAATTGATCAAAAAAACCAATATTACTTTAAGGTATTACATAGTGTGTCGTTACACAAACCAGTGAAAACGCTTCGTGTTACAAAGGAACATAATGGGATCTGGGTCCAAATGGAAGAGAAGAAATGGATACTGTTTTCCGAAGGGTTAGAGGTATTGCAGGAGCGGGAAAGTGATCCTTCTACCGTCACGTCAAGCGGAGAGGCCTTTCAAATTCAAAAAGACACCGGATTGATCAGCATTTCCCGGGGATCTCGTGATGTCCAGCTGGATCTTACAGATAAAAGCGGGGAACCGAAAGAAATCCATTCCTTATCCGGAGACGATTCAGTATGGCTGGTTGTCTTTCAAAAGGATATGGTGCTGGCCAGGAGCCGGTGAGGTAATTCGTTTCACAAACCTTTCAGGTGTGGGTGAGAAAAATGTACGTTATTCAACATGCTTTGCATGAATATAAGTCAAAGCTATTCGATTTAATCTATGAAGAAATGTCAGCAGGGGCAGATCATTCTGTTCAATTGCAAAAGTGGCTGACGGTTGTAAAGGATTGCCTGGAAATCGATCAGGCATTTTTATATTTTTATACCGATTCTACCTATTTCCTGTATCAACCCCATCATAATGGTGGTGTTCCCCTCACACTTGCTGAAGCGACAGAGGAGTATATCCTCAGTCCTATCTTAATAGAAAAAGAAGACCTTTCTTCCATTAAGTTTCACTTTACGAAGACTGATGGAAGTCCTTTGGCGATCCTCCAAGTGAAGACGGGGGATTCGAAAGGCTGGGCCGATGAAAGCTGGCTCCATTCCTTTTGGATGGCAAGCAATCAGTTTTTACAGCATACAGGCAGCATCCAGACCGTCCTTGAAGACGAGAGAAGATATAGGGAATTATTCAAAGTGACAGAGATCTTCCATTCAACGAGGGACGTTCATACACTCCTCGTACAGATCATCGAGACGTTGAAGCAGGTATTCCCGATTGATGAATTCCGTTTGTTATTGTCCAATGACCGGTATGACTTCGGCGAACTGCCCATTAAGAATTTCGATTTTGAACGTGCCAATGAATCGGCCATGCAGGCATTTGTGAACGGAAGCATTGAGTCCGGGGAAGAAGATATCCTCTACGCCCCCTTAAAAGGGAAGCAGGGGATCTACGGGGTCCTTGAGGTGAAATCAGTTTCCCGTGATTTTACGGATCAGAAAATCGAGTTCATCCGCCTCTTAGCCTATACAGCGGGGAGTGCCCTGGAGAACGCCAAGCTTTATGAACAGTCGAAGAGGCTCATTACCGACCTTCAGCTCATCAATGAAACGTCCCATCAATTAAACTTGAATTTGCGTTTATCTGAAACGGTCCTGTTTTTAAAGAAACAGATCAAGCGCTCTTTTCAGGCATCGGCCATCGGGTTCGTCCTCCTTCAAAAAGGGGAGTATACCATTCTGGAGGAAAGCTCCCCTGTCTTTTCTGAAGAGATCGGCAGGAGTTATATTTCGTACGTTAAGAAGCGTATTGAAGAAGAGAAGGACTCCATCTTTTTAGGGGATGTCAGCGATCGATTTGAAGGGGCGGGCGCCTTTCCCTCGATCATGGCTGCTCCCATGGTTCAAAATGAAGCACTGATCGGATTCTGTGTGGTGTTACATAAGGAACCATATATGTTTTCGTTTGATATGTACAAGCTGCTGCAGTCGTTCATCCATCATTCCACCCTGGCCATCACCAATGCCACCCTCCGTGAAAAATTGGAGCATATGGTCATCACCGATCACATGACTAAGCTGTTCGCACGGAATTATTTGGATGATGAAATGGAATCCTCCATGAATAAGGATGATCTGGGTACGCTGCTCCTGATCGATATCGATGACTTCAAATCCATCAACGACAACTACGGTCATCAAATCGGGGATGAAGTCATCATAGAAGTGTCGAATCTCATCAAGGGAATCGTGAGCCATCATGGATTCGTCGCAAGATGGGGAGGGGAAGAACTGGCCGTCTACCTGCCTTCCTCAGGTCGTGAAGAAGGACTGGAAATCGCGGAACGCATCATCAAGGACGTCCCATTGAAAACCGAACCTTCCGTCACCCTATCATGCGGATTATCCATCTGGAAAGCACATGACGACCACTGTCCCAAATCCGTCAAAGAACTAGTCAAAAGAGCCGACGAAGCACTCTACCTGGCCAAAAACAACGGAAAAAACCAGGTCGTGAAAGATTGTCAGTAAACAATATCAAACCAACAGGAAGAGCCGACAGTGGTTCCTCCTGTTTTTTGTTGGAAAACGTCACAAATAGGCACCCCTTCCTTTACCACTTTAGTGTAAACGCTTTCTTTTTCACCTGAATTATCATATTCTAGAATAGTAGTTACTTAGAATTAAAGGGAATACTGGGAGGAATACTGGATGAAAGAAGAGAAGCGTTTTGAAACAAGAGTGATTCACGAGGGGTATCAATCGTCTCAGCATTTTGATAGTTTAGCACCCCCTTTATACCAAACTTCTACTTATACCTTCGCAAATGCGAAACAAGGCGAAAATCGATTCGCCGGTGAAGAAGAAGGATATATATATTCAAGACTGGGAAATCCGACGGTGGCGATCTTGGAAGAACGGATGGCATCGTTGGAAGGGGGAGAAGCTGCCCTTGCCTTCGGTTCAGGAATGGCGGCCGTAAGCGCGGTGCTGTTTTCCCTGACAAAATCAGGCGATCACATCCTATGCTCCCAAGGGGTATATGGCTGTACGTTCGGTTTACTTGAGCTCCTACAGGAGAAATTTGCGATCGGACATGATTTTTCCTCCATGGATTCTGAAGAGGAGATCCGCGGGAAAATCACGGAAAACACCAGCTGCATTTATGTGGAAACCCCGATCAATCCGACCATGCAGCTCATTGACCTGGAACTGGTTGTGAAGGTTGCCCAGGAAAAAGGGATCCCTGTCGTGGTGGATAATACGTTCTGTTCACCGTATCTGCAGCGTCCGCTTGAGCTTGGGTGTGACATTGTCATCCACAGTGCAACGAAATATATTGGCGGACATGGAGACGTCGTTGCCGGCCTTGTCGTCGGTACAAAGGAGAAAATGGCCGAGATCCGCATGACGACCCAAAAGGATATCGGAGGAATCATCTCCCCATTCGATGCATGGTTATTGCTGAGAGGGTTGAAGACACTGGCTGTACGGATGGACCGTCACTGTGACAGTGCTGAAAAGATTGCCGATCTGTTAGCCGGGCATCCCGCCGTGGAAACGGTCATCTATCCCGGTCATGAGAATCACCCTCAGCACGGGGTCATGAAGAAACAAATGAAGAAACCGGGTGGAATGATTTCCTTCACTCTGAAAGGATCCAAGGAGGAAGCGCAGAAGTTCATGGATGATCTCGACATGATCAAAATCGCCGTCAGCCTTGGTGATGCCGAGACATTGATCCAGCATCCCGCCACCATGACCCATGCCGTCGTGCCGGAAGAGTCGAGAAAGAGCATGGGAATCAATGATTCACTTCTCAGGCTCTCTGTAGGACTCGAAGCACCGGAAGATATTTGGGATGATTTACTTCAGGCATTGGATAAAGCATAAGAAAAACAGGAAGGAGCCGTCCAGCGGTTCCTTCCTGTTTTTGTCTGTTATTTTTCCACATAGGCTTGCTTTGATTTCTTTGTGCTGACTCCATAAAGCTCAAACATGATCCCATAAAGGAAGACCGATAGAAAGATCGAGCTGGTCATGTCGAGGATGAAATGCTGTTTTACAAAAAGAGTTGAAAGGATGATCAATGACCCCATTACCGGCACAAAGACCGTGTGGAACAGATGTTTATCCTTGATGTTGAAATTTCCGAGAATGATGGCAAATGTCGTTAAAACATGGATGCTTGGGAAAGCATTGTACGGCTGGTCATGACTGTAGATCATCCCGACCAGGTCGATAAACAATCCATCACCCGTAAGTTCCGGACGGGGTACGGTCGTTTGAAAGTAAAAGTAGATCACAAAACAAACCAATTCACCGATGACAATGATGCCGAGGGTTTTCAGGAATGTAGGGACATCTTTATACCAGAAGTAAAAAAGGTATCCTAAAATAAAGGCGTACCACAATATATACGGCACAATGAAAACCGGAACGAATGGGATCCATTCATCGAGTTTGGTAGATAAAATGACTGCTTCACGGGTATCCGTGTTTAATAGCGTGTATATAAAACCTAATGCCGGCATCACCAGCAAACATAATAAATAGGGTAAGTCTTTTTTCTTAGCTCGCATATTACACCTCTTTAGCTTTACTCCATTCTGGATATTGTATGGGATATCACAATGTAAAGTTCTCATGTTCGGTACTCTTTTCCCTATCAAGAGGAAATGAAAACGTGAACTTTTTTACAAGTCGCCGAATTTCTTCCAACACAAAAAAAACCTGCCGGAAGTGACCTATTCCCGGCAGGGGCTTATTCAAGCAATCCGTATTATAAATGTTTTAAAAGTTCATCAGTGAAGATTTCCAAATACTTCTGATCTTCTTCGTCAAATCGTGCTTTTTCAGGGCTGTCGATGTCGAGGACTCCGATCAGTTTTCCATCTTTGACGAGAGGGATGACAATTTCTGATTGGGAGGCAGCGTCGCATGCGATGTGCCCTGGGAATTGATGGACATCCTCGATCCGCAAGGTCTTCTGTTCACTTGCAGCCGTACCGCAAACGCCTCTTCCTAAAGGGATCCTTACACACGCAGGCAGTCCCTGGAAGGGTCCGAGTACCAGTTGATTGCTTTCTTCTTCAACTAAATAAAAGCCAACCCAGTTGATGCGGTCCATGAATTGGTTAAGTAAAGCGGAAGCATTGCTTAAATTCGCAATCTGATTCGGTTCACCTTCCAGTAAAGCCTTCAACTGTTTCGTGACAAGACCAAAGCCCTGTTCCTTTGTACCTTGATATTTTTCTACTTGAAACATCATAAACTCCCCCAATTCTACATATTCTGCGCTATTTCATGTCTGAGCGTTACCGCAGGAATTCCAAGCGACAAATCCTGTCGAGAAATACTTAAAGGAAATCCATACGAAAACACGAATTCTTAGTGTAAACAAATTATAATAGAAACATCTATTGAACCATTTTTAGCATATTTCTTCATCGTCTTCAATGATTTTGTTTATTTCTGAAATGTTTTTATACATTGATTCTCGCCACTGTTTTTTTCATTCGCCTAATATACATGAAAGAAGGGGAAATATGAAAAAACTAGATACCTCCAAGTCGACGAAAGAGTCCATTTTTAAAGCGGCTGTCTATCTGTTTTATGATCATGGGTTCGATGGTACGTCCGTAAGGGATATTGCAAAGAGGGCGGACGTGAATCCAGCTACGATCTCCTATTACTTCAAAGGCAAGCAGGGAGTATTGGAAGCGTGCTTCACCCATTTCTTTGAACCATACCTGCGTTTCCTTCAGGAAGAGGTGGAGGCGCTGAATTATGTTAGTGCCGATCTGTGCCTGAAGCGGGCCGTCTATAAAATATTGAAATTCCAAAGTGAGAATCATCAACTATCCCGATTCATCTGGAGGGAAGTATCCATCGATTCCCAGGTGGTCCGGGAAATCATTTCTTCGTATTTAATGAAGGAAAGGCATTATATGAAACGATTATTCGAACAGGGAATGAAGGACCATGCCTTGAAAAAGCAGCCCGTCAGCTTCCTCGTCATCCAGCTCAAGTCCATGCTGACGATGCCGTTCCTTCACAGCCAGCAGCTAAGGGAAGTGTGGCAGATGTTCCCTCAGGAATACTATTTCATTGATCAATATTATAAAAACATTGATCAATGGATCGACCTCTTACTCGTTTCTGAAGCGAAAGAGGTCATGAAGAAAGAGCTGATCATTTGAAAGAAAGAACTCTTCTCCGATTGAAGAAGAGTTCTTTCCTTTTATTTCATCAAGTCTCTTCCCTGATCAAGGCCGCAAGCCGTGTGGGCATCAGATCCATAGACGATTTTGATCCCCAGGGCGCGGGCCTGTCTGATGACATCCTGAGGCGGATAGGATTCCCCGCAATGAGGTTTCACGAATCCCGCACCGTTATAATCAAGCTCCAAATCCTTTCCGGCCATTTCCTGAAGGATGAGGGAAATCTCATCGGAAAACGACCGCGAAGCAGGAAACAGCTTCTGGAATTTCTTAACGAGGGTGATGTGACCGATACGTTTGGGTTTGTATGTGCCCAGGTCGGCCCGGATCGATTGAAGGACCGTCTTATAATAACGCTTATAGATCTCATCAACCGATCCATAATAACCGATCATGGATTCGAACACATCCGGGCTGAAATCCAGACAATCCCATTTCCCATGGTGATGCAGGAAATGAACAGACAGAATGCTGTCATCCATCCGTGGTCCATAGATCGAAAGAAAGTCTTTCGTCTCTTTCTCAAACCCTTCAATATAATCCACCTCGAGCCCGGAGCGGATGGTAATCTTGTCCCTATATTTCTCCTTCAAGATGTCCAGGGCATCAAAATAATCCTGAACACGTAACGGATCCATCCCACTATCCTGATCAGGCGTCGTATCCCTGAACCCGGCCGGCAGCGGAGCATGCTCCGTAAACGTTATAGCACTATAATCAAGACCAATCGCCCTCTCCACATACATCTCAAAAGAATCCCCACTGCCATGCGGACAAAACGGCGTATGCACATGCCCATCAACCTTAACCATGAGACCTCACATCCTTGTTATAATAATTATTTGTGCTGTTAAATTGAATAGGATAGAGATATTGTAAATTTGATAGTGAAATAAAACAGTATGGGAATATTAGCCCCAATTAGATAGGGAAATTGAAACTAAATAAGTTGATTGGAGTGGAAGGTGCTCGACTCCCTCGGGAAAGGTTATTATATCAGGGCTTACAACCGGTAAAATTTTTTAAGTATCATATTAGCCAAATGCATTCCCTTTTTTTCTTATTTGTTCAAAATAAAGGAATTCATGCTTACGCGTTGCGTTAAGAGACTGGAAGGGTCTCCCT
>NZ_JBANLY010000026.1:0-42921 GCF_037046045.1 Rossellomorea sp. LJF3 | reverse complement strand
GAGAGAGCCCCCTTTTTCTTCTAAAAAAATGGCCCGTTTGGAAAAATTCACTCCAAACGGGCCATTTTTTATTTAACTATCTCTGAGAGGCAATAGTTCTTCAGTGGCCTCGCGTCTAAGCCCACTCTTTTTATAGGAACCGATTAAACTTCTTCACTTTCCCAAAGGACCTCACTTTTGTCGGGATAAGTTTTTTCGATGTGCTGTTCACCCCATGCACATAACATATCCAGAGGCTCTTTTAACGACCATCCGTATTCTGTCAGTTCATACTCAACCTTTGGAGGGACCTGATTATAAATGATCCGGTTAATGACTCCATCTGCTTCAAGTTCCCTCAATTGCTGGGTCAACATTTTCTGAGTTATTCCAGGCATCAAACGTTTTAGTTCACTGGTTCTCCGCTTGCTTTTAATCAAATGACAGAGGATGACGACCTTCCACTTGCCACCAATCACTTCCAAGGAAGCTTCTACGGGTATATTGTATTTTTTCATATCATTGCCTCCCCATCTATGGTCGAATACTATATAGAATCAGCTTCAAGGAAAAGGAATATCCCATTTCCTTGAAGATACATTTCACTATTATTATAGCGTACACATCTAAAAGGTCCATAGGGTACTTTAGGGTGCCTATAAGGGGAGCGGGAAAAATTAAAAAGCCTTCCATAATAAAGTGGAAGGCTTTTCAATGTGAAACATTTTTAATTAATGGCCACCTGGGTATCCAGAGTGAAGGACAGTCATAATTGTAAACCATCCAAAGACACCTAATGTCGCCAGTGAGAAAAGGATTCCCATTGCATTCTTGTTTTTGAATGTGCTTACTACTGCGAATAAAGCTAATAATGTAACCAGTGAAGTAATAATTACAAGACCCATTTATATGACCCCTTTCATTAAAATGCGTTTTACTGACTCTATTGTAACATTATGTACATAAATGCACCCATTAACATTTTATAGGTTTTTCTTCTGTTTGTCGAGGTCAAAAAGTTTGACACTTCTATGTCGCCCCATTTTTATGATAATGGAAGTTCTGATACAATAATAGTATCACAAATGGAGGTGGAAACGTTGCAATGGAAACAAATGCCCTTAGGCCCTTTGCAAACCAACTGTTATATCCTATGGAACACTAATAATGATTGTCTGGTCATTGATCCCGGAGGAGAAGGGGAGAAACTGACACAATGGTTGGAAAATCAATCATTGTCACCGTTAGCCATCCTTCTCACTCATGCTCATTTTGATCATATTGGAGCGGTCGATCAAATGAGGGACCACTTCAGCATCCCTGTATATGTACATGAAAAAGAGGCTCAGTGGTTATTGGATCCTTCATTGAATGGATCACAGCTATTCATGATGGGGGAACACGTCAGACTGAAGCCAGCGGATTACATACTGACAAATGAAAAGAACTTGAAAATTGGTGATTTTCAGCTGCAATTATTCGAAACACCTGGTCATTCACCCGGTAGTATTTCTTATTATGTACAAGAATGTGGAATCGTATTAGCAGGAGATACTTTATTCATGGGAAGTATCGGACGATCTGATTTGCCAGGTGGAAATCAGAAAGAACTATTAGCAAGTATTCACGATAAGCTATTGACCCTGCCTGAAGATACCACGGTTCTACCAGGTCACGGTCCTGAAACGTCGGTAGAAGCGGAAATGGATTCCAATCCCTTTTTAAACGGCTTTTAAATAAAAAAATCCCTTCAGCTAAAAGCTGAAGGGATTTTTTTTAGTGTCCTCCTGCACCAGGAGTCATCATAAAGGTCGTCCAATAAGTAAAACCTGCAAAGAACACTGTTAAGTAGGCACCGAAAACATAAATATACATGCGTTCGGACAGTTTTAAATAGCTAAGCATAATGAAGAATCCGGTTTGGCCTAAAAAGATTAATGATGTCGTGGTCATATCACCAAGATAGAACATAACGGCAAAAATACCAGTCCAAAACCCAAGAACTCTAAACATACGATCCATATGTAACCCTCCTTTGCACCCTAAGTCCATCACTCAATATTATAAATGAATACTACCATAAAAGTAAATATGTGTTTGAAGTTAGTTTGTGACGAATGCTTGTTAACTAAACATGAAACTTTCATTAACTCTATTCTTTTCTTAGTTTTTATCCTGAACCAGTTTATGTAAAAAAATAATCACAAATTTCCAAGTGATATCACTGTACAAAAGTTATACAATTAATATACAATATGTTTAACGAATAAGAAGTTCAATTTCAAGGAGGTCAATAAAGTGAACAACCTTACATTTTTTACTTATCCAAGCTGTACCTCTTGCCGAAAAGCCAAAAAGTGGTTAACCGCACATTCCGTCGATTTTGATGAAAGACACCTATTCAGAGAGACTCCTACACATAAAGAGCTAATGGATTTATTATCCTTAACGACAGATGGTCTTGATGAGATACTTGCCACGAGAAGCCAAACGTTCAAAGACTTGGGAAAAGACGTGAACGATCTTCCGTTATCAGAAGTGATCAAACTAATCATCGATGAACCCAAACTTCTTCGCAGGCCCCTTTTGACAGACGGAAAAAAACTGGTCGTCGGCTATAATCCAGAAGGACTTCAGAGTTTGGCGAACAAAAACAGATCATTGAAGAAAAGCAGCTAGATGGTTGAATTGAAAAAGGCAGGCACTTGAAATTCAAGTGCCTGCCTTTTTCAATGGTTATTAAGTTGTCGGGGCTGAACGAGCCGCCTCCGCTTTTCGATTATCCAGCTGCGGGGCTTAGAGGCTCGAGGTCATAAGCTAAGGAACCCAAAAAGGCAAAGAGCGCCTTTCCGGGTTCCTCATCTTATGCTTGTCGCCTCTGGGCAAAGCCCCTCCGCTTTAAATACTGGGCTAGCTGGATTCGAACCAACGCATGTCGCAGTCAAAGTGCGATGCCTTACCGCTTGGCTATAGCCCATTGAATCGTCTTTACAAAGTATAGTATGGATGTATTTTGAGGTTCTATTCATGCATTATTAAAAAGTTTTTAATATGTTTTCGGAATGCATTGTCTGTTGTAATAAGGGTTTGGCTGATATTGATAATAGTATGGAGGACAATTGAAGTGTGTTTGTCGTACTGGTGAATGCCTCTCTTGTTCTAGGCAGCCCGGACCGATGTACGTGCCTGGCTTTACTTTCTCTGTCGTTTTGATCCATGCGTTTTCATTCATGCAATAATTTTGAGCCATGACGCTTGAGGGTGTAAGTTTTAAAATATCGGAGCCAAGGACAACTTCTGGAACGGGAGAATTAAATATAGCGAGTAGGTGGGTATTGTCCTTCCTGGCTTCTTCATAATGCCACCATCCTTGAGGTACATTCGCCACTTGTCCAGGCGAAATCCGGTAATTTAGTATCTCTTTCGTAAATGGATTAAGTATGGAGACGATGGCTGCACCGGAAATACAATAGACCAGTTCCGCAGCATTTTGGTGGTAATGAGGTTCTACAAAGTTGTGTTTACTTAAATAGATATCAAGGAGTGAAGTATTGTCCAATGTATTAAGCTGATTTACTCCTAATATATTGATCAGGTTTTGATTATCTTTTTTGAATAGGGGACTTTCATTCACATCATAAGAGAATTGAGCATCTGGAGAAGAATAATCCATATATTTCGTCATGGGATGATCACCACTTTCGGATGGCTGACTTTCTTATTTAATATATGGGTGGGCGGTTGAAGTGTGAATCGGAGAGAGACATAAAGTTTAATAAAACTTTCGAAAAAAGAAGGATTTTGCCAATTAATGTCGTATATTTACTTTAAGAAAACAGAAAGGTGGTGCCAATCCATATTTCACTCAGTCGAATCATTATCGGAAGTGATGATCGGAGAAGCTTTCAGCAATGATGCAACAGATGTACATTTGATTCCCAGAACGAAAGATTACTTGATTCAATTCAGAAAGCTCGGGGTACTGGTTCCGTTCCAGACCATAGACCCGGATCAGGCAGACCGCTTGATTGCCCATCTGAAGTTCATGGCCTCCATGGATATCGGAGAAAAGCGTAAACCCCAAAGCGGCTCCTTCAGCCTAACCGTAAAAAACACACCCCTATCTCTTAGAATTTCCACCCTGCCAACCACCCACTTAAAAGAAAGTCTCGTTATTCGGATACTCCCACAAAAATACCAGATTCCCATCGAAAAAATGTCACTATACCCGTCATCAGCTAAAAAACTTCTTGCACTTCTTATGCATTCCCATGGGCTCATCCTGTTTACAGGACCGACCGGAAGTGGTAAAACGACGACTTTGTATTCCCTCGTGCACCATTGTTCCGTCGTCCTGAACCGGAATGTGATCACCCTTGAGGATCCCGTGGAGAAGCAGCATGATGAAATGGTGCAGATCCAGGTAAATGAAAAAGCTGGGATTACGTACTCCACGGGATTAAAAGCCATTTTGCGGCATGATCCCGATATCATCATGGTGGGGGAAATCCGGGACCGGGAGACGGCAGAGATTGCGATACGGGCGTCCCTGACAGGTCATTTGGTTATATCCACCTTGCATACAAGGGATGCAAAAGGGGCGATATATCGCTTGATGGAATTGGGGATCGAGTGGCATGATATCGAACAGACGCTGCTCGCTGTATCTGCTCAGAGGTTGCTGAAGCTCATCTGTCCGATCTGCAAAGCAGAATGTGGCGGTCAATGTCTTAGGGGGAAAAACCGCAACAGGGCTTCTGTCTATGAAATCATTACGGGAAGTGCTTTGAAGGAAGTATTGAAAGAGGCTAGGGGTGAGACGGCGGAACATCAGTATCGCACATTGCAGGCTTTAATATGTAAGGGGGTGGCACTCGGATTTGTTTCAGAACATGAATATAGGAAATGGGTTCATGAAGAAAAGCGATGATCAGGGTAAATTTCTGAAGAGGCTTGGTGACCTCCTTCAAAAAGGCTATTCCTTTACAGAAGCCATCGACTTTCTCTTGCTTCCCAAAGAAAAGAAAACCATCAAATTAAAAAAGAGATTGATCGGCTCCCTCCAAAAAGGAGAGTCCATTTCCTCCGTGATGAATAAACAACTCAACATCCCCGCTCATGTCAGCGCACAGATTTTTTTCGCCGAGCACCATGGCCAAATGGGACATACCCTGTCTGAGGCAGGAAGCTATCTCATAAAAAGAAGAAAAAATCAGGAGCAATTGCAAAAGGTCTTTCAATACCCACTCATGTTAATTTTCATATCCATCATGATGATGGTATTACTTCGAAAGGTATTATTTCCAAGATTTCAGTCCCTTTATTCCTCGATGGGCTATGAACCTTCAGCCAAACTTACGTATCTTTTATACTTCATCGAGAACTTCCCCATGATTTTCTGTGCAGGATTACTGTTTCTTCTGCTTCTGACAATCGTCTTTTTCCTTTTCAGAAAGAAAATTTCCCCTGTGAAGCTCTCGGTTGCCGTGTGTCGTATACCATTTATCTCCACTTATATGAAGCTTGGTCATTCCCACTTTTTTTCAAGGGAATTAAGCTTCCTGCTCTCAAGCGGAGTATCCATCACGGAATCCCTTCTCATCATCGAAAAACAATCATTCCGTCCGACCTTACAATACATTGCCAGCCGTTGCATCAAACAACTTAAAGCCGGGATGCCTTTTCATGAGTGTTTTTCCACTATGCCTTTTTTTCAAGAGGAAATGTCATTCGTTGTCCAGCATGGGCAGACGAACGGAAGATTGGCAGAGGAGCTTCGTATTTACAGTGATATCTGCTTTCAGGAATTAGAGGAGAAAACACATGCCTGGCTCAAGTATATCCAGCCTGCAATCTTTACTTTTGTCGGACTATTCATCATGGCGATCTATTTCTCCATCATGATGCCTCTCTTTCAAATGATGCAGGGAATCTAAAAAGAAATCCATACCCAGGAGGGAAAATATGATCAAAAATGAAAAAGGATTCACATTAATCGAAATGATGATCGTTTTGCTCGTCATTTCCGTCTTGCTTTTTATCACGATCCCGAATGTCACAAATCAGAGTAACTCCATCAACTCTAAGGGCTGTGAAGCATTCGTTCATATGGTGGAAGGGCAGATTGAAGCGTATAAAATGGATGGGAATACAGATCCAGTGACCATAGATACCCTGGTTGCCGATGGTTATCTGAACGATGACTATAAAGCCTGCCCCGACGGAAGGGCCATATCCATCGATACTGAGGGGAAGGTGGTGACAGATGATTAATGATGGGATAAAAGCTGAACGGGGATATACCCTCGTTGAAATGCTCATCGTCTTATTGATCTTTACCATTTTATTATCGTGGGTTGGTTTTTCCATCGTCCCTTTGAAAGACCACACTGAAAAGGAACTGTTCATTTCTCAGCTCGAATCAGACCTCTACCAGATCCAGAGTTACAGTATCAATCATCAAACACCTCTCTTCCTCACTTTTTATCCATTTACAAATAAATATGTTGCTAAAACGGACGCAAGACAAACGATTGTTTCGAGAGAGCTTCCTGACGGCATACAGATAAATTCTACGAACAGCCTGGAAGAAATCACTTTTTATCCTGATGGAAATACAAACCGATTTGGCAGGGTGAATTTTAAAATGGGAGATATCACCTTGTTTCTGATGTTCCAAATTGGTCAAGGGAGATTTTATGTACAGGAATACTAAGGGTTTCTCATTACCGGAAACACTAGTCGCGTTTAGTTGTGTCCTCATGATTTGCGGCTTGTTCATCCCTTTCCTCATTCATTATGCGTCGGGGCTTCAAAAGCTCCAACGTGAAGTGGAAGCATTGAAATTCCTTCGGGAAGGGGTGGAGGAGGCAATCGTTACACATGAGTTTGTCGACCATTCAAGAACCTATAAGGGGGTCAGGTATGAGCTCGTTTGGGAAAGCGGAGGGAGTGGTGAAGCATGTGTGCGCTTTGATGAAAAGACGGAGACCTTCCATGAAGTTTGTGTCGGGACGGATGGATGAGAAGGGGTTCACATTGATTGAAGCTCTGTTAAGCTTTAGTTTGTTTTGTATGATTTCCCTCAGTATTCCCCTGATGATGAAAGGTTTTTCAACGATCAAGCATGATTTGGTCCCTCCCCGTTATTATGAATGGAATTTATTTCATGAAAGTGTAAGAAATGAATTAAGGAATGCAAAGGATGTAAATGTAATGACCAATCAAATCTCCTTCGTCATGGACGGGGAAACGATTCTGTATGAAAAATATAATCAGTCCATCAGAAGGAGGGTGAATAATAGGGGTCATGAAATCGTCCTTCAGTCAGTGGATGGGTTTGAGTTTAATGTCATCGATCAGGGGGTGCATTTGGATCTGGAATTTGAAGGTGGGGAAAAAGTGGAAGGGAACTTCTTCTACTTTTCAGCGATTGAGGAGGGATTCTCTCCTTAACAATAGCGGGTTTATTCTCCCGTATACACTGCTGCTATTGATGATTGTCCTGGTTTTAGCACTTGCATCAAAAGATTTGTTTATCAGTAAGTATCAGTATCTCTCTAATATTAAGAGTATCCAGGAAAGAAATGTAAGTGTCTCCCACGCTATCTTAATGGAAATCGAGAATGGACCACATCCTTCGGGGGATGTAAAAACCAAATTTGGTGATATCATGACCACCAGTCAGATGATTAACCCGCAAGAAGTCCAATTGGAAGTGACATTTTCACGGGATAAGAAGGTTTTTCTTCCTGCGACGGTTGTGTATAATAGGGAAACAAAACAAATCATACGTTGGGAGTAGAATATGAAACCGATTTTCTTTATTGGCTTTATGGGGGTAGGAAAGACAACGATCGGAAAACGACTTGGAGACGTATTGAATCTTCCGGTTATCGATATGGATCATTATATTGAAAGTATAGAAAAAAGTGCAATCAAAGATATCTTTCTTCAGCATGGTGAATCGTATTTCAGGGATCTGGAAACCAAGGTGCTCTTTGAATTGGAAAGTGAAGAAGCCATTATCACTACTGGTGGGGGAGTGGTGGAAAGAAAGGCGAATCGGGATTTTCTAAGGCAGAACGACTCTGTGTTCCACTTAACATGCTCTTTTGATGTACTTTGGGAAAGGCTTGAAGGGGATGAGAATCGTCCTCTGGTACAAAATAATTCAAAAGACAAATTATCGGACCTTTTCGAACATCGTTTTCCCCTGTATGAAGAAGGGAGCTCTGTGACCATTCATACAGATCATAAATCTGTCGATGAAGTGGTTCAAACGATATTGCCCTATATCGAGAGTTAGGCTGTATAATTTCCGTTCGAATGGGGATACTGATAAAAGCGGAAGGTGGTGCTTTTATGTCAGTAAATGATTATGTTAAGTTCATAACACAAACATTTGTCCAGCATTATGAAAAATCACCCCATGAACGTAAAACATTAAAAAAGCAGAGAAAGAATGAGCGGGAACCATTTCTCTTCAGGTGGTTCGGCATCATCCCATATGCTTTCATGATCATGTTCAAGAAAAATAAATAATGGAAAAGGATTACCTTTATGGTAGTCCTTTTTTTTGATAGCAGAAGGGGGAGAAATAAAGCTTGCCTCCCCCTGAATCCTCACTTTGACTGATGCAGATAAAAAATCCCGCCGTTTATGACTTCAATGGTGATTTTCGGTTCATACTGCTCCTTTAACGCCTGCTGTTCAAGAAAATAAGATTCAGGCTTTTCTTCTTGATCTCCATAGAAGTGATTCAGAAGTTGAAGGTCCTCCTCCCAGGCTTTCCTTGCTTGTTCCGCCCATTCGACGGGCTCCCTTTTAATTTCTTCATAAAGATAAGTCTGAATCCGGTTCACCCCGCTTTTCGGCTTGATGATCGGTGTCAAAGTGAATGAGAAGTCAGGAATCTTTGGCGTCAGATTTTTGGATAATAATGATGAATGAAAGTCCTCTTCTATGACGCCGTTGATCAGGTTCAATCCGATGCTCTTAATGCTGTCTTTCTTTCGATTGGATTGATAGGATATTTTAATATTCAGGCCCAGCCAAGGGTGCAGGGGCGTCTGCTGTCCGCTTGGTGTGTAGCGGTTCTCATATAGTCGGATATACCCTGCCAAATTTCGCGTCGAATGAAAGATCTGATGCAGCCGCGGGGAACCAAAGTGAATCGGTTCTCCTTTCATATCTTCCGGGGCCTGGTCGGGATTCGTGACGAGAGATAATGTCATAGGATTTGGTGTCCCGCCTGTCTTTTCAAGATAATGCCAGTAGAACGGACGGTTCATAAGCTCTTTATCCAAATCGATGGTCAGCTGTACGGTCATATATCCATTGCCGTTCGTAACCATATCACAGCCGTTGGCGACGAAGTACCTCTCAAGAAATCGATGAATTTCGTGCTGCTGCATTTGATTTCTCCTCCTTTAATTGTTCAGCGAATTGAATCATACTCGTCAAATTTTCCATTTTGATCTTCATTTCCCCTTCTGTACGGGAGGAGGAGAGGATGTCTGTAACATGCTCTTCAAAATCCCTGAAATCAAGGCGCGTCAAGATTTCGTCCAATTGTCCGATCACCCGCTCAAAAAGATTGATTTTTTCATACAGAAGCTTCAGGATATGTTCTTCAACGGTATTCTTAGTTGCAAAGTTATAGATATGAACATCTTCCGTCTGGCCGAGGCGGTGCACACGGCCTATACGTTGCTCAAGCCTCATGGGGTTCCAGGGAAGGTCGAAATTGATCACGTGATGGCAGAATTGAAGGTTGATTCCTTCTCCGCCGGCTTCGGTGGCGATCAGCACCTGCGCATGCTTCTGGAATAGTTCACGCATCCAGTCTTTTTTTCCACGCTTAAATCCTCCCCTGAATGGGACCGAGCTGATTCCATGCTGCTTCAAAAACCATTGAAGGTAAAGCTGTGTCGCCCGGTACTCCGTGAAAATAATCACTTTATCATTAATCGATTGTACGATTTCCAATGCTTTCTGAGCCTTGGAGTTCATCGTGACATTTTCTACTTTTTTCATCAAAGTCCCAATCACCTGTTGGAAGGCCGGGGTAGGTGATTCCTTCTTTTCAAGCATATTCTTCAAGGTGTAAAAAACAGCTTCACGTGAGCTGCATGCTTCTCTTTGTAAAGTCAAAAGGGAGAAGGAACTTGAATTGGCCCAGTCATCATATCTCCCCCTGAGCAGATCGATACTGTTATACAGATCTCTTTCGGCTTCATTGAAATCGATCAACACCGTCTTCACATGGCGCTTTGTCCATTCGATACCTGTATCCCCACGTCTGTTACGGATCATCACTTTGTTAATGAGGCTCTTTAAATGTTCATCCTCCTGAAGCGAACGATCTCCTTTTTTATATCTGTCTGTAAATCCTGATTCATTGCCAAGATGCCCCGGCTTTAATAGGGAAACGAGATGAAAGATTTCCTCTACACGATTTTGGATGGGCGTGGCAGTCAAAAGCAGGCAGAATTTTTTCTTTAGATTCTGCACAAATTCATAGTTTTTTGTTTTATGATTTTTCAGTTTGTGAGCTTCGTCAATGATCACCAAGTCATAATTCTGTTCATACACCTTTTCCCTGTGAGGACTTCTTTTAGCAGTGTCCATTGAAGAGACCACGATGTCACATTGATCCCACACATAGCTCTTTCTCTGGGGCACGGCGGGAATGAAGAACTTGCTGTTCAATTCATAAGCCCACTGAGAAACGAGGGAAGCGGGAACAAGGATCAATACTTTTTTTACTAATCCCCGAATCATGTACTCTTTTAATATCAATCCTGCCTCGATCGTCTTCCCGAGTCCGACTTCATCTGCAAGGATGGCTTTTCCATTCATCGTTTCCACAACCTGCTTCGCTGCTTCCAGCTGATGAGGGAGAGGGGTGACGTTTGCCAAATGTTTTGGAGCCTGGAGGCCTTCAAAGTTCGGAATTGCAAGATGGTGCTCGAATTCGATGGCGAGCTTATAAAGTTCCCAGTTTCCCCATGGTCCATCGTTTTCGATTAAATTCCCGAGACCTTCTCCCCACTCTTCATCAAACATAACTTCAACATTCATCTGAAAAACATCTCCTTAATTCTTATAAAAATGATTGCTCAAAACTCGTATTTAATGGTAGGATGAAAATAGATTTTCAATTGTTAGAAAAACTCGAAAATCCGAACATTCACATTTACAACATTTCTTCTGTATATTTCTAGTATGACCAATTGTTTCAAGGAATATTGGCGAATGATGACAAGGGGAGAGACTGTGCATACAGCGCCGAAGGAGCAAGCACGTTTAAGTGTGAATCTCTCAGGCAAAAAGACTCTTGTTGGACGCAACTCTGGAGAGTGTTTCCTACCCAGGAAACCACCAAAGGGGAAAGCCGTTCTTCGGTAAACTTTCAGGTGCCAGGACAGAGAAAACTTCTTTATGAAAAGGGGTTTTTCTGTCCTTTTTTCATGGAATAAAACGTGGTTAAGGATTATGCATGTAAGGAAGATAAAGGGGGAAAAGTCATGTCAGAGTTAAAACAAACACCTTTATACGAAGTGTACAAAGAGTATGGAGGAAAGACCATCGACTTCGGTGGCTGGGCTTTACCAGTGCAATTCTCGAGTATTAAGGAAGAACATGAAGCGGTACGTTCCCGGGCAGGTCTATTCGACGTTTCTCATATGGGAGAAATTGAAGTGAAGGGTGAAGGGGCTCTTGACTACTTACAAAAAATGATGACGAATGATGTCTCCAAAGTGAAAGACGGAGGCGCTCAGTATACGGCTATGTGCTACGAAAACGGTGGGACGGTCGATGATTTACTTGTTTATAAGATAAAAGACAATGATTATTTGCTTGTTGTCAATGCAGCAAATATAGATAAAGATTTCAAATGGCTGAAAGAACACCAGACAGAAGAAGTTGAGATTAACAATATCTCTGAAAATATGGCGCAATTGGCACTTCAAGGTCCGATTGCTGAAGAGGTTTTACAAACAATCACAAATGAACATGTATTGAGTGACATCGGATTTTTTAAATTTCAGACTGAAGTGAACATAGATGGAAAGCTCGCACTCGTTTCCCGTACAGGTTACACAGGGGAAGACGGATTCGAGATTTACTGTGATGCAGGTGATGCGGCTGCGATCTGGAAGGCAATCCTGGCTGCCGGCAAGGAGAGAGGCGTCCTTCCGTGCGGACTTGGTGCACGCGATACATTGCGTTTTGAAGCGAATCTTGCCCTTTACGGACAGGAATTATCCCAATCGATCACACCGATCGAGGCGGGAATCGGTTTCGCTGTCAAAGTGAATAAAGAGATTCCATTCATCGGTCAGGAAGTACTGAAACGACAAAAAGAAGAAGGTGCCCCTCGAAAGATCGTGGGTATCGAAATGATCGACCGCGGTATTCCCCGTCATGGCTACAAAGTATTTTCAGGTGAAGAAGAAATAGGGGAAGTCACAACAGGGACGCAATCACCTACATTAAAGAAAAATATAGGATTGGCATTGCTTAATAAAGAATTCACTTCACTGGATACAGAAGTACTGGTTGAAATCCGAGGGAAAAAGCTTAAAGCGAAAGTGGCATCAACACCTTTTTATAAAAGACCAAAGAAATAGGGGAGGAATGACGGTCATGAAGCATCGTTATTTACCGATGACAGAGCAGGATCAAAGGGAAATGTTAGATCTAATAGGAGTAGACAGCGTAAACGATCTATTTGAAGATATTCCTGAACAGGTTCGTTTCAAAGGGGATTACAACATCAAAGAAGCGAAGTCAGAAACGGAATTGGTAAAAGAACTGACTAAAATGGCAGCGAAGAATGCTGACCTGAAAAGTCATACATCGTTTCTCGGGGCAGGGGTCTATGACCACTACATGCCTATCATCGTAGATCACGTATTATCGCGCTCAGAGTTTTATACAGCGTATACGCCGTATCAGCCTGAAATTTCCCAAGGGGAGCTTCAAGCCATTTTTGAATTCCAGACGATGATTTGTGAGCTTACAGGAATGGATGTAGCCAATTCCTCTATGTATGATGGAGGAACGGCTCTTGCAGAAGCAGCAATGCTGAGTGCAGGCCAGACCCGCCGGAAGAAGGTACTTGTTTCAAGCACAGTCCATCCCGAATCACGTGATGTTTTGCGCTCATATGCAAAAGGTCAGTATATCGAAGTGGTGGAGATTCCGCACACGGATGGTGTAACCGATGTGGAAGAACTTAAGAAATTAATGAGTGATGAGATTGCAGCGGTCATCGTTCAATATCCTAACTTCTTTGGGCGTGTGGAAGAGCTGAAAGCGATCGAAGAAGTGGCACATGGGGAAAAAGCGATGTTCGTCGTGTCCTCAAATCCCCTCGCACTCGGGGCACTTACACCTCCGGGGAAATTAGGGGCGGACATTGTCATTGGGGATGCACAGCCATTCGGTATCCCGAGCGCCTTCGGTGGACCTCACTGCGGATACTTCGCCGTGAACAAGAAGCTTATGCGCAAGGTACCTGGACGCCTGGTCGGTCAAACCGTTGATGAAGACGGCATCCGCGGTTTCGTTTTGACCCTCCAAGCCCGTGAACAACATATCCGTCGCGACAAAGCGACATCAAATATCTGTTCCAATCAGGCATTGAATGCACTCGCTGCATCCGTCGCGATGACGGCACTCGGAAAACAGGGTGTCAAAGAAATGGCCATTCAGAATATCCAAAAAGCTCATTACGCCAAAGAAGCCTTGAAAGCGAAAGGGTTCCTCGTCGCGTTTGAAGGACCATCATTCAATGAGTTTGTCATAAAGGTAAATAGGCCTGTCAAAGAAATCAATCAAAAGCTACTTGAAAAAGACATGATTGGTGGATATGACCTTGGACTTATGGATGACAGCTTAACGCAGCATATGCTGGTGGCTGTCACGGAACTTCGCAGCAAAGATGAAATCGACGCATTCGCAGCAGAATTGGGGGATTGTCATGAATAAGCAAGATCAACCTCTTATTTTTGAATTATCTAAAGAAGGCCGAATTGGTTACAGCTTACCTGAAATGGATGTACCTCAGGTAGATTTATCCGAGCTCATTCCATCAGATTACATCCGCACAGAAGCACCGGAACTCCCGGAGGTTTCGGAACTCGATATCATGCGCCACTATACGGCCTTATCCAAACGTAATCACGGTGTGGACTCCGGTTTCTATCCACTTGGATCCTGTACGATGAAGTACAATCCGAAAGTGAACGAAAACGTTGCACGCTTGAACGGATTCGCCCATATCAACCCGCTGCAGGAACCGGAAAGCGTTCAAGGTGCCCTTGAACTAATGTATGACCTGCAGGAGCATTTGAAAGAAATCACCGGTATGGATGAAGTCACCCTTCAACCTGCTGCAGGGGCCCATGGTGAATGGACCGGACTTATGATGATCCGTGCTTATCATGAAGCAAATGGTGATACACACCGTACGAAGGTCATCGTACCCGATTCAGCTCATGGAACAAACCCGGCCAGTGCAACGGTTGCCGGCTTTGAAACGGTAACGGTGAAGTCAAACGATAATGGGCTCGTCGACTTGGACGATCTTAAGCGCGTCGTCGGGGATGACACGGCTGCCCTGATGTTGACAAACCCGAACACCCTGGGATTATTCGAAGAGAACATCATGGAAATGGCTTCCATCATTCATGAAGCTGGCGGAAAGCTGTATTATGATGGTGCCAATCTAAATGCCGTCCTTTCAAAAGCAAGACCGGGGGATATGGGATTTGACGTCGTACATTTAAATCTCCATAAAACATTCACTGGCCCTCACGGAGGCGGCGGTCCGGGAAGCGGTCCTGTCGGCGTGAAGGAAGACTTGATTAAATACCTTCCTAAACCGGTACTGGTGAAAAATGGTGACACATTCGAATTCGATTACAACAGACCTGAATCCATCGGACGGGTAAAACCTTACTATGGAAACTTTGGAATCAATGTCCGTGCGTATACGTATATCAGGACGATGGGGCCGGACGGACTGAGAGCCGTAACGGAAAACGCGGTCCTGAATGCCAACTACATGATGCGTCGACTGGCACCTCACTTTGACCTGCCATACGATCGTCATTGTAAGCATGAGTTTGTCATCAGTGGGAAACGTCAGAAGAAGCTCGGCGTCCGAACATTGGATATTGCGAAGCGACTACTGGACTTCGGATATCATCCACCAACCATCTACTTCCCGTTAAACGTGGAAGAGTGCATGATGATCGAACCGACGGAAACAGAATCCAAGGAAACCCTTGATTCCTTCATTGATGCCATGATCCAAATTGCCAAAGAAGCAGAAGAAACACCGGAAATCGTCCAGGAAGCCCCTCACACAACCATCGTGAAGCGTATGGATGAAACACTGGCGGCAAGAAAACCGGTACTCCGTTATACAAAAGAGAGCTAAACATACCATTAACACCGAAAGCCCTGCAGGTAAATCTCTGCAGGGCTTTTATTTGAGGGACGGACCTTCGATATGTAGTGTTTGTGATGGGGTATCCGGCCGATTCCAGTGAAAATCCGGCCGAAGTGAATAGGAAACCAGCCGCTTTGGTTGATAATCCAGCGGAAAGATCCAAAAATCCAGCCGTTTTCAGGAGAAAACCAGCCGAATACCATTTAGTTCCATTTGCGGAATGCATGTGAACCGGATCATGCACGAACCCCGCCCACATCCAATCAAAAAAAGATCGCCCCTTGGCGATCTCTCTGCATTATTTTTTATGCTTTACTTTCCCTGTCCACTTTTTGAATCCACCCTGCAACTGGTGAAGATTGCGGTAGCCTTTTTTGTGCAGCATTTGAGCTGCTCTTCCGCTACGGAGTCCGCTTTGGCAATAAAGGTATACAGGTTGATCTGAACGGATTTCCTTTTGTCTCATTTTGATCTGTGACAAAGGAATATTCCGTGCACCGAGGACGTGGCCGTTTTCAAATTCATTCGCTTCACGAACATCTATCAATTGAGCTTTACGGTATCCTGCTCGAAATTCTTCCTCATTCAATGTATTCACGATTCTCTTTTGATAGAAGAACGTAAAAAGTGAATAGATGATGATTCCACCAAGTACGACCAAAAGAATATATAATCCTTCCATCATTCATGCTCCTTTCTACAAATGCGCTACCTTCTATTATATTCATGAAGTGCGTAAGAATCAAAACAAATTTATTATTTTACAGCAAAGACTTTCCAATCTGTTTTTCTTTGTTTTTTCGATTGGATTTGATAGACTAGTAACGGACTTGAATGAAGATGAATTTTTACATAACAATATAAATAGAAGACGCAAATGAGGTATGCTGCATGAAAAAGGAAACGTGGAGATTCATTGACTCCGGGAATTGTTCTCCCTCTTATAATATGGCCCTTGATGAGGCCTTGCTCGATTGGCACAGTGAAGGGAAGATCCCTCCTACGATCCGGTTTTACGGATGGGATCCAGCGACACTTTCTGTCGGTTACTTTCAAAAAGTAGAAAAGGAAATCAATCTTGACGCTGTCAAAGAACACGGACTTGGTTTTGTAAGACGGCCTACGGGAGGCAGAGGGGTTCTTCATGAACATGAATTGACGTACAGCGTCATCGTGTCAGAAGAGCATCCGGAAATGCCGAGGACCGTCACAGAAGCGTACCGTGTGATTTCAGAAGGGATTCTGAAGGGATTTCAAGGGCTCGGTCTCGAAGCCTACTTTGCTGTACCAAGGACGGCGGAAGAGCGGGAAGGATTAAAGAACCCGCGTTCAGCGGTTTGCTTTGATGCTCCGAGCTGGTATGAGCTTGTCGTGGAAGGACGAAAAGTGGCAGGAAGTGCACAGACCAGACAAAAAGGTGTCATCCTTCAGCACGGCTCGATTCTATTGGATCTTGATGAGGATAAGTTGTTCAGCCTGTTTAACTACCCATCCGACAGGGTAAAAGAGCGTATGCAGCGGGCTTTTAAAAGCAAGGCTGTTGCAATGAATGAAATCAGTTCTGTACCGGTCACGATGGATATGGCGAAGGAAGCATTTAAAAAAGGTTTTGAGGAAGGATTGAATATCCATCTCGAGCCTTATGAGCTCTCTGAAGAGGAAACACAATATGTTGTGGATCTTGCCGAATCACGATACGAATCTGATGAGTGGAATTTTAAACGTTAAAAAATTTTTTGTTGAAAAAAAGCGATGCTTGTCGCTTTTTTCCTATTTTACCAACGATTACGGTGCTTTATATTATATCAAGTTCAAAATTAATAGAAATGGCCGGATTAATAGATGTTTTTCTATTCTTTTCTCCCGTTTTCTATTTTTATTGGCATTTTAACCGTTTGACAAACAAATGACCTATTGACCTGAAACACAATATATGGTGTGTCGAATAATTTTTCGTACACAATATGTTGTGTTTATTTATTGCTTTTCCAGAATGGCTATGATATCTTAATACTTGATATAAGACATCAGCGAAGAAAACAGAAACTGAAACATATGAGATAGAAGGAGTTGTCTTTATGACTGTTGCGTCGAAAAATGCGATGAAATTAAACACCGAGAGATTAAATAAGGATATTGGATTATTTCCTCAAGTACATCCCGTCACACCGGATATGACTACTACACACAAAGGTGTATCCCGTCTGGTCATGATCGATCGTTATTCGTTCAAGGATACGGAAAAGATCACACTTAGCGAAGGAGACTTCGTGGTCCTGACCATCAAGGAGGATCCCAAGTTCCCTGCAAGGGGATTGGGCTACATTTCAAGTATCGATTGGGAAACGAAAAAAGCATCTGTCTGGATCGAAGAAGAGTACAGAAGTGCCATCGATAAACCGGAGGAGATGGAAACGGGGATTGTCTCGAGGACATTGGATGTCATTGAGAAACCACTTGAAGTCTA
The DNA here is from genome assembly GCF_037046045.1 of Rossellomorea sp. LJF3. NCBI lineage: Bacteria > Bacillati > Bacillota > Bacilli > Caryophanales > Bacillaceae > Rossellomorea > Rossellomorea sp. LJF3. The sequence goes on along the minus strand of NZ_JBANLY010000026.1, from coordinate 25,006 downwards.
CTATGAACAAATTGCGAAGCGTAACGCAACAGGCTTGGCAGAAGTGGAAGAAACTCCTGAAAAGAGACAGATTTGGTTTGAAAAATTCTATCATGAGCTAGTGAACCTGCATTTTGTTCCTGCCGGACGTGTTCTTTACGGAGCTGGTGCAGGCACGGACGTAACCTACTTCAACTGTTATGTGATGCCATTCGTACAGGATTCCCGCGAAGGTATCTCAGAACACCGCAAGCAGGTGATGGAGATCATGAGCCGCGGCGGTGGAGTCGGAACGAACGGATCGACCCTTCGTCCACGTAATACTCTAGCGAAAGGTGTCAACGGTAAATCATCAGGTTCCGTTTCCTGGCTGGATGACATCGCTAAACTGACTCACTTGGTTGAGCAGGGCGGATCAAGACGTGGTAAAACAGCATAAGTGCCTCGTCTATAAATAAACCTCGTGAATTGCTGGAAACTCTTTAAGGTAGTGTGTTGTTCAGCCTCCTGATCAGTATAATGAAAATATACCTATCGTGAGGTGAATAGCATGATACCATATGATGCAAAAAAATCTCAGACGTGTAAGATTTGTGGATTCAAAATTTCTCATAACAAACAAGGACGATTTACATCGCATTTAAAAAATGAACATGGACTTTCATTGAAAGATTACTTGGTTAGCTACTATTACACTAGGGATGACCTGGAGTGCTGTAACGAGACGTGCAAAAGTATTGTACAGCTGAGAAGAGGCAAACCCAATAAATACTGTAGTAAAGGATGTGGACGGCGCCAAAGCCGTTTAAGAAAGTGTAAGGTTTGCTCAAAAGATTTTGAAAAAGAAGATCTTAGGGTGAGCACCTGCAGTGAGTCTTGCCATAAGCAACTTAAAAAGAGCTTGGCAAAATCTTGGCATGAGTCATTGAAGGAAGAAGAAAAGCTTCAACACTTTCAAAAAATCATATCCAAGACTGCGAAAACTCGAAAAGCAAACAAAACCCCTTCTTGGAATAGTGGCAAGACTGGTATTTACAGTGAAGAAACCATAGAGAAGATTCGACAAGCAACAATAAAACAATTTGAAGAACAGGTATTTCGTAAAACCAAAATAGAATTCCTTATGGAGAAATACCTACAAGAATTGAATGTGAAGTATAAGTACTCATTCATTCTTCAAAAAAGGCAATATGACTTTTTGCTTGTTGAATATAAAATTATTATTGAATGCGATGGAGATTATTGGCATGCTAATCCCAAGTTCTATCCAGAACCAAAAGATTGGCAAAAAGAAAGAATGAAAATCGACTTGGAAAAAAATGAGATTGCTCAAGGCAATGGATATCACATCACACGTTTTTGGGAAGATGACATACTCAATAATTTTGATTATGTTAAAAACATCATACATGACTTACTGGCTACAACGCAGCCGGAAACGGCAAACGTGAATGCTCAAAAACAGTAAGTGGATAAAGACAATCAGCAGCCAAGCTCCTCTGAAATGGAGAAGGTTCAACGACCATCGAAAGCACGCTGCATCTGGCGGAAGCGAGTAGAGTAGGAGTCGAGTGACTCCGAAGTGCGAGGACACTCAAATGAGTGTAAGATATGGTCTGAACTCTAAGGCGACTTAGAGAGTTGATGTAACGAATCAACGTAACATATTGGCACAAATGATCATGCTTTCAGATTGGCATCCCGATATTATTGAATTCATTATTTCTAAAATGCAAAACCCGCGTATCCTGCGTTATCTTCTTGAAAACACGGAAGATGAAACCATCAAAAAGGCAGCTCAGGATAAGTTGAAGTTCACCCCGCTGACTGAACAAGAGGAAGCGATGTATCAAGGGATCCTGAACTACAGACAGATCCCCGGCTATGGTGGATTCGATGCGAAGATCCTTAAGAATGCAGAAGAAAAACTGCGTACAGGGGGCACATACAGCGTCCATAATTCAGAATTTCTCACAGGGGCGAATATCTCCGTCTGCCTGACAAGCGACTTCATGGAAGCCGTGGAGCACGATCGTGAATATGATCTTCGCTTCCCTGATGTGGAAAGCTATAACGAAGAACAAATGAACTATTATAATGAAGAATGGCACAATGTAGGCGATGTGCGTGAATGGGAAAAGCTTGGATACAAAGTTCGCACGTACCGCAAGATCAAGGCGAAAGAACTGTGGAACCTGATCAATGTGTGTGCAACGTACTCAGCTGAACCTGGAATCTTCTTTATCGATAACGCCAATGATATGACGAATGCGAAAGCATATGGGCAGAAGGTAGTCGCTACGAACCCTTGTGGTGAGCAGCCCCTTGCACCGTACTCAGTATGTAACCTGGCAGCTGTCAACCTTGCCCAATTCGCCGATAAAGAAACGAAAACCGTTGATTTTGAAAAATTGAAACGGACGGTGGAAGTAGGTGTCCGCATGCAGGACAATGTCATCGACGCGACTCCATACTTCCTGGATGAAAATAAGAAGCAGGCTCTCGGAGAGCGACGCGTAGGCCTTGGGGTAATGGGTCTTGCTGACTTATTGATCTACTGTGAAAAAGAATACGGTTCAGAAGAAGGCAACAGGCTTGTGGATGAAGTTTTTGAAGTCATCGCGACAACTGCTTATCGTGCTTCTGTTGAATTATCGAAGGAAAAAGGAAGCTTCCCATTCCTGACTGGAAGCACTGATGAAGAAACGAAGGCCCTGCGTAAGGCATTCGTGGAAACAGGCTTTATGAAGAAAATGCCTGAAGACGTGCGTCATGATATTGAAGAGTACGGAATCCGGAACTCCCATCTGCTGACGGTGGCCCCAACAGGTTCCACAGGTACGATGGTCGGGGTGTCGACGGGTCTTGAGCCATACTTCTCCTTCACCTATTACAGAAGTGGACGTCTCGGCAAATTCATTGAAGTAAAGGCAGATATTGTAGAGGATTACTTGAAGAGAAATCCGGATGCGGATGCAGACAATCTTCCGGAATGGTTTATTTCTTCCATGAGCCTGGCTCCACAAGCACATGCCGACGTTCAATGCGTCATCCAGAATTGGATCGATAGCTCCATTTCGAAAACCGTTAATGCCCCTCGTGGTTATACGGTGGAACAAGTAGAAAAAGTATATGAGCGACTGTATAAAGGCGGAGCAAAGGGCGGTACCGTGTATGTGGACGGAAGCCGTGATTCTCAGGTGCTCACCCTTAAAGCGGAAGAAAACAGCTTTGATGATGGGAATGAACAGGAACAACATGATATTCCGACGGCTAAAAAGCCGATCGTTTTACTGGATACGATCCAGGACGTGCGTTCAACGGACGTGACCATCGGTTCCGAAGTGGGGAATACGTGCCCGGTCTGCCGTAAAGGTACGGTAAAAGATATGGGTGGCTGCAATACTTGTACAAACTGCGGCGCTCAGCTGAAGTGTGGACTATAATCATTGAAATGCGCAGGAGGGGACTGGTTCCCCTCCTTTTTTTTAGTCTAAAATCCTTCCAGGTGAATTAAAGATGTAGTAATACACTAAAAGGAGTGGAGCCTTTGGACATCGATGGCGTATTTTCCGGTGGAGGTATAAAGGGGCTCGCCATGATTGGAGCATACCAGGCGATTGAAGAGAAAGGCTACACCTTCAAGAGACTGGCAGGAACCAGTGCAGGAGCTGTCATCGCTGCATTTATTGCTGCAGGATACTCAAGCCGTGAATTATTCAAAATCATGGATGATCTTGATTTGAAAGACCTGTTGGATTCAAACGCAATCATTTCCCTGCCTATCCTCAAGTGGTTTCGGATTTATTATCGTTTAGGGTTATATAAAGGAGCGGCACTTGAAAGCTGGGTGGAAGAAAAGCTGAAAGCGAGGGGGATTTATACGTTTGCCGATCTGCCCCCCGGGTCCCTCCGTGTCATTGCATCGGATTTATCAAACGGAAGACTTCTTGTTCTTCCTGATGACCTTGAGAAGTACGGAATACCGAAAGAAACCTTTCCCGTTGCCCGGGCGATACGGATGAGTGCGAGCCTTCCTTATTTCTTTGAACCTGTTAAATTGCGTTCACTTGAAGGGACCAGTTTTATGGTGGACGGGGGGGTACTCAGTAATTTCCCCATGTGGCTCTTTGACAGGGAAAATGTGAAGAAGGTAAGGCCGGTACTCGGAGTGAAGCTTAGTCACGACTTGATAAGTAAGCCGAAAAAACCGATCAAAAATGCCATTGATTTATATGGAGCCCTGTTTACAACCATGAAGGACGCTCATGACTCAAGATATATTTCCAGAAAACTTGAAAAGAACATAATCTTTATTCCGACAGAAGGGGTACTCACCACGGAATTCGAACTCACTCCTGAGCGGAAGATTGAACTCGTTCAATACGGGAAAACGAAGGCAACTGACTTTTTACAGACATGGACACATTAAAAAAACAATCGAGCTCCTAAAACGAAGCTCGATTGTTTTTTTTATTCTTTTTTCCTTCAATTACGGTTAGTTTGGCATTGGATTTTTTTCGCATCGAACGTTTCTTTGAAACATTGGATACTTGAGGTTTACTTGTAGACTTCTTCTTATGCCGCTTCTTCGATTGCTTGGCTGCTTTAACAAACGCTCTCTGTTCATTGCTATTTCCAGCCCGTCTTCCACTGAACCATCTTTTGTAAATGAAATAGATGATCCCGATGACGGCTGCTGTAATCAGCAATTGCCTTGCAAGACCTAAAAGATTTCCGAACAGGGAAGTTCCGAGCCCGATTATAGCCAACAAAATGAGTGTGAAAACAAAGATATTACGAGCGTTCAACAAAGCCACCTCCTTACATCACTATCCATCTTAGATATTATCTATACTATTATTCTAGACCATTTCGGTCTTCTTTAACCGTAAAAATTGATTTTTTATAAGGGAATGAATGTGACAAACCCACTTCTTTTTTCTGAAACTTTTAAAGATAGTATCTATTTTACTAAATATTGAAGAAAAGCACTAGAGGGAGCGTTTCCTGAATGTTATTTATCGACGATCCCTGTCACCGATTAATGAAATAAAAATAAACAATTCCATGCAAATGTTTCATTCTATGGGACATACTACGAATGGAGGTGTTACAGATGGCAGAACAGAAAGGGCAACATGAGAAGGTCCAGGACGGGACGGAAGAAAGTAAAGAAAATCCACGGCTGGAGCAGAATCAAAGTGAAAAACCGCTTTCTTTCACGGCAATGGTCGTCGTGACGGGCTTTACTGCCGGGATGCTATGGAGCGGAATTGCATACATTTGCTACTTCTTTTCCTTTACGAAAATTGAACCCAATATCATATTCGAACCTTGGGCAGTCGGGGACTGGGTGGACAAATGGATCGGTATCGTTCTATCCATTGTGGCTTACGGTGTCATATCGATCGGTGTGGCCCTCATTTATTATGGCCTGTTGAGAAAATTCAAGTCCATGTGGGTGGGTGCAGCGTATGGGATCGCTCTGTACCTGGCATTTTTTCTGGTGCTGAATCCACTTTTCCCAAGCATAAAATCCTTTACAGCCATTGATTATCACACATTGATCACGACGTTCTGTTTGTATATTCTTTACGGTGTATTTATAGGTTACTCGATTTCATATGAAGAAAATGAATTAAGGCATCAGGATGAAAAGGAAAAATCAGGGGAAGTTTCTCATTAATTTATCAGACAATTAAGTAGGTATAGGTAAAAGGTTTATGTTAGAATGTTCATGATGAACATTCTATTTTTTTAGGAGTTTACATATGGTGAAAATCTTACTGTTAAATGGGCCCAATTTAAATCGATTAGGGAAACGGGAGCCCGCTATTTACGGTCATGTCACACTGGCTCAGCTGGAATCAACCTTAAAAAGCAAGGCAGAAAAAGACGGTTATGAATTGCTTGCCGCTCAATCCAATCATGAAGGGGAATTGATTGACATCATCCACAAGTGTGAAGATGAAGGATATGCGGGGATCATACTGAACCCCGGTGCATTCACGCATTACAGCTATGCGTTAAGAGATGCAGTGGCGTCTGTATCCGTTCCGGTTGTGGAAGTGCATATATCAAATATTCATGCACGGGAAGAGTTCAGGCATCAGTCTGTCGTGGCAGCAGAGACAATTGGGCAGATTGTCGGATTCGGACTGTTCGGTTACGAGTTGGCCCTCAAAGCGATTATAAAGAACATTAAGGGAGTGGAACACGATGAAAATTGAACGATTACGTGAAACCTTATCAGAGAATGAACTTGACGGTATTTTATTGACGAGTACGTATAATCGCCGCTATATGACGAACTTTACGGGTTCTTCCGGAGTGGTGTTGATTTCAAAGGAGAAGGCATTATTCATCACCGATTTCAGATACATAGAACAAGCAACGGAACAGGCGGCTGATTATGAAATTGTGCAGCATACCGGTCCGATTCATGAAGAAGTCGCGAAACAGGCGAAGAACCTTGGTATTACGAAACTTGGTTTCGAAAAGAACGACATGACGTACAGTGCATTCGAAAGCTACCGGGATAGAGTGGAAGCGGATATGGTGCCGGTATCCGGTTTAGTGGAAAAGTTACGCTTGATTAAGACACCTGAAGAGCTTAATATAATTAAGGATGCGGCGGATATTGCCGATGCAGCATTTAAGCATATATTAGATTTCATCAAACCGGGTGTGACAGAGTTAGAGGTTTCAAATGAATTAGAATTCTTCATGAGAAAAGCAGGAGCCACTTCATCCTCTTTTGATATCATCGTTGCCTCAGGTAATCGTTCTGCCCTTCCTCACGGGGTGGCCAGCGATAAAGTCATTGAAAAAGGTGATTTTGTAACCTTGGATTATGGTGCATACTATAAAGGATACTGCTCCGACATGACGCGTACTTTATCTGTAGGGGAACCAACCGATAAATTGAAAGAGATCTATGATGTCGTCCTTCAATCACAGCTTCTTGCCATGGAACAAATCAAGCCGGGCATGACTGGAAAAGAAGCGGATGCAATCGCTCGTGATTACATAACAGAAAAAGGTTATGGAGAGTATTTCGGACATTCACTGGGGCACGGCATTGGTCTTGAAGTACATGAAGGACCAGGATTGTCCTCACGCTCCGACGTGGTGCTTGAGCCCGGGATGATCGTAACGGTTGAACCAGGTGTCTATGTACCGGGAGTCGGCGGCGTACGTATCGAAGATGATACACTCATAACGGAAGATTCCAATGAAACACTGACACACTCAACAAAAGATCTAATCATTCTACCATTTTAGTCCTGAAAAAGGCCTACTAGACAATAGGAGGAATAAACATGATTTCAGTAAATGATTTTCGTACTGGTTTAACGATTGAAGTCGACAACGGAATTTGGCGGGTAATCGATTTCCAACACGTTAAACCAGGTAAGGGAGCCGCGTTCGTCCGCTCTAAACTTCGTAACCTTCGCACGGGAGCGATCCAGGAAAAAACGTTCCGTGCCGGTGAAAAAGTAGGAAAGGCCCAGATCGACAACCGTAAAATGCAGTACCTGTATGCCAATGGGGATATGCATGTATTCATGGATAACGAAAGCTACGATCAAATCGAGCTTCCTGCTTCTTCCATTGAATATGAATTGAAATATTTAAAAGAGAACATGGAAGTATCCATCATGATGTACGGTGGAGAAACGCTTGGAGTCGAGCTTCCAAACTCTGTTGAATTAAAAGTGACGGAAACAGAACCGGGAATCAAAGGTGACACGGCTTCCGGTGGATCCAAGCCTGCTACTGTTGAAACAGGTTTAGTGGTGAACGTTCCATTCTTCGTGAACGAAGGGGACACACTGATCATTAACACAACGGACGGATCTTACGTATCACGTGGATAAAGAATAAATATGAAAAGCCTGAACGGGATGAATCCCGTTCAGGCTTTTTTTGGTCTTTCCCCATTCCCTCCTCTTCCCTTCACGACTCCCAATGACCACCTCAAATCTTCCAACTCTACTGTCATAATCTCCATTCACTAGAATACATTGTATTATCGGGAAGCATGTACGAAGGGTCCATATCCTTCAACCCGGAGTGGAACAAGATTAGGAGGTCTCCATATGCAAGAAGTTCTAGCCTTTCTACCCAGCACTATAACTGACAAAGTCCTTTCCCTTCCACAAGATCTGATTGACCGGATAGAAGAAATCAGGGTTCGTACCAGCCGTGTATTAGAGGTAACGGCACGGGGGAAGCCATACTTTCTTTCCTATACGGTGACAGAAGAAGATAGTGAACAGCTCATTAACAAATTATCCCGCCATTCATTTTATACATTGGAAGAAGAGTTGAAGCGTGGCTATATCACGATTGAAGGCGGGCATCGGGTGGGGCTTGCCGGGAAGGTGATACTAGAAGGCGGAGTCGTGAAGGGGATTCGGAATCTCTCTTCTTTTAACATCCGGATTGCCAGGGAAAAGCTTGGCATAGCTCAGTCCATCTTTCCATATGTGTACAATGACGGCTGGAAACATACGATGCTGATCGGTTCCCCTCAGACCGGCAAAACCACTCTGCTTCGGGATCTGGCCAGGATGATTTCGACGGGGGTCCCTGAAAGAAATATCCCCCCATTCAAAGTGGGGATCGTTGATGAACGATCAGAGATTGCCGGCTGCGTGAACGGCATCCCTCAGCTGATGTTCGGTCCGAGGGTGGACGTGCTGGATGCCTGTCCAAAGGCTGAGGGCATGATGATGCTGATCCGCTCCATGAGTCCGGATGTCCTGGTCGTGGATGAAATCGGACGGGCGGAAGACGGTCAAGCGATTCAGGAAGCCGTGAATGCCGGTATAACCCTTATCATGACGACGCATGGATCTTCTTTAGGAGAAGTAAGAAAGAGACCCGTTATCAAGGATATTGTGAATCTGCAGACGATTGAACGATTCGTGGAACTGAGGAGGGGGGATGAACCGGGTAAGGTCCATGAGGTGTGGGACGAACACGGACTATCTCTTCTGAAAAAAGTGAGTGTGACGTAAATGATAAAACTTGTTGGCGCTGTATTTATTCTCCTTTCCACTTCCTGGGCAGGGTTCGAAGCTTCGAAATATTTGACGGAAAGACCAAGGCAGCTTCGGCTATTGAAGCTGGCCCTTCAGTCATTGGAAGCTGAAATCACCTATAGTCATACCCCATTGCATGAAGCGACCAGAAAGATTTCCAAACAACTGCAAAAGCCTGTTTCCTGGTTTTTTGAAACGTTCTCGAAGAAATTGACAGAGCAGGAGATTTCAGTGAAGAAAGCATGGGAAGAAAGCCTGAATGATGTCTGGAAGTTAACGGCTTTTAAAGCGGGTGAGTATGAAATCCTGAAGCAATTCGGAGAAAACCTTGGCAGACACGACATGATGACTCAGCAAAAACATATCCAGCTTGCTCTCAAACATCTGGATAGGGAAGAAACGGAAGCCGTTGAAAAGCAGAAGAAATATGAAAAGATGACGAAAAGTTTAGGTTTTCTATCAGGACTTTTGTTGATCATTCTACTGCTCTGACTTGCGGTCCGCATGCGGGATGAGGCTTAGAAACCAGGAGGGAAACAAATATGGGAATTGACGTGGATATTATTTTCAAGATTGCCGGAGTAGGGATTGTCGTCGCCTTTTTGCATACGATTTTAGATCAGGTGGGGAAGAAGGAATATGCCCAGTGGGTGACATTATTCGGATTCATCTACATCCTGTTCATGGTGGCTTCGATTGTCGATGATTTGTTCCAGAAGATAAAATCGGTCTTCTTATATCAAGGATAAGGGGGCGTCCGCGATTGAGATCATCCAGATTGTAGGTATTGCATTGGTTGCGACTTTTCTTGCTTTGATCGTAAAAGAACAAAAACCTAATTTTGCTTTCCTGCTCATTGTGTTTACAGGTTGTACGATTTTTTTATTTCTTATTGATCAAATTTATTCCATCATCCATATGATTGAAAAGCTTGCTGCAAACGCAAACGTGAACATGGTGTATGTGGAAACCATCCTTAAAATCATCGGCATCGCTTACATAGCGGAATTCGCTTCACACATTACGAAAGATGCCGGTCAAGGGGCACTGGCAGCGAAAGTGGAGCTTGCCGGAAAGATATTAATATTGGCAATGGCTGTTCCCATTCTGACAGTCATCATCGAAACGATCATCAATATGATTCCGACTGGATAAGCGAAACGTTAAGAGGTGGAATGAATGTTGCAATTATATCGGATTCTCGTCACAGCACTCGTTATCTTTTTCGTCGCAGCCTCAAGTGGACAAGCAGAGGAAGGAGATGAACAGAATCCTCCCGATACAAACATCCAGCAGGAAATGATCGATGCGCAGTTGGACCGGTTAGGGGTTGAAGAATTAACGGGATACTGGAATAGTATCGTGGATCAATACGGAGGCTATCTTCCCGAAAGTCAAAAAGGCAGTTTGATCGATTTCATGAAAGGCGAGAAAGAGTTCTCCTTTAAGGCATGGTTCAGTGGCATCTTCAAATTTGCCTTTCAGGAGCTTGTGATGAATGGAAAGTTATTGGGGACCCTGATTATGCTCACGATCTTCAGCATGTTTCTCCAGTCCCTGCAGAATGCTTTCGAAGGAGGAAGCGTCAGTAAGGTGGCATACAGCATCATTTTCATGGTGTTGATCATCATCGCACTGAATAGTTTTCATGTTGCCATCGACTACACCCGGGATGCGATTTCCACCATGGTTCATTTCATCATCGCCCTCATCCCCCTGCTCCTTGCCCTGATTGCCGCTTCAGGAGGCGTGGTTTCGGCAGCTTTCTTTCATCCCGTCATTATCTTCCTGATGAATACAAGCGGCTTACTCATTCAAAATGTCGTGCTGCCCCTCTTATTCCTATCCGCCCTCTTGAGCATTGTGAGCACCCTTTCAAGCCATTACAAAGTGACTCAGCTCGCTCAATTATTGAGAACTTGGAGCATCGGGCTGTTAGGGGCCTTCATGACGGTCTTTCTCGGGGTGATATCCGTACAGGGTGCCACGGCAGCCGTGACGGACGGCATAACGATCCGCACAGCGAAATTTGTGACAGGGAACTTTGTCCCGGTCATCGGCAGGATGTTCACGGATGCAACGGATACTGTGATCAGCGCATCGGTCCTCCTGAAAAATACGGTGGGGATAGCGGGTGTCGCCATCGTTTTGATCATAGCAGCCTTTCCGGCCATCAAAATCTTGATGATTGCCTTCATATACAAACTGGCTGCCGCTCTCCTTCAACCTCTCGGGGGAGGACCGGTGATTGAATGCCTGGATACGATCGCAAAGAGTGTGATTTATGTCTTTGCGGCCCTGGCGATCGTGTCCTTTATGTTTTTCTTAAGTCTTACCGTCATCATTGCAGCGGGAAATATTACGATGATGATGCGATAAGGGGGTCCCGTCATGTCATTTCTAACCGATTGGATTACAAATATCATCATCTTTGTTCTCTTAGCCACCGTCATTGACATGCTGCTTCCAAGCTCCAACATGCAGAAATATGCCAAAATCGTGACCGGCTTATTATTGATCACCATCATCCTTACACCGCTCTTTAAATTGATGTCCACGGATTTTGATGAGGTGATGAATTCCATCGATTTAAATGGTCCTTCTCAGAATAAATCGGTGGAAAATGAAATAGAAATGAAGAAAAAAGAAATACAAGCCTCACAACGTGCATATATTTTAGAACAGATGGCTGTCCAAATGAAACAAGAAGCAGAAAAGGAGATGATGGATGAGCACGGCAAAGTCATTGAGAAGGTGACCATACAGGCAGATGACGTAGAAAATCTTCCCGACAGTATTACAGGAGTGACAGTAATTGTGAAAGAAAAGGAAAGTGAAAAAGACAGCACGATTGAAACAGTCCAAAACGTGGAGATCGATACGGGATCTGAAACGAGAAAGAAAACATCCGACGAAGATACGTCCCAACTGGCCTCCTTACTAGCCGAACAATGGAATCTAACACAAGACAAAATAATCATTACAGTTGAAGGGGGGACTGGGGAAGCGAATGAACTTTAATAAAGGTCCGCTGAATATGCTGAAGGAATGGTTGTCAAAAGAAGACGCGAACTCTCCACCCAGGGGAAAAAAAGGTAAAAGGCTGCATTATTTTCTCATTGTGCTTCTCATAGGAGTGGCCTTCATGCTGATCAGCGACCTGTGGAGCGGTGATCAAGGGGTTGAGGTCGCTAAGCAGGTGGATGGAGGTACCCCTGAAGAAGTGGCGGCATTCGGATCCGGTCAAAAGGAGTCGGATGGGTCCATGAGGGATTACGAAGATCGATACGAAAATCAGTTGAAAGAAGCCCTGGATCAGATTGTAGGGGTTAGCGATGTATATGTCGTGGTCAATGTGGATGCAACGGAATCAAAAGTTTATGAGAAAAATGAATCGACAAAAACACAATCCACTGATGAAGAAGATAAAGAAGGCGGAAAACGGTCGATAGAAGATAAATCCCGGGAAGAAGAAATCGTCATTGTCAACAACGGTGATAAAGAAGTTCCCATTGTGAAAGAAACAAAAAAACCTAAAGTCACCGGTGTCCTTGTAGTAGCAAAGGGAGCCGATAACATACAAATCAAAAAATGGATTATAGAGGCCGTCACCCGCGCCCTTGATGTTCCAAGTCACCGGGTATCGGTCCTGCCCAAACAATAAGGGGGAAATGATAGATGTTACTGAAAAAACAAACGGTTTGGTTATTAACGATGTTGAGTCTTGTGATTGTCCTTTCGGTTTACTACATTACGTCACCAACACAACAAGCGACAGATATGGCTTATCAGGAAAAGGATGCGAAAGAGCAGGCTAAAGGTGGAGATAAAGAGACAATGTCAGGCAATGACATGGAAGTCGTCACGGATGCCGCTGGAAATGAAATGTTCGAAGCATTGCGTCTTGAAGTAACAGACCAGCGTGATCAGCTTCGTGAAGAGCTGGAAGCGAAGGTAGCAAACGCGGATGTGTCAGCGGAAGAAAAGAGTGCAGCCTATGAGCAGATGGAAAACCTTCGAGAACTTGCGATGACGGAATCGGTTCTTGAAACGATGATTAAAACAATGGGTTACGAGGATGCCCTTGTCAGAGCGAACGGTGAAAACATCCGTATCACGGTGAAATCAGACAAAGAGCACTCTAAAGCCGATGCCAATGAAATCATTCGCCTGGTCATGAGTGAAGTGGGTCAATTGAAGCCGGTCGCAGTGGAATTCCAGCCGGCAAACTAAACGGATCGAGGACACGGTGCCGCCTAAAGCAGACTCTTTAGGCGGCTTATTTATGTTTTATCCAGAAATTAACGCCCCTTTTTATCAGATAAATGAAAAATCCTTTTCTATTATTTTATTTTTTTCCGAAAAAGGTCTAGAATAGAGGTAGGGTTGTATGCGCTTTTAAAGGATGGTAGGAATCGCATATTGAATTTATACGAGGTATTATCGTATGATGTTAGTAGCTAGTCATAATTTTTTAAACTATAAGAGGGGTGTCAACAGTGTTGAAAATTCAAGAAATTCGCGAAATAATCAAACTCGTAGATCAATCAAGTGTTGAAGAGTTTACATACGAGCATGATGGTTCCAAGATCAATCTAAAGAAAAATAATGGCGTTACCGTATCGGCCCAGCCGGTGGTACAGGCAGTCGAAGAAGTGAAACCTGCTGCACAAGCCATTCAACAAGCACCTGTACAGGAAGCTGCTGCTCCTGCACAGGCAGAAAAAGAAGCTCCACAAGCTAGCGCTGAGGATGCAAAATTACATAAAATCACGTCTCCGATGGTCGGGACGTTCTACCAATCCTCTTCACCCGAATCAGGTCCATATGTAAAAGTCGGGGATAAAGTCGATGAAAGCTCAGTGGTATGCATCGTGGAAGCGATGAAACTATTTAATGAAATCGAAGCCGAAGCAAAAGGCGAAATCGTAGAAATTTTAGTAAAAGACGGTCAATTAGTGGAATATGGTCAGCCGTTATTCTTGGTTAAACCTGAATAAGGAGCGAAAATAGATATGATAAAAAAGGTATTAATCGCCAATCGAGGAGAAATTGCTGTACGTATCATTCGTGCATGCCGAGATTTAGGCATTGAAAGTGTAGCCGTTTATTCTGAAGCAGATAAAGAGGCACTTCATGTTCAATTAGCGGATGAAGCTTATTGCATCGGACCTACTGCATCGAAAGACAGCTACCTGAATTTCACAAACATCATCAGCGTAGCGAAACTGACGGATTGTGATGCCATCCACCCGGGTTACGGATTTCTAGCCGAGAACTCTGATTTTGCAGAGTTGTGCCGCGATTGCAACATCATCTTCATTGGTCCTTCACCTGAAGCCATCTCCAAGATGGGGACCAAAGACGTGGCTCGTGAAACGATGAGGGAAGCAGGCGTCCCGATTGTCCCTGGTTCAAAAGGCATTGTGAAAGATGCAGACGATGCAGTCCAGCTTGCAGAATCCATGGGTTATCCCGTCATCATCAAAGCCACTGCCGGTGGTGGAGGTAAAGGGATCCGTGTCGCGAAAAGTCAGGAAGAGCTTATCAAAGGGGTGACGATCACCCAGCAGGAAGCCATGACTGCATTCGGAAACCCGGGTGTATATATCGAGAAGTTCATCGAGGACTTCAGGCACGTGGAAATTCAGGTGCTCGCCGATAACTTCGGAAACGTGATCCATCTTGGTGAACGGGACTGTACGATTCAGCGCCGCCTACAAAAACTGATTGAAGAAACACCGTCACCCGCTTTAACAGAAGAGAATCGTGTTAAAATGGGGGAAGCAGCAGTAAAAGCAGCCAAAGCGGTTGATTATACAGGCGCCGGCACGGTAGAATTTATATATGATTACGTGAATCAATCATTCTACTTTATGGAAATGAATACGCGTATCCAGGTTGAACATCCTGTAACCGAACAAGTAACAGGGGTCGATTTGATTAAGGAACAGATTCTCGTGGCATCAGGACAAAAGCTCTCCCTGACACAGGAAGAGGTGACGTTCACTGGCTGGGCCATCGAATGTCGTATTAATGCTGAGAATCCAGAGAAGAATTTCATGCCTTCAGCGGGCCGGATCGAAATGTATCTTCCACCGGGCGGCATTGGCGTAAGAGTCGACTCAGCCGCATATCCTGGTTATATGATCCCTCCATATTACGATAGCATGATTGCCAAAGTGATTACCTATGGAGCGACACGTGAAGAAGCCATTTCAAGGATGAAACGGGCTCTAAGTGAATTTGTGGTTGAAGGTATACACACAACCATCCCGTTCCATCTCAGACTATTAGATCATGAAACCTTTGTAGGTGGGGAATTCAATACGAAATTCTTAGAAAAATACGAAGTAATGAAATCCTAGTGTGAATTCAGGAGGTGCCTTACATGGCGGAAAATCAAAACCTTTTACAAATGTCTCACGGTAAAGACGGTCTTGGGAAAATTGAAATCGCACCTGAAGTGATTGAAGTAATCGCAGGAATCGCCGCGTCAGAAGTAGAAGGCGTATCCCAAATGCGCGGAAACTTCGCAACAGGTGTCGTCGAGCGTCTTGGAAAGAAAAACCACGGTAAGGGTGTCAAAGTGGAACTGGCCGAAGAAGGGATCATCGTAGATGTATACTGCATCATGAAATTTGGTGTAGCCATCCCGACGGTCGCTCAAAAAATCCAGGACAACATCCGTCAAGCCTTGCTTAACATGACTGCTCTCGAAGCAGACGAAGTGAATGTTCATATCGTCGGCGTTCAATTTGAAAACCAAAAGTTTGAAGCTGAAATTGAAGACGAAATGTAACGGGGAAGAACGGTCCTTTTAGGGGGCCGTTCTTTTTTTGTGTCAGGAGGTGTACCGTGGATCGGGGCGAGGATGGGATTTTATGTAAAACGGCTGGATTATTCCGTAGATTGGCCGGATTTTTTCCTGAAATGGCTGGATTACTATCGGCTTCCGCTGGATTTTTCATCAAAACGGCTGGATTTGCAGGGATTTCGGCTGGATTTTTGATTTGTGTCGGCTCCGCTTTTCTATTTGTCCAGCTCCGGGGCTTAGAGGCTCGAGGTCATATGTCAAACCAGCCAAAAAGGCAAAGAACGCCTTTCCGACTGGTTCGCCATATGCTTGTCGCCTCTAGGCAAAGCCCCTCCGCTTTTCTATTTGTCCAGCTCCGCTTCCTTGTCCCTCGAGGTCATAAGCTAAATGGTCTATGAAGGCAAAGAGCGCCTTCAAAGCCCATTCATCTTATGCTTTTCGGGCCAACCCAGTCGGCTCCGCTTTTCTATTTGTCCAGCTCCGGCGGGTAGTCCCTCGATGTCATTTCTGAAAAATCCCCAAAGGCAAAAAGCGCCTTCAGGGATTTCCCAGAAATGCTTGTCGGGCCTGACCAACCCGCCTCCGCTTTTCTACTTGTCCAGCTACGGGGCTTAGAGGCTCGAGGTCATATGTCAAACCAGCCAAAAAGGCAAAGAACGCCTTTCCGGCTGGTTCGTCATATGCTTGTCGCCTCTGACCAAAGCCCCTCCGCTTTTCTTTCAGAATATTGATTTTTTTACATACGCGTGCGTAATGCCCTTGGTTTGTGCTATTATCAAAGGTATGAAAATTGATGGATTAAAAGGAGTAAATATAAGATGAAGAGAAGAGTTGCCCGTGAAAAGGCTTTACAGGCGTTATTTCAAATAGATATGAGTGGGATTGAGCCGAAGGTTGCGTTAAGGAACGTGCTGGAGGAAGAGGAGAAGATGGATGCGTATCTTGAGCAGATTGTTCTCGGCTTCATCGAGAATCAGGAACGGGTTGATGGACATATTCGTGAAAACCTGGAGAAATGGTCGTTTGACCGTCTGGCAAAAGTCGACCGTAATATTCTGCGTCTAGGCGTGTACGAGCTTCTGTTTGTAGAAGACGTCCCGAATAATGTGGTCATTAATGAAGCGGTTGAAATAGCAAAGATCTTTGGTGATGATCAATCCAGTAAATTTATCAATGGTGTCCTTTCAAAGGTAAGTCAATCTTAACAATGTAAGGGGGCGAGTGAATGTCAGCTTCTATAATTGATGGCAAGCTCATTGCAGATCATTATCGGCAGCAATTAAAGAGTCAGATTGAACAGCTGAAGGAGCAGGAAGTCGTACCTGGACTGGCTGTCATCCTGGTGGGTGATAACCATGCCTCCCATTCGTATGTGAAAATGAAGAGGAAGGCATGCAGTAATCTTGGGATCCATTCAGAGCTTTATTTATATGAATCCACTCTTACACAAGAAGAGCTGCTTGGGAAAATCAGGGAATTGAATGAACAGGATCATATCCATGGTATTCTCGTTCAACTTCCACTGCCGGAACATATCAACCCGATTACCGTGATTGAGACGATTTCTCCATCGAAGGATGTGGACGGCTTTCATCCCGTTTCCATAGGGAAAATGGTGACGAATCAAGATACTTTCTATTCCTGCACGCCACTTGGGATCATGAAAATGCTAGAATATGAAAACATCTCGGTGGAAGGAAAACACGTCGTCATATTAGGGCGAAGTAACATTGTCGGAAAGCCGGCAGGTCACTTATTCCTGAATCGGAATGCCACCGTGACGTTCTGCCATTCCAAAACGGACAATATGTCTTCCTTCACACAGCAGGCGGATATTATCGTTTCTGCCGTAGGGAAAGCGAATCTGATCGGGGCTCGAGACATCAAACCCGGTGCGGTTATCATCGATGTTGGCATGAATCGCAACGAAGATGGCAAGCTGTGCGGAGATGTGAACTTTGCGGAAGTAAAGGAAAAAGCAGGGAAAATCACCCCTGTTCCCGGTGGAGTCGGTCCTATGACCATCACCATGCTCCTCTATAACACCGTGAAATCTGCAGAATGGGCTCTCGGGAATCGCCAAAACGGTTAAAAAATAGTACAATATACGTAACATAAAAGGAAAGGGACGGCTAATCGCTGGTCCCTTTCCGTATTCCTGCATATAAAATTCATTTATTGCAAGGGACAAAGGAGTCAGTGAGCATGGAACTTGATCAATCACGTTATTTAACGGTACAAGCTCTGACAAAATACATAAAACGTAAATTCGACAGGGACCCGCATCTGTCCAACCTGTTTGTAAGGGGCGAAATTTCCAACTTCAAAAGGCACTCAAGCGGACATATGTACTTTACTCTGAAAGATGAAAAGGCAAGGATATTGTCTGTGATGTTTTCAAGTCACAATCAGTCAATGAAATTCAGGCCGGAAAATGGGATGAATGTATTGATCCGCGGAGATATATCCGTGTATGAGTCAGGCGGGCAATATCAGATCTATGTGAAAGAAATGCAGCCCGATGGAATCGGCGAGCTTTATTTAGCGTATGAACAGCTGAAGGAGAAGCTCGAGAAAGCTGGATTCTTTGACCAGGAGCGCAAACGGATGATCCCTAAGTTTCCGAAGCGGATCGCCGTTGTCACCTCCCCGACGGGTGCCGCGATCCGTGATATCATCACGACGATCAAGCGGAGGTATCCGATCGGAGAAATACTCGTCTATCCTGCTCTGGTCCAGGGCGATCAAGCGGCAGGCTCGATTGCCGGCGCCATGAGGAAGGTGAATGAGCACGGTGATATCGACGTGTTGATCATCGGCCGGGGGGGCGGTTCGATTGAAGAGTTGTGGGCTTTCAACGAGGAAGTAGTGGCGAAAGCGATTGTCGAGTCAAAGGTTCCCGTCATTTCTGCCGTGGGGCATGAGACGGATTTTACGATCGCCGATTTTGTGGCGGATCTCAGGGCACCTACACCGACGGCTGCCGGGGAGTTAGCTGTTCCTCATATTGATGATCTATTGGAAAGGATCATGAACAGGAAACTAAGGCTGATTAAATCGTTTAAAACTAAGCTGCAAAGCGAAAGAAACCGGTTAAATGGATTAACCAAATCGTATGCTTTGAGAAATCCCAGAAATCTTTATCAGCAGAAGATCGAGGCCGTCGACCGGCTGACGGATCAGCTGCAAAGAAATATAAGTATGCATGTGAAACAAGACCGGGATCGATTATCCGTTCTTCATTCAAGGCTAGAGCGTGTTCATCCATCCCAGATCATCAAGGTGCAGCATGAACGGGTAATATCTATGCAGACCGCGCTTGAGAAGCAATTTAAACAAGTGTTGAAAGAAAAGAATCATCGTTTCACTTCAGCGCTGTCCACCTTACATGCCCTCAGTCCATTGAAGATCATGGACAGGGGATACAGCCTCGTTTACCGTGACGAAGGAGATCTGATAAAGTCATCCCGGCAGGTAAAGGAAGGCGACCGCATCGAGATTAATGTCAAAGATGGAAAAATACATTGTGAAGTTGAATCCGTTGAGGAGCGTGAGCAAAATGGCAAAATCTAAAGAAGAATTATCATTTGAAACAGCTATGGATCAGTTGGAAGAAATCGTGGAGAAATTAGAAGAAGGGGAAGTCCCCCTCGAGAAGGCGTTGGAATTCTATCAAAAAGGGATGGACCTTTCAAAATATTGTCATGATACGTTGCAAAAAGCAGAAAATCAATTAACGAAAATGATGACGGATGAAGGGGAAAAATCCTTTGATCTCGATGAGGAGGAATAATACATGTATCCTCCCATTACATTGAAAGAGTTTCAACAGGAGCATGGGGAACTGATCACCAAACATATGGTTGAGGCCGTAGAAGGCCTAAAGATCCCTCCTGTATTAAAGGAGGCCATGATTTATTCCCTGCAGGCAGGTGGAAAAAGGATACGTCCCATCCTCCTGCTGGCAGTGATCCGGACTTTCAATCAAGACACGAGGCTGGGACTCAATACAGCGTCCGCCCTTGAAATGATTCATACATATTCTTTGATCCATGACGACCTTCCTTCCATGGATGATGACGATTTAAGGCGAGGCAAGCCGACCAATCATAAAATGTTTGGGGAGGCAGCAGCGATTCTTGCAGGCGATGGTCTGCTGACATACAGCTTTCAGCTCATTGCAGAAGATTCAGCCTTATCAAATGACCAAAAGGTGAAGATCATCGCCCTTCTCGCACGGTGTGCCGGTCCAGAAGGCATGGTCGGCGGTCAGGTTGCCGATATCGAAGGGGAGAATAAGCGGTTAACCGTACAGGAGCTTGAAAATATTCACGTTCATAAGACAGGAAAGTTACTCATATTCAGCGTATTGGCCGGGGGAATCATTTCAGGGGCGTCAGAGAATGAGCTTGAGCTGCTTGAACGATTTTCCTACCATATCGGCCTTGCGTTCCAAATTCAGGATGATATCCTCGATATTGAAGGATCTGAAGAAATGATTGGTAAACCGGTGGGGAGCGACGAATCGAAACATAAGAGTACGTATCCAAGCCTTTTGACGATGAAAGGTGCGAAGGAGAAGCTTCAATTTCATTTGGACGAGGCGTTGACGGCACTTGCTGACTTGCCAGTGGACTCCGGTCTGCTGGCAGAAATTGCCCGATTGATCGTTTCCCGTAACCATTAAAACATTCTATGTTTGAGCTAGTGATTTAACATATGTTATAATACGGGTAGAATAAATTTTGGGGTGGTGCAGTATTCTAGTCAGTCCACCAATCCTGAAGGTGGGCCTAAAAATCCACTAAAGGGCACATCGATGAAGTTCCTGGAATTGGCTTGAGGCGCCCAGCTTTGGGTCATATCTGGGAGTAAGGCTTGAGGGCGATCCACAATGGCATGTGGGCGTTGACCCGCGAGCCGCGGAGGCTTTGTTTCTTATGCTGGCTTCAAAGCATATGCAATAAGAACAAAGTATGAACCTGCGATGTGATGATTCACTAGCAGCGTAGCCTGCCTTGAGTGAAGAGAGAGGGGATTATGGTTACAGGGTACACATCAGTTGGCCATTGATATGTGCTTTTTCGCCCATATGAAATCCTCTTTGCAAAAGAGGCTAAGGATTGTGTTAAGGACTGTTGAGGAAAACTCCTAGACTGTTCATATTCGGACATATAAAGAGGATTATAGTGCGGACTAAGTGGTAATCCAGTCTAGCTTGTGGTGACGCGGCTAAGTCGGGTTTAATGGGAAACCGCCGGTATGGCAACATCCGGTACCTGATTGGGAAAACCTACTGGACCTAAGCTGCAATTTTTACTCTTTATATGACCCCCCAATTACATATAACCAAACTATTTACACAGTAGAAACGGTGTGTTTAAACGATAATGAATGAAACAATGAAAAACTCAATAAAATGGAGTGTCAGCATTGCCGTTATCACATTTGTGTTAGCGGCTATTTTTTCAGTTACTTCCAATATGGTTTTAAATGGAGTCGCATGGTATACAGGGCTCGTAGTCGTGTTGATCATCGTCTTCATCGGGATCTTTTTTGATATGCTGGGAATCGCCTCAACGGCTGCTGATGAAACCCCTTTTCATGCCATGGCGGCCAAAAAGGTATACGGAGCGAAATATTCAATCAAAATTGTACGGAACGCAGATCGATTCGCGAGCTTCTGTAACGATGTGATCGGTGATATCTCAGGGATCATAAGCGGGACTGCATCAGCGATTGTCCTGGTCCAATTGGCGGTTTCCTTTCACCTTAAGGGAGGGTCCTTGAAGGAGTATATCGTAAGTGTAACCCTGACAAGTATCATCGCTTCCTTGACAGTCGGAGGCAAAGCGCTTGGAAAAACGTTTGCTATCACCTATTCTAAGGATATAATATTTAGAGTTGGTAAAGTTCTACAATTCCTTGAAGATCGATTTCATATCGTCCTAATCAAAGATAAAAAAGACAAAAAAGATAAAAACAAGAAAAAAGGTTTTAAGCGCGAGAAACAAAATATTTAGTGATGAAAGTGAGTGGACCCCATGGATCTATTATCAATAAAGGAGCCTTCTTTTCTAAAGAGCATGTCGAATGAACAATTAGAAGAGCTCAGCCAAGAGATTCGCCAATTCCTGATCAAGAATCTTTCCAAAACCGGCGGTCATATTGGTCCAAACTTAGGGGTGGTCGAATTAACCGTTGCCCTTCATAAGCATTTCTCTAGTCCAAAAGATAAAATCCTTTGGGATGTTGGTCACCAATCGTATGTCCATAAGATATTAACCGGCAGGGCTTGTCAGTTTGATACCCTCCGTCAATATAAGGGGTTATGCGGTTTTCCGAAACGGAATGAAAGTGAGCATGATGTATGGGAAACCGGTCATAGTTCCACTTCATTATCGGCAGCCATGGGTATGGCGATCGCGAGGGACGTCAAGAAAGAAGATTCATATATTATCCCGGTGATCGGTGATGGTGCCTTGACTGGTGGAATGGCACTTGAAGCTCTCAATCATATCGGTCATGAAAAGAAGGACATGATCGTTGTACTGAATGACAATGAAATGTCCATCGCTCCAAATGTAGGGGCCCTTCACAGTGTACTTGGCCGTTTGCGTACAGCCGGAAAATACAACTGGGTGAAGGATGAAATGGAATATATCCTTAAGCGCATCCCCGCTGTTGGCGGCAAATTAGCCAGTACAGCTGAACGGGTAAAGGACAGCTTAAAGTATTTATTCGTTTCCGGAATGTTCTTTGAAGAGCTCGGTTTTACATACCTTGGACCGATCGATGGACATGATTATAATGATCTCGCTGAAAATATTCAATATGCGAAGAAAACGAAAGGCCCCGTCCTTTTACACGTGATCACGAAAAAAGGAAAAGGGTTTCATCCTGCAGAGTCGGATAAAAAAGGAACCTGGCACGGTACCGGACCTTACAAGATCGATACCGGAGATCTGATCAAGCCTGTGAATGCACCTCCGTCATGGAGTGGCCTTGTCAGTGAGACGGTCCGAAGGGTTGCCCGTGAGGATGAACGGATTGTCGCCATTACCCCGGCAATGCCGGTCGGCTCCAAACTTCTCGGGTTTGCGGAGGAGTTCCCTGATCGGATGTTCGATGTGGGGATTGCCGAGCAGCATGCCACAACGGTCGCTGCAGGTCTTGCCACGCAGGATATGAAGCCGTTCTTAGCCATATATTCTACCTTCCTGCAACGGGCTTACGATCAGGTGGTTCACGATATTTGCCGCCAAAACTTAAACGTCTTCATCGGGATCGACCGTGCCGGATTGGTCGGAGCAGACGGGGAAACCCATCAAGGAGTATTCGATATCGCCTTTTTAAGACATTTACCGAATATGGTGATCATGATGCCGAAAGACGAGAATGAAGGACAGCACCTTGTCAATACGGCACTTCAATATAATGATGGTCCCATCGCTCTGCGTTATCCCCGTGGAAACGGGTATGGAGTACCGATGGACGGGGAACTTACAACGATCCCGATTGGAACGTGGGAAATATTGAAACAGGGAACGGATGCAGCCATCCTTACTTTCGGAACGACGATCCCGATGGCCATGGAAGCGGCAGCAGACCTTGAAAAACAAGGTCTTTCGGTCCGGGTTGTAAACGCCCGTTTCATTAAACCGATGGATGAGATCATGCTGAAAAGGATCCTGGAAGAAGATATGCCAGTGCTGACGATCGAAGAAGCCGTTCTTCAAGGCGGTTTCGGAAGTGGAGTTCTTGAATTCGCACAGGAACAGGGCTTCCATGACGCCGTGATCGACCGCATCGGTATTCCTGATTACTTCATCGAGCATGGCAGCGTGAAGGAATTATTGAATGAAATCGGCATGACAAAAGAAAACATAGTGGATCGCATCTTAACGATCACACCAAAAAAACAAAAAAGGGCTTAATGATGAAAGTAAAAAAACAACGAGTAGACGTACTTCTGGTAGAACGAGGATTGATTGATACAAGAGAAAAAGCGAAACGGGCTGTCATGGCGGGTCTTGTTTATTCCAATGAAATGAGACTGGACAAGCCGGGGGAAAAAGTAAGTGAAGATATCCCCCTTACGATGAAGGGGAAAGTGATTCCTTATGTGAGCCGTGGCGGTTTGAAGCTTGAGAAGGCTCTCCAGGTCTTCGATGTGGATGTAGACGGTAAAGTGATGCTCGATATCGGTGCTTCCACTGGCGGGTTTACGGATTGTGCCCTCCAAAATGGCGCAAAAATGTCCTATGCCCTTGATGTAGGATATAACCAATTAGCCTGGAAGCTAAGACAGGATGAACGGGTAGTGGTCATGGAACGGACGAACTTCCGATACGTGACCCCTGCGGATCTTCAAGGGGAGATGCCAAGCTTTGCTTCCATCGACGTATCCTTCATATCCCTTTCATTGATATTGCCTGTCCTGAAAACCTTATTGGTTCCTGGAGGGGATTGTGTCGCTTTAATCAAGCCGCAATTCGAAGCGGGTAAGGATCAGGTCGGGAAAAAAGGGATCGTAAGAGATCCTGCCGTACACAAAATGGTCATCGAAAAAATCATGACATTAGCAATTAAAGAAGGCTATCATATAGCAGGTCTCTCTTATTCCCCCATTACAGGCGGGGATGGGAATATAGAATTCCTCATTCATCTTAAATGGCCGGGTCAAGAGGGTAAAGGGGAGTCCCTTCTTACCACCACACCGGATGACGTGATCGAAGAAGCACATAGTCAATTAAAGGCAAAAACACAGCAATAAAAGTAGGGCCACTTTTCTTAGGGAGAGTGGCTTTTTTCATGGGAAAGCTATTAATGTTCACGGGGAAAGGCAGTAACAGGAAAGTAGATGATATGCTTGTCGGGCTTGACTAAGCCGCCTCCGCTTTTCTTTGTCCAGCTCCAGGGGCTTGGGGCTCGAGGTCATAAGTCAAGTCACCCAAAAAGGCAAAGAGCGCCTTTCCGGGTGACTCGCCTTATGCTTGTCGCCCCAGAACGAGCCCCTTCCGCTTTTCTTTTGTCCAGCTCCGGCGGCTTGGGGCTCGAGGTCATAAGTCAAGTCACCCAAAAAGGCAAAGAGCGCCTTTCCGGGTGACTCGCCTTATGCTAGTCGCCCCAGAACGAGCCCCTTCCGCTTTTCTTT
>NZ_JBANLY010000025.1:0-46291 GCF_037046045.1 Rossellomorea sp. LJF3 | reverse complement strand
CTTCCAGTTTGAAGAAATGGAGGCAAGCAAGCGAAAGCGCGGTAGTAAATTGAAAAACTAAGGAACCTTAAGAAATATGGAGAACGTGTCCAAACTTAGGGGGTCGGACCGTAATAACTAATTAAGCGGAATTATTCCGTCTATTTTTCTCTGGTGCTTAGCCTGACCTCTAAATCGACAATTGATATATCAAAGTTAATAGAAACCTTAATATATAAAGAACATATGCCCATCACACGTCAATAATTTGAAACAACTATTGATTTGTTATTTCCACAAACGACTTCCCATTCCTCAATAAAAATTCAATCGTAAACTCATCATCACGAATTTGCTCTTTCGCTTCAGGTAAAGCCAAATAGTCTTGGATCGCTTTTTCAATTTCTTCAATCTGCTCTTGGGGAAGTGGTTTATCCAGATCTGTTTTTATCCACACATAAGAGTGTCCATCCTTCACTTGGTACGAAAGTCCGGCCAATTTATACGTCGATTTCCCTGCCATGGCATCATAGATATCAGAAGAGATCATGGACCAACGATTATCCTGCTGGCGATGCTTCAAGTTGAAAGAATCCATCTCTACATCTTTCACATCTAGATCCTGTCGTTCTATTTCTTTTTCAATGTCTGCAATGATTTCCTTTGATTCATCAATATGGTCCGGCATATCAATGGTGACGATCGCTGAAGCGCCGGTCCCCTTCATACCTGCTAACTCATACTCAGCTTCTTCGGCATATCCATAGGAAGCGAATATTTCCTTCACAATCTCTCGTACTTGATCATATTCCTTGTTTAAGTCATCGCTTCCCTCATGAGTGGGAACTTCAGGAGCCTTGATAATCTTTAATTCGTAATCGTCGTACCCGTTTTCATAAAGATAACTGGTGATCTTGGATTCAAGATCTTCCTTGGCTTGCTTTAATGTGGAATCCCCCAAATGAAGTGACACTTCAATTGTGAAGGGAGAAGGCGTTGTACCAACTGAACTAACTTTGTATCCTTCCTTTTCGACTAGTTTAAAAAGGTCAGAAGTCAAATTGGGGTTGGGTTCTCCGTCTGAAATCTGTGGAGTGATCGTGATCGGTAACACTTTCGCCACAATACTTGCCATCGTGGTTGAGTAGAACGGGGATGTGACAAGAAAGAGTATACATGCTGCTGCAATCCAGACATACTTCTTAAAATGTCTCTTCTTCTTTTCATTTGTGCTCTGCATGATTTTACTTCGAAGCTGCTCTTTTGATCCGTCTGTTACCTTCAGCTGTTCTTCCAACTCTTTAAATGGATCTGTTGATTTCATTGATGACCCCTCCTTTCGTCAATACCTTTTCCAGTTCAACCAGTGCTCTGCTTAGCGTCATTTTCACTTTACTTTCTGACCAGTTCAACACATGGGCTGTTTCTGCTGTTGAAAATTCTTTCAACTTTCTTAGGATAATGACATGTTTGTACGTTGGTTTTAATTGTTGAATCGCTCTGTATAATTCTTCCGATTCTTCATTCATCTCGACGATTTGTTCAGGCAACGGCATGCCGTCTTTCTCCTCCATCGTCAAACCAAGATAGTGTTTCAGCGGATGCTTCTTCCGAAAGTGATCGATCGTCACATTATGCGCAATGGAAAACAGCCATGTTTTCACAGATGAATTATGTTTGAATTGCTGTTTGCTTCTATAGGCTTTCAGAAAGGTCTCCTGTGTTAAATCCTCTGCCTGTTGATAATCACGTACCATCAAAAGTATGTATGTGAGGATCGATTCTCCGTATTGTGTAAACCATTCATTTAATTCTTGTTGGTCCAAAACTGTTCCCCCTTTCTCTCCTACACTTAGACGCAAATGGAAATAGATTGGTCACGTTTGAAGTGAATTTTTCAAAAAAAAAGCATTGATCCCTGGCTGGGATAATGCTGATGACATCACTAAATTAAGCCCTGTGGATTGGCAAAGTCGTGCATCGCCAGTGCCTTAATAATATTCACAGCACACATTGACATCAGTCTCCAAATGATAAATCATAAAGTAAGATTCTTAACTTCAAAGACCAGAAAAATCATAGCGTAAAAATGATCAAACATAAGGCAGTTGGGTAAAAGAAAGGATGTTAACCATTCACCATTACATACGAATTTTTTTACTAATAACCGGATTTTCTACCATTCTACTGATTTTAGTAGACACAGCTGTTGAATACTCCGTTGGCCCAAGTGAAGGTATTTTACATTATCTAGGCATTGGATACCTTATCCCTTATTTAATTGGTATTTCGGCTTTCATTTTTTCTATGATAAACCTGGAAAAAGGGGCTCGTGCCCTTTATCTGATTCCGTCCATCATTGGTCTGCTGATTTTGCTGTTGCTCGGATTCCTATATGTATTATTGCAACTCTACTTATATTTAAGTTTCTGAATGTTGGGGGCTAATCCCCACTTAATCCTCCAATATCGGCAGCACTGTCGAATCCTTGATCTCCCTCAACGCCAAACTCGTCTGAATCTTCGTGATCCCCATCTCATTCAACCTTCTAATAAAGAGCTCCAGCCCCTTTCGATCCTTGCAGGCGACTTTTAGAAGATAATCATATTCCCCGGTCAAGCAATGACATTCCAGGACTTCCTCCATTGATTCCAATGTCCCTTCCACTGCTTCCAATTTTTCGATGCGGTGTTCATTCGTACTCATAAACACGAAGCATAGTAGATCAAATCCCAGTTTTTCATGGTTCAGAATCGCTACCTGTTTCTTGATATACCCTTCTGTTTCCAAACGCTTGATTCGTGCGTGAACGGCCGGTGCCGATAAATTGACCCGCTTCGATAATTCAAGATTGCTCAGCTGCCCGTCCTTCTGCAGCAAATCCAAAAGCTTGAGATCCATTTGGTCCAATACCCTGCTTACCACTGATTCCATGATTCAACCACCCTTTTCAATTGTTCCAAAAACCCCTGATAAAACGATATAAAAATGAATTTTTATAAACTTATATTCTATCATACTTTCAATTATTTCGATTAATCCTCATTATACAATATGTTCTTCTGTAAATCTGATTAAATGTTAAAATTATTCTTATAGTAAATGTCATTGTGCACAGTGGCTCTGTGAAAAGGGGCTAAAATGACGTGAAATATCATTATCTATTGTTACTGACCAGCCTTCTCTGGGGAGGCAATTTCATCGTGGGGAAAACGCTCGTGGAGCATGCATCCCCGGGAACGTTGACGATATTAAGATGGGCCATCGCCATCGTCTGCCTGTTTCCGATGGTCTGGTGGAAAGAAAAAAATCTCGTTCCACCCGTACGATCGATTCTGCCATTATGCCTCATGGGGGTGACAGGGGTCGCCCTCTTTCAGGCACTTCAATTCATGGCGCTTGAGAAGACCTCTGCCACCAACGTTGGCCTGATTTCTACGTTAAATATGTTTTCCATTGCCGGAATTTCTTTTATTTTTCTGAAAGAAAAGATGAACGCCTTTCAACTGTCTTCCATGTTCTTGTCACTTTTTGGTGTGTTGCTTGTCCTGTCCAAAGGAAACCTGGAAATGGCCTTTTCCTTAGAGTTCAATGAAGGGGACCTGTATATGCTCGCTGCCGTAGTGATGTGGGGATTCTACTCCGTTTGCAGCAAGTGGGCGATGAAGAGTGTCACGCCCATGATGTCGATTCTTTATTCCGGGATTTTCGGACTTCTTATCCTGCTGCCTTTCAATCTTCATGATTTCCGTGTGACCAATGTCGATGCATCATTCGTGCAGTCGATCCTGTATACCGGCGTGATTTCCACGGTTGTCTGCATGGTGCTTTGGAATGTCGGGGTGAATAAGCTAGGGCCAAGTACGTCGGGGTTGTTCTTGAACTTTAACCCTGTCTTCACGGCTTTGTTGGCGTTTGTCTTTTTGGGTGAGAAGATGAATGGGCTTCAAGCTGTAGGAAGTGCGATTGTTTTGGCAGGGTGTGTGTTGTTTTCGGTATTGAAGACAAAGCCTAAATTGTTCAAGGAAGTTCCATCAGGTATGCTGTCCAATGAGCCTGTGAAAACTTCATAAAGAAAATAAAAATGCTTGGAGACAGATGCTCCAAGCATTTTTCAGCAATTTCTAAATACCCATAAGCGGACATATTCCGCTTATTGAGGAATTCTGCACGAAATATCGAGTAATAGACGGAAATATTCCGCCTATATACTCAAAAAGCTTTAAGATTGGCCATTTATACTTGCCTTAAACGGAGAAATTCCGCTTATTTCCCCCAAGCCTACCCCTATTTTGCATGTTAACCGGAAAAACTCCGCTTATTAATCAGGTGACACTCAAAATGAAGGATGAATTCATCTGCTTTTTACTGCAATTCCGCTATTTTAATAGAGGGTGCTTTATCCTATCTCACATACAACACCCTATACCCACCATCATCTTCCTCCATCGAAATCCCTCGCCAGCCTTCATCCAATAACGCCTGCTGGCCCTCGACATCCCCCATCGGAACTCTGGCAATCTCGGAAATTTCTTCTCCTCCGCCATCTCCCTCAAGGCGCTTGATGAAAACATAGCGCAATTGATCAACGTACTTGATCTTAAGGGCAGCTATCTCCATTCCCTGCTTGAATTTATCTTTTAAACTGGGAATATTAAAGGGAGCGACGGTGCAAGCCACATAGGTGAACTTTTGTTCCAGCTCCCCCAGCTCCTGCATGATCAAATGAGCCAGTGTTTGCTGGAGGCGGTTGCCTCTGTAATCCGGGTGGACGTTCGAAATTTCCTGGTAGATGACCCGTGGCAGTTCTTCTGCATCCAATCCTACATCCAGCCCCAGGTGCTCTTCATCAATAGGCGGGACCAATAATGCTCTGAATGCGATTAATCCCGTCTCTGTAAAGGCTCCGATCATCAGCCCGTTTCCGGTTAGAATATAATCCAATTCCTCATACGTCAAGGGTTGCAGGTTCTTTTTTTCCGTCAACGTATCCACCACAAGTTCCTGCAGCTGCTGTATTTGACTCATATCCTCTTTACTTAACAAACGGACGATGTATGATTCATTTTTATTTTCAAGAAATCCTTCGAATAGATGATCCATGATCCCATGCTCCTTACTCTACGATACTCTTAAACTCAGTCAACTCTTCCAGAATAGCTTTGTCTACTGTAACACCGAGGCCCGCTTTATCCGAAAGTCTGATAAACGGGACGTCATAATGCAGGTCTCCGATGTCCTTTGAAAACTTAATCGGTCCCGTCAATTCTACACTAGTGATGACCCTTTTGGAAAAAGCCACATGGAATCCGGCTGCGGACGCGATGGATGATTCGACCATCGAACCGACCTGGCATTCCATCCCTGCCATCTCAGCCATGTGGGCAAGTTTCACTGCCGGGTAGATCCCGCCGCTTTTCATCAATTTGATATTCACTTTATCCGCTGCCTGCTTCCCGATGATCTCACGCATGTCACGAACGCCTTTCAGCCCTTCATCGATCATGAGGGGGATATCCGTCTTGGATTTGATCCTGACCATCCCATCCACATCATCTGCCAAAACGGGTTGCTCCAGCCAATCAATGTTCAGGTCTTGAAGATGGCGCAGGGCCTTCAGTGTCTGACTGCTGTTCTTCCAGCCCTGATTCACATCGACCCGGATCGGCACGTCCCACCCGACACGTTCCCTGACCTTTCGTATTCGTTCAATGTCCTGGTCGACATCGGTTCCAACCTTCATTTTAAAGGATTGAAAGCCTTTCTCGACCATACTGGCTGCTTCTTCTGCCATTGTATCCGGCTCTGTTATGCTGAGGACATGGGTGATCTGGAATTCGTCATGATACCGGCCGCCGAGCAGCTGATAGACAGGCTGCTTCAGTTTTTTCCCCATGGCATCATAGCAGGCGATATCGATGGCCGCCTTGGCTGTCGGGGCATTGTAAATGGCTTGATCCATCAGCTCATGGATTCGTTCGATATGAAACGGATTCTCCCCGATCAGTTTCGGGGCGAGGGTGTGCTGAAGCACCTTAAATGTGCTTTCCCACGTTTCCCCTGTCACATGTTCATCCGCCACCGCTTCACCGTATCCAATGATGCCTTCGTCCGTCTCCATTTCCAAAATGATTGAAGGCATATCCTCATAGGTATGGTAACTGATGATAAAAGGCTGTTTCAGTGGTAATCGAATGGCATACAGATTGATTTTTTTTATGATCATATGTTAAACGCTCCTTACACTAACAAATTTTCTTTCGTCTTGGTATAATGTCGTTATATAGTCGTTAATTCAGAAAGGAGATTGTCATGAAAACGAAAATCGCCCTGATCGGGTCGAGAGAATTCATCGAACACGTCCAGACGTCCATTGCACTGGATTTGAACACTATCGAACTGATCCCCTATATTTACGGTGAGCCCCAGGAAGCAAGCTTACATATTAAAAACCTGACACCCTGTGATGCCGTATTGTTTTCCGGAGCACTGCCTTACTTTTTTTCAAAAGAAGAATGCCGCACACTATCCATCCCGGTCCTTTACCTGGAACAGGATGAAACGGCCCTTGTGACATCACTGCTTTATATCCTGCACCATCATGGGATTGAACCAGACCGTGTGTCCATCGATTTGATGGATCGTTCTCTCATCGATCACGCCCAGTCAGACCTACACCTCAAGAACCCGCCCCGCTATGTGATGGATTATAAAGAGAGCCTGCCCCACAATTTTCACATCAACGACTATACAGAATTCCACCAGCAGTTATTTCAGGACGGTCAAACAGAGATGGCTTTAACGAGCATCCATGCGGTTTATGACCGGCTTGTCGAGTTGCACATCCCTTGCATGAGAATGATCGACCCTGCCAAGTCGCTCATTCGTGCCATTGATGAAGCTCATTCCCAATCCCTTCTTTCGAAACGAAAAGCAGCCACGATCGCTGCTGTCCGACTTTCCGTTCAAGATTGGGAAGCTGAACATGAACGTCTTCATGAACTCGCCCGCCTGATGAAGGGAACTCTCAAAAAAAATGAGGACGATGCTTCTTACACGATCTACAGCAATAGGGGCAGTGTCGAACATTTCCTGGACAGCACCGACTTCCATGAACGCCCCGTGCTTGCAGGGTTCGGTTACGGTCATACGGCAGCCGAGGCAGAGGAAAACGCACAGACCGCGTTGTCATTTGCCGAAAAGGTTGATTCTGATGGCTGCGCCTTTATTTTAAATGAGGAAAAAGAGTTGTCAGGACCTTACCCTGATAAAAGCAAGAAACAGCATCTGAAGAATGATACTCCCGACATGCTGTCTCTTGCTAAACAATTAAAATTAAGTCCGGCGAACTTATCCAAACTCGTTCAATTCTACAAATCCCGTTCGGCCCGTGATTTCACTGCGGCAGAGCTTTCTGACTATATGCAAATCACACGGCGCTCCACGGAACGTATCTTAAAGAAACTGGTCGACAACGGTTCGGCCAAGATCATTGGAGAAGAAATGACCTACGCACAAGGCCGGCCGCGGGCCATTTATGAATTGACCTTCCCCATTTATTGACCCGGTCAGGAGGAAAGTGTGGCATCCTCCTGCTCCATTGCCTTCATTTCGGTTTCGGTCAGTTTGGTAATGCTGAAGCCCGTGAAGGCATAAATGATGGAAATGATCGGCACGATAAAATTCAGCACCGCATATGGCGCATATTCAAATGCATGGACCCCAAGCGTTCCTAAAATAAAGACCCCGCATGTATTCCATGGGATGAAGACCGATGTCAACGTCCCCCCGTCCTCAAGGGCGCGGGACAGATTCTTTGAATGCAGCCCTTTTTCCCTGTAGGCATTTGCATACATCCTTGAAGGCACCACCACCGAAATATACTGTTCAGAGCATGATGCATTTGTGGCAAAACAAGACACTACAGTGGAAGCAACCAATCCTTTCGCTGTTTTTGTCACCTTAAGGATCTGGTTGACGATGGCTTGAAGCATACCTGTGTGCTCAAGGATCCCCCCGAAGGTCATGGCGACGATCGTCATGGAGACCGTGTACATCATGGAATCGAGACCTCCGCGGGAAAACAGATCATCGACCATTGTATTGCCCGTCTCGATCACGTATCCGCTTTGAAGAGCCGAAACAGCATCCGCAAACGAATCATGCTGAATGAATACCTGTGCTCCGAATCCAAGAATGATCCCCACGATCAGGGCCGGGATGGCAGGCACTTTCTTCGCAACGAGTACAATGACAAGCAGCGGTACAATCAATAAAAATGGTGAAACGACAAAGCTGTCCTGCAGAACCCCGATTGTTTTTTCGATGTCCTCAGTATTGACCCCGCTTTTTCCAAAGTTCCTTCCTAAATAAGCATATACAGCCAGGGCAATCACAAAGCCTGGTATCGTTGTGTAAAGCATATGTCGGATATGTACAAAAAGATCTGTGTTGGTCAGACCCGAAGCCAGGTTCGTTGTATCTGACAGCGGCGACATCTTATCACCGAAATAAGCCCCGGAGATAATGGCACCTGCAATCATCGGAGCCGGAATCCCCATACTGATGCCGATCCCCATGCCCGCAACACCGATGGTCCCCATTGTTGACCAGGAACTCCCGATCGCAAGCGACACTACGGCACAGATGACGCTAATCGATAAAAGGAAAAGCGATGGTGTGATCATCTTCAGACCATAATAGATCATCGTTGCCACGATTCCGCCGCCGATCCACGCACCGATCGTCAATCCCACAAGCATGATGATGACGACGGCAGGTAAAGCAAGACGGATCCCCTTATACATCGCTTCCTCTATATCCTTCCATTTGAATCCAGTAAACCATGCGACTAGTGCAGCCGTGACCGTACCGATGATCAGAGGAATGTGTGGCCCCTGCTCCAATACGACGATTGTGATGGCCATTACAGTGATCATGACTAGCAATGGTATGATGGCCAGCCAAAACGACATTTCTTTCTTCATCCAAATTCCCCCTTGATACCCCTTTGTTTTTTGACTATTCCTAATTGTCGTTAAATAGTCGCTATATGAGTATCATAAGGGGAGAAGCTGGAGACGTCAATCCGATTTTGGTACCGTTTACAATCAGATTGATGCCTTTTTCAGCGTCTCCGCTAGTATTTTTGCCGCTTGATTCAGCGCTGAAACGTTAAACGTCATGTCCGGATGATGCAAGCCGGGAGTCAAATCCGCCCCGACCCCAATCATCGCCGCCTTCACTTCAGGATGCTTGATCGTGTAAAAATGAAAATCATCACTGCCCGATGTAATGACCGGCGGAGCCAATGCTTCTTCACCCGCGATGGATACAATCGCTTCCCTCGTGATGCTCTCAGCTTCATCCGACACTTCCGCTCCAGGAGTATAGTCTGTCCATTCATACTCAATCGTGACTCCGTAAAGTTTGGCAATCCCTTCGACCCCTTCGTTAAGACGACGCTGTATCTCTTCCATCACCTCATTCTTCTGGGCACGAACATCGATGGCAAACTCCGCATTCCCCGGGATGATGTTGAGATTCTCCCCACCTGCAGCGAGCTTTGTCAGTTTCGCAGAATACGATTCAAATGGAGACAAATAGATCGTTTTCAAAAAGGAATGGATGGCCATCAACACATCGATGCTATTCTTTCCCTGATGGGGTCTCGCCCCATGGGCATCAATTCCTTTTATTTTCCCTTCCATGTAAATGCCTGCCCCGTGATGAACGGAAGGCGAAAAGGAACCATGCTCCAATTCTTCCTTCGGTCGCAGATGGACCCCGAATAAATAACGGACATCCTCAAGGGCCCCTTTCTCAATCATGGTCAGCGATCCATTCCCCTTCTCCTCTGCAGGCTGAAAAATGAAACGGATCCGCTTATTTTTCGGAGAATCCTGCAGGCAATAAAGAAGTGCTCCGAGAACCATTGACATATTGGCATCATGACCACAGGAATGATTCGCCTGCATCACCCCGTCCACCTCTTGCCACAGGGCATCGATGTCCGCTCGAACTGCCGTCACTTCCTCCCCTTCGCCTATTTCAGCAATCAACCCTGTCACATCAGAAAATCTCCTGTAGCCCACATTCAGTTCATCCAAAATTGCTGCAATCTTATTCGTCGTTTCAACTTCCTTCCAGCTCACTTCGGGATGAGCGTGGAAATGGGTGAACCATTCTAGTATCTGTTTTTCAACGTTCATACTTTTTCTCCTTTCAATCCATTTCACTTATGTATTCTGAGATGGGGAGGGGAAGTCCTGCTTTTGTAGCATAGATCTGCACTGTTACTTACCACCTTTTAATTGTCTATCACTATTTCCCCTTCTCCTTGAGGTATTTCAAAACCATTAAGATATGACGCTAGAAGCTCTTCTGAAATAGGGAAGGAATTTGCATCAAAACGCTGGTTACGTACCTTAAGTCGTTCACGCAAATCATGTTCTTGAACCTTCAAATAAATCAGTATCCATATACCGCCGGAATCTTCGATCAGTTTTTTATATCGATTCCTTCTCCCCCGGTCCCAAAAACTAAAGTCAATCACCACCTGCTGTTTATCGCGGATTAACTTTATTAAACGGTTGCGTAATTTTTCTTCTGCCTCTTTTCTATATTCCTCAAACTTTTCCATTGGGAAATCAATCCCCCAACGACCATTTGTTGCCCATATTTCTTCATCGATTGAAAGGCGGACAAACCCAGATTGCTCCAATATTTGTGAAAAAGTCGTATTACCGGAACCCGCCACCCCACACATCATGACCACTAATGGGGTTACATCATTTCGTTCACGGTAGATCAGGTCAAAATTAAACGTATCAAACATGTGTAAGCCCCCATTTCAACAGAATCTGCCTAAACTAAATCCCTTATCAATGCTCTATTCGTCTTCACCAAACGACCCGGAATATCCTTTCGAATGCTCTTCAGCCCGAAATGAAATGTCTCCGGTTTATCTTCAAGCAGGCAATCATGAAACTTAACATCCTTATTCGTAAGGTTGCCCACTAGTTCCTCAACGAATTGAGACTGAGCCATCATATCGACCGCACCGAGATGAAAAACTCCTTTAAGGTGATGAAGAATGATGTATTTTAACTGTTTGGCCAATAATTCATCTGTGAGATGATTACACTCCAGATTGCTGTACACATCAATGGAGCCTTCTTCAATCCCACTTTTGATCTGGTCCAGCCTAGGAGAGTTCTTCCCCCATATTTGCGGAATGCGTATTGTAACGGCCCGTTCCTGTAATAATTCATCCAACAAGTTTTCACACTCTATTTTAAACTGCCCATAAGGGGATGCGGCGTTAGGAGCGTCTTCTTCTGTATGATGCTTCGTGAAATCCCCGTCAAATACGTTGGCCGTGGAAAAATAATAAAGTGTACCTTCCGTGTTCTGAACTTCCAATACGAGCTCCTGATGAAATTCAAGCTGTTGATCGAACTCTCCTCTTAGGCAAGAAATGATGGCATCGGGTCTTAAGGTTTTGACCATATCTTTCATCTGATCCGTATCGCTGATTTCTAATTGAAATTGATTTTCTTGAGGAAGATCTACGGGTCTGGTTGCATAGGTCCCATATACGTCGAAGGAGTCTTTGCATTCTTTTACCAGTGCTTTTCCCACTAATCCGCTTGCTCCGAAGATAAGCAGTTTTTTCATCATAAATGCCTCCCATCTCGGAATTGTGTGCTCTCTTGTTTATTCTACTAAACAGCTGTGAAAACCCTTTAATGCCCAATAAAAAAAATGAAAGGAGCAGGGATCGCTCCCCGCTCCTTTCATTTAATTTGACACTTTTGACTTTTCCCCTATCATCACCGTCAAACTAATCAACGTAACCAAAATGGTTGCACCCATATCAGACAGGATGGCGATCCATAATGTCAGTAACCCTGGAATGGTCAGGAGTAAAGCAATCAATTTTAACCCCAATGCAAGGGAAATATTGATTTTGATGATGTTATTAACCCTTTTCGCAATCTTGATGGCAGAAGGAAGTTTTCCGAGGTGATCCTGCATCAGCACGATATCGGCGGTTTCAATGGCGCTGTCGGTTCCTTTCCCCATGGCGATTCCAAGGTCGGCCGTTGCCAGTGCCGGGGCATCGTTGATTCCGTCACCCACCATGGCCACTTTTCCTTTGCTTGTAAGTTCTTTTACTTTCGCGACTTTTTCATCCGGCAGGAGACCTGCATAGTAATCGGTCAATCCTACTTGTTGTGCCACTTTTTCTGCGGTCTTGTCGTGGTCTCCTGTCAGCATCACGGCTTGTTTGATACCGGCAGAATATAGGTCCTGTATGATTTCCTTACTTTCTTCCCTGATTTCATCCGTGATGCCGAACAATCCAAGAACATCTGTATCGCTTGAGACGATCACCAGCGTATACCCATTCGCTTTCATCGTTTGGATCTTTTGCTCGACTTCAGACGGAACGGAACATTCGAGGCTTTTCTCGTTTCCGACTCTGTAACTTTTTCCTTCAATCATGGCAGCTACACCTTGACCTGAGATGGTGTTGATCTCTTCAGGTTCCGAGAATGCCTGGTTTTCAGAGTCTTCGCTGATCTTTTTCATGACGGCTTTGGCAATCGGATGTGAAGATGATTTTTCAATTGAACCGGCAATCCGGAAAAAGTTTTCTTGATCGTAGACAGCCATTTCTTCTACATACGGATGGCCTTTGGTGAGCGTACCTGTTTTATCAAATGCAACGGTATCAATTTTTCCAAGTTGCTCTAGGAAGACGCCGCCTTTTACAAGGATTCCGTTTTTTGCATTGCGGGCAATCCCGGACACGATGGCTATCGGAGACGACAGGATCAATGCACACGGACAACCGACAATGAGTACCGCGAGCCCTTGATAAAACCATTCTCCCCAATCCCCATTGAACAGAAGCGGAGGAACGAGTATCACCAATGCGGACACGATCATGATGATCGGTGTATAATACCGGGCAAATCGATTGATGAATTGTTCTGTCGGGGTCTTGGTTTCCTGAGCTTCTTCGACTAAGTGCAGGATTTTCGCAAGGGACGAATCTTTGTATTCTTTCGAAATCCTTACCTTGAGGACCCCTTCGTTATTGATGCTTCCGCCGAAGACTTTTTCACCTTTTTCCTTTTCGACCGGCATGGCTTCACCGGTGATGGCCGCTTCATTTACGGAACTCTTACCGGATTCGACGATCCCATCTGACGGGATTTTCTGTCCTGATTTCACAAGGACGAGGTCCCCTGCGCTCAATGAACTGATCGGTACGACTCTTTCCTTGTCCCCTTCAATCAGAATCGCTTCTTTCGGAGCGACCTTCATTAATTCCTCCATGGACTTCCTTGCCTTCTCCATGCCCATTCCTTCAAGCAGTTCGTTGACGCCGAACAGAATCGCTACTAGCGTCCCTTCTTTCCATTCCCCAATGGAAAAGGCCCCTATCAAGGCAATCGTCATCAGCGTATCGATGTTGAACTTGAATTTCAGCAGATTCTTTGCTCCCTTGATGAAGGTAGGATATCCGCTTGTCGCAGCAGCGGTCAAATACATGATGATCGGGACCAGATTATCCAACTGCGAATCAACATAGATCGCTGAGAAAAAGATGATGGCCGACATCCCAAGCAGGATCTTCATTGTGCTGCTGTTGGTATGCTCATGGGAATGGTCATGACCATGTTCATCCCCGTGTTCCTTCACGAGGGCCGCTCCATCAGCGGAAAGGATCTTCTCGACTTTTTGCATATCAACACCCTTATTCAGGACTAATTTGCTGCTGTTATAAAGAATTCTCGAGCCTTCTCCATTTTCCAGTTTATTGATTTCCTCTTCCATTTCCCTCGCACAATTGCTGCACGAGAGCCCTTGAAGCTTATATTCGTCCATCTTGAACTCCCCCATTGTTTCCTAGTGGTGTCTCGCATGGTGCATCGTTTGCTGAAGCATGTTCATGACATGATCATCATCGGCAGAATAGTACAATGTCGTGCCTTCGCGTCTGTACTTGACCAATCGTAAATTTTTCAAGAAGCGCAATTGATGAGATACGGTCGTTTGAAGCAGCGACAGCTTTTCAGCGATATCATTAACAGAGTGTTCCTTTTGCGCCAATAGATGAAGAATCTTTACACGAGTCGGCTCGGACAATGCTTTAAACGTCTGAGTGACGATAAACAACGTTTCTTCATCAATCTCCACACAAGGTTCATCTATTTTTTCATCCTGTTTATGCCCATTCAGCTCTTCATGATTATTATTCTTTCGCATGTCGACACTCCTATTCTATTTCAATATATGACAATGTGTTCATGTATTCTTATTTATATGATAAAAAAAGAACATGCCACTGTCAAACAGAAGTTGTTGTTCTTTTCAAATGGTCTAAGAGTTTTTTGTAAACCAGCCTTCCATTCTTTACTAACGATAGATGAACGTTATGTGACATCGACGTTTAACGATTGTGTTCCATCTCACAATCCTGTTAGTATATGAACAGATATCAATATATGTTGATTCTAACACGAAAGGACTTCAATGATATGAAAAATAGATTCTCATTCTTTACGATCATCGTCACTATCGCGGCATTAGTGCTCGGCAACCTGGTCGTAGCGACACATTCCGGTGATGCATGCGGGAGTGATTGGCCGATCTGTAACGGAAAAGTCATCCCGGATATCACCAATTATCGTGTCGTGATTGAATACTCTCACCGGTTATTCACGACACTGCTCGGACTGGTCATTCTGATCAACGCCATCCTTGCCTGGAGAAAGACAACCGATAAAGCAGTCAAAGTCATTTCGTTATTATCCCTGGTTCTCTTATTTACTCAGGCGATGATCGGCGGGATGAATGTTCTGCTCGGAACACCAACCGGTTTCACGACACTCGATGTCATGTTCAGCCTCTTTCTATTAATCTCTCTTATTTTCCTTCATGAAGGATTACAGAGAGGAACTGGAAACGTGAAGTTGAATGAAGTGAAAAAGCCATTAGTGATCGGGTTTTCAGCACTCATGCTCGAGGTATTAATCGGAGCACTCTTTAAACATTTCCAACTCAGCAAATTACTGTTTGAAGTAAGAAACACGAATGTGGAACTTGCAAATTTCACTTATGTGATTCACGGATTGCTCGGCATGATTGCGTTATTCTTCATCGGATATGCCGTTTTCCTTGCATTAAGATTTAACGTGATGAGGAAATCCGCCTTACTCTTGATCCTACTATCCATCCTGACAACCTTTGGCGGATTTGTTGTAAAAACAGAGGAACTGAGCCCTGTGACATCGTCCGTACACATGATCCTGTCCATTCTGACCGTCGCTCTATTGAGCCGGATGACGGCCGTCAGTTATTTTAATCAGAAGAAGAAAGCCAGGCAGATTTGAGTGCCTGGCTTTCTTGTGTCTTCGCACCACCACATCGCATAATTCACATTCACGTTTCCCATACTAATCCAGATAGACCCATTGAATCGAGGTGAGATCTATGGAATCAACTGGATTGACTGCAAATGAACTCTATACCATAACAAGCGCGATCATTATTGGAACTTTAGCAAGGATCCTGACGATCAAAGAAGACTTCAGGCAGTACCCAAGCTACCCGAATGGCTATTTCATTCAAATCATTACGGGTTTTGTCGCAGCGGCACTGGGAGCCGTGGCCATTCCCGCATTATTAAGTAAAAACTTCGTGGCTGTGACGTTCCTCACCTTGGCCCTCCAACAATTCAGGGATGTCCGGAAGATGGAGAAAGAAAGCCTGAGCGACTTGGAGGAAACGGAATTCACCTACAGGGGGAAAGCCTACATAGACGGGATCGCCAAAACATTCGAAGCCAGAAATTATCTTGCCTTTATCGTGGCACTCGTCACGTCGCTTACGATATCCATTCTCCAAAATGCTCTCAATCTGGATAATCTATGGATCTGTATTGCCGGTGGTGCCTTGATAGGTTTTGCTCTTCTTTACTATTTGCAGAGATTCACCAAGGGTAAAACGATTGGCGACATTGCAGAAGTCAAAGAAGGCAAAGTGGTCGTCAAACACTCCTCCTTGTATGTGGATGATATGTATGTCAGCAACCTGCTTGGTACGGACAATGCTGAGAAGCTGTTTTCTGAAGAAGGAATGGCCGTTGTCATCTACCCGAAAGAAAATCACTTCAGGATCAATCTTGATAACTTCGGTCAGCGGCAGGCCGCCTTATTCGAAGCATGCAGGGCATTGGGGGTCAAACGGTATCAGTTTACAAGAAAAGATTATGAGGATGGAAAGGTCATGATCACCCTTGTGCCGATCAAACGCGACATCGATGCTTTCATCGAAGCCGTCAAGAA
Source organism: Rossellomorea sp. LJF3 (assembly GCF_037046045.1). Taxonomy (NCBI): domain Bacteria; kingdom Bacillati; phylum Bacillota; class Bacilli; order Caryophanales; family Bacillaceae; genus Rossellomorea; species Rossellomorea sp. LJF3. The sequence continues at coordinate 29,948 of NZ_JBANLY010000025.1, read as the reverse complement.
ATGTCCATTACTCGAAAGCACGAAAAAATCTCATGCTGTCATGAAAACAAACTTGAAAGGGTGAAGCTTCTTGGGCAGGGAAAATTCAATGAAACCACCTTATCAAATACTAGCCTACTTAACGTCAAACCGGGACAGAGTGATCAACGGGGGACCGCTTCTACTCTACAGTGACGATCTTGAGGAATTAAAAGAGATGACCGTTGATATCGCAAAAGGACTAAAGGCCGACGTTGTCCAGATGACGAACGGGGACTACTTGGTCATCAGGATTTGAAAAAGCCATGGGGGAACATGGCTTTTTTTGTTGGCTCTCGACTCACTGTCTTGTACCAAATTTTTTTAAAAGATTAAAGTCCCTATAGTTGGGTAAAAAACTATAAATCAAAATTACAAAAAATGACAAGGAGGCATGCTGATGAATCGCTGGTACTTTCCATTTGTTGTCGGAATCATCATATTTATGTTCTTATTCCTAGTCGGTGATTATGAGATGACATTGATCCTGACATTGAGTGGTGGATTTACACTCGGTTTTTTTCTTATGTATTGGTTTAATAGGGGTAGTCATAAGGGGGAAGGTCGGCGTTAGTTAGAGGTGGGGACTAAAGGTATTATTTGGAAAATTACGCAATTAATTTGAAAATGACGCAATCATCGCCGGAAATGACGCAATTAATCCCTCTCCCCCCCTCTCTTCAAGATAATTAAGACCAAAAAGGAGCTCCAACCCCATAAGCAGGGTTGGAACTCTTTCGTCTGAACGTAATCTTGAACCCTTCCGACCTGCTATAGTCCATGATCAGTTATTCCCTTTACCTCACCATCCCCGTTGTCCCAACTCCATCCACTCTTCATCCCAAACTTCCCTCAATGCACCCCTGAACAGCATATCCAATTCAGGCGTTGGATCAGGAATGTTTTTTTTAATCGACTTCGCATACGCTTCTAAGTGTTCGATTTCTTTTTGAAGATTTTCATTGATGGCATCGAGCCTCGGTTCGAGATAGGCCTCTTCTCCCGCTCTCTTCCGTTTTAACAAATTCCCCATCCAATCTTTCCATTCACCCCCTGGCACCAGTTCTTCAACCAGTTCTTGAAATTCAATCGGTGGGATCGTTTCATATTTCTCGATCCATTTGGCAGCCAGCAGGGGACGGAGCACATTCAAATACTTTTTGACCCCTACTTCCTCTCCCTGAACATAATCCCGGAAATTGCCCTTCGCCATGCTCAGATAATGATGCATACAGGAAACGGGGGAAAAGATCTTCTGCTCCAGTTCCTTCATTTGATCAACCGTGGAATAAGACTGGTAGTAGACAATCGTTGATTGGAGCCACTCGAGAAGAGGCGGATTCGATTTCCGGAATAACCTCAGTGCCTTCGTCAGCTCCCATCCGCTCATATCCAACAACGGGTCAACCGGAATCGAGACGGAATGCCCGGACCCAACTTCGATTACATCCCGCTTCTGATCGATGGATAAATACCAGTCTGGCTTATGGATATAAATGAAGCGGACATCATAGTCGCTGTCTTTAGAAGGAAACCCCCACGCCCTGCTTCCGGATTCACAGGCAAATAAAATTTTTACATCGTGATCGATTTCGATTTGATGGATGACGTCGACGATATGTTCTTTCATGTTTTTGACCTCCAGTCGATGGATCTTGTAAGTTTAGATTCTACTTCAAATGATCAATCTCCTTTATTTTCACTAAAAGCTCACAGTTGACAAAAACCAAACAAAAATTTAATATATTTATAAATTAACCAACGAATTTAATTATAGTTTATACAATAACCAACAAAAGATTAGGACGTGTGAAGAAATGGAACTTTCCAACCTGTTTTGGAGTGCCTCTTTAGAAGAAATGAAAAGAGGTTATATTGAGGAAGAGGATGCATTTGTTTGTCTTTTGTGCGGAGAGAGTATTGAAAAAGGAATGGTCTATCCACACGAAGATCGATTTTACCTGGCAGAAAAATATATGGGTGTTCATATTGACCGTACGCATATTTCTGTGTTCGATTATTTAATCGGGATGGATAAAAAGCTAACGGGGCTTACAGATCATCAGAAACGTTTACTGACCCTTTTTTACCAAGGGAAAAACGATAAGGACATTCAGGAAGAACTGGAGATCGGCAGTGCCTCCACCATCCGTCATCACCGGTTTGCGTTAAAAGAAAAGGAGCGTCAGGCCAAGACCTTCCTGACCATGATGGAGTTACTCAAAGAAAAAGATGAGAACGCCCCGACGTTTGTACCCGTTCATCAAACCGCCACCATGGTAGACGAACGATACAACGTCACTCAGGACGAACAGGATCACATACTGAAGAAATACTTCTCCGACGGGAAATTGATGAAATTTCCGCCAAAGGAAAAACAAAGGCTCGTTGTCCTTCGTGAGATTTCGAAACAGTTGAAGAAAGACCATGTGTACGATGAAAAAGAATTAAACGGGGTACTAAAAGGCATATATGAAGATTACGTTCTGATCAGAAGATACATGATTGAATACGGCTTACTCGACCGGAAATCCGACGGAAGCCAGTATTGGGCAAAAAAATAAACGGGAGGTCTGTACCATGGATCGAAAACGGGAGTTAAAACAACAATACAAAGAAACACCGGTTGAAGCGGGTGTCTTTCAAATTACAAACAAGCAAAACAATAAAATGTATATCGGAAGCACGAAGAACTTGAAGACCTTGAACGGGATTAAGTTTATGCTCGATAACAATGGATTCACGACCAGTAAAGCGTTACAAACCGAATGGAACCAGCTTGGTAAAGACGCTTTTACCTTCGAGGTGCTGGAGAAATTGAAAAAGAATGATGATCCATTTGTTACGGAGAAAGAAGCTCTTGCTGAGCTGGAGGAAAAGTGGTTGGAGAAAGTGCAGCCTTATGGGGAGCAGGGATATAATCAGAAGCAGGCAAGATGATCACAAGAACGCTCAGAGTCATTTTTTCTGAGCGTTTTTTACTAGATTTTTATAGCATGGAATCCCCTCTCCTCTGCTATAACTTCTTTTCCAGAATGATCTTATGCAAGCCTTTCACATCTGTATACGTATCGATGACATCAAAACCATTCTTGATATTGAGAATCAGCATACTGCGCCATTTATTCATGGTTTTCGTTTGCACCACCGTATACCCACGTTCCTTCAGGGTTTGATGCTGCCGTTTCATGAGCTCTGCCGCAATTCCCTGTTTTCGGTAGACCGGATCCACGCCTCCCAACCAACTATAAAAGGTATCGGGGTCCAGTTGGTAGCCTATTTTGTATCCAATGACTCTGGAATCGTCCATCGCTATATCTATTAATATCTCAGGCTTATTGGCCATTTTAGTGATCAAATCGTCCGATGTTTCAAATATAGATCCGTGTAATGTCACCATTCCATTCATGATATGGTCTTCGGGTAACGAGCGAAACTGATGATAATGAATACGCAAGGCGTTGCCTCCTCATCAAGTGAATTGTTTAGGAGAAAGATAATGTAACAGTTCATCCAAGGATTGAATCTCTTCATCTGGCTTTATATCAGAATCGTTTTCCATCCCACCCGGATTGAACCATATACCCTTGAGGCCCACACCTTGAGGCCCTTTAACATCCTTCTCGAGATTATCCCCGACGAATAATGCGTCTTCAGGCTGGACTTGAAGCTTATTCAGAGCCAATTGGAATATTCGTGGATCCGGTTTCTCCAATCCAACTTCCTCGGAAATCAAGATGACATCAAAATACTTATGTAAACCGGTATTCAGGATTTTCGCTTTTTGTCTGTGTATCGTGCCGTTTGTAATGATTGCTATTTTCATATTTTCTTGAATTGCCTTCAGAAGATTGGCGGTATGCTCACTGATTGAAAAACATTGAGGAAATTGTTGATTCCAGAATTCTTGAGGCTCCGGCAACCGGTATAACGGGGGGAATTCATCAAAAAAAGATTGGAATACAGCTGTTTTATCACTGACGCCATAGCCTCTATTGTCATACTCCTTAAACTTACGCAGCATTTCCGCTTTCAACGTATCCTCTACATTTCCATAACATTTTTCCAACATGATATGAAATATGTTATCCACTGCCTGATTTCGATCCAGTAAAGTATCGTCTAAGTCAAATAGCATAGCTTTGTATTCCCTCATATCCATCACTCCTTCTTACCAATTATTTCAAATTATTTCTACTAACTCAAGATAAATCTAACTAGAGAAGGGCTCACCCTGGTTTGGGTAAGCCCTTCATTGCATTACACTCCTACAAAGATTCCTAACCGATCTCCATCCAAATCAACAGCCTTCATGCCTTCTCGTTTCTCAAACGCCATGCTCTTGATCAAGAGACTCCCCTGCAGTAAATCTTCAAATTGCTTCACTACCTCTTTCATAACATCGTCCACATCCAACACAAGATCCACTCGCTGTTCCACCGGCAGATTCAATTCTTTCCGGTATTGCTGAACGGCGCGAACCAGTTCCCGGGCCTTCCCTTCTTTCCGCAGGTCTTCTGTGATGGTTGTATCCAGGAATACGCTGAACTGAGAATTTGAAGCCATTTCCAGTCCTTGATGGGTTTTTTGATGAACGATCAGGTCATCCTTCTCCACGGAAACCTTCTCCCCGTTAGGAGACTCAATTTCAACAAACCCTTGTTCCACAGCCTTCTTCGCTTCTTCGGAAGATAAGGTTTGTAATTGCTTTTGCACCAATCCCACCAGCTTCCCGAGTTTCGGACCGGCAGTCGGGAAATTCAGCTTCAGTTCATACTGTACCGAATCTCCTGCGTTGTCCTGTAATTGAACGTTCTTCACATTGATTTCATCTTTGATGATGTATTCATATTTCTGAAGAGGTTCTGTATCTTGTTGGGACCCGACAACCGTAAGCTCGGATAGGGGCTGCTTCGTTTTGATGCTTGTCATATTTCGGGCGGACCGGGCAAGCTCGACGACTTGCAGCACATGGTCCATTTCCATTTCAAGCACTGGATTGATTTGATCTCCATCCGCTTTAGGGAAATCAGCCAGATGCACGCTTTCACCTGTCAGGTTCATATGGATATCTTCTGCGATGAACGGCGTGAACGGTGCCAGCAATCGACTTACATTCACCAAAACCTTATTTAATGTGTGGTACGCCGCCAATTTATCCTCCTTCAGCCCTTCACTCCAGAAGCGTTCACGTGACCGGCGGATATACCAGTTACTCACCTGATCAACCAGGATCGATAATTCTCTCGCGCCTGCAGTAAAGTCATACCCATCTAAATGCTCCGTTACATTTGTGATCACCGTATTCAATCGTGATAACATCCACTGATCAAGGAGAGAAGGTGTTCCGGCTTCATGCTTTTCAGGGTCAAACCCATCGATCACGGCATACAGCGTATAAAAGGAGTGAACGTTATTCAGTGTATCCACAAGCTTGGATTTTGCCTGACTGACGACGTTTTCCGAGAAGCGTTTATTGTTCCACGGAGCGCTGTCTGCGAGCAATGCCCATCTGAGAGCATCGGCACCGAACTTCTCCACGAGTTCCATTGGATTCATGACATTCCCTTTACTCTTGGACATCTTACGTCCGTCTTCGTCGAGGATATGCCCTAGAGATAAGACACGTTTATAAGGAGCTTTTCCCGTAAAGAGGGACGATACCGTCAACAAACTGTAGAACCATCCCCTCGTCTGGTCCACTCCCTCTGCGATCACATCCGCCGGGAATTGTTGTTGAAATAACTCTTCATTCTCGAATGGATAATGATACTGGGCAAACGGCATCGAACCGCTGTCGAACCAGACATCGATGACTTCTTTCGTTCTCTTCATCTCATGAGAGCAGGACGGACATTCCACGGTCACGTCGTCGACATATGGTTTATGAAGCTCCAAATTGTCACTCAAACCGCTTTTCGCATGTGCTTTCAGCTCGGCAACACTTCCCGGGACGAACTGGTGGTCACAATCCCCGCAAACCCATACGTTAAGAGGTGTTCCCCAGTAACGGTTCCTGCCAAGGTTCCAATCGACCATATTTTCAAGGAATTTCCCGAAGCGGCCCTCTTTCATATGATCCGGGTACCACTCGACGGATTGGTTGTTCTTGATGATCGTATCTTTCACGGCCGTGGTCTTGATGAACCAGCCTTCCATGGCGTAGTAGATGAGCGGTGAGTCACAGCGCCAGCAGTGCGGATAGCTGTGTTCATATTTTTCTTTGGCAAAAAGAAGGTTGCTGTCTGCAAGCATCTTGATGATTTTCACATCGCTGTCCTTGGTGAATTCCCCTTGGAGAGGCTTGAAATCACTGGTGTAACAGCCCTTCTCATCCACGATATTCACGAAATCCAATCCGCTTTCTTTGATGGCATTGTAATCATCTTCCCCGTGAGCCGGCGCCAGATGAACGATCCCGGTTCCGCTGTCGTCGGTCACAAACCCTGCCGAAATGACTTCATGGCCGCGCTCAAGCGTAAGATTGTCGAAAGGCGGTTGATACGAAACGCCAACAAATTCGCGTCCTTTATGCTCACTGACCACTTCGAATTCTTCTCCCAACACCTCGTTCACAAGGTTTTTCGCAAGGATATACGTCTCTTCTCCACGCTTCGCTTTCACGTAATCTACATCTTCATGAACGGCAAGTGCCACATTTGACGGTAGCGTCCACGGTGTCGTCGTCCAACCGAGAAAGTACTCATCCTCTTTTCCTTCCACCTTGAATTTAGCCGTCGCGGAAAGATCTTTAACATCCTTGTACCCTTGAGCTACCTCATGAGAACTGAGGGATGTTTGGCAGCTCGGGCAGTATGGGACGACCCGGTGCCCTTGATAGAGCAATCCTTTCTCATGGATTTTTGAAAGGATGTGCCAGACGCTTTCGATATAGTCATTTTCAAGGGTCACATAAGGATCATCCATATCCACCCAGTATCCGATGGCTTCGGTGAACGTACGCCACTGCCTTTCATAATCGAACACACTTTTCTTACATTCCTCAATGAATTTCTCTACGCCGTATTCCTCGATTTCCTGTTTACCGGATACTCCGATTTTCTTTTCGACACCGAGTTCCACCGGCAGTCCGTGGGTATCCCATCCTGCCTTACGTTTCACTTGATACCCCCGCATTGTCTGATATCTTGCGACGAAATCTTTGATCACACGACCGAGGACATGCCCGGCATGCGGAAGACCGTTGGCCGTCGGGGGACCTTCGTAGAACACGAATGTCTTTTCACCTTCACGGTTTGCCACTGACTTTTCAAAAATATGATTCGAATTCCAGAAATCCTGGATTCGCTGCTCTCTTTCGACCGACTTTTCGTTTACATTGACCTTCTCCATGTCATCACACCTTCTTTTATATAAATAAAAAAACCCGCCCCTAACCTAAGTTAGGGACGAGTTTGTAACCCGCGATACCACCCTGATTCTGTCCATAAACCCGACTTCAAGTTTACGTGACAGCGCTCATTCAACGTACAATCATACGCGTTCCTTGTAACGGCGGAAACCCGTCAAAGCTTAAAGTACCTTCAGCTTTGCTTCTCGGAGAGGATATTCAATACGATCTGAACGTTGACTTCCACCAAATCGTCAACTCTCTGTAGAACAGACTCCATACCTACTCGTTCTCGTCATGGAATGTAAGTGTTATATTACAATTAATCTATACGAAACAGGTTAAATTTGTCAATACTTTATTTTATTTTTGACGGAAAATAATCCATTTATTCACTATTCTTTACTAACGAATCACATTATGTATATAATAAAAGTAGTTAAGTACACTAAAAAAGGAGCCCTGACGGCAATCAGGACTCCTCCACAACATAAACTGCATGGAAAGTGCAGCGGCTCACTCAGAGTCAATCGAAACAGAAGTAATCATCAATGATCCTCATGAGCGGTGGGGACGATGGTTACTTCTTTTTTTGTGTAACCGCGACAATTGCTACAATCAATGTTCCAAAGGCAATCATAATTTGCAATGCATCTCCTACAGCAATCATTAGCGTATCACCTCCCTTCACTCGGGAGTGTGAGCCGCTACCCCATCTTCCGTATTATGTTGTGTCCTTCCATTATATCACAGACGAACGTCCGTTTGCTCCCTTCCGAAAGGACCGGTGTGGAAATTTGGTGGGGGTAGGCTTCATTCATTCTTAGAAGAATATTGAAAGGTAAATTTTAGCGTGCGCCTGAGGTATCGATATAAAACCCAACCTGAATGGTCTCTCAATGATATTTTTGAAACGTTTATAGTTCTATAGTAATGGTAAAATATACATGGTCCACTGAGAATGGATCGTCTTCTTCAAGGAGAGAAAATGAAATATAATCTTGGCGATATTGTAGAATACGAAGATGAGTTGTACACCATATTTTGGATCTATGATTCTGAATATGTGGAATTGAATTCGGATGAGAAGAAATGTGTATTAGCGAAGGCGGAAGAACTTCGATTAGTAAAGTCAAAGTAAAATTTCAATTTTCATGGGATAGGTAAGCAATATTTAAGAAGATGATCCATCTCAGTGTACTTATTACCGTCCGGCAAAGAAATGAGCCCGGACGGTTTTTCTAAAAATGCAGACAACTACTCAGTCACCCATATTGACATATCGAAAAAAACCGATTAGTATATACGCCATGAATACAATCGATATATTCAAAGCATTGTCCAATGAAACCCGTTTGAATATTTTGCAGTGGCTGAAAGAACCGCATAAACATTTTGATAAGCCGACCGCTCACTTATCAAAAAATATGAACGAAAAAGGTGGTGTCTGTGTCGGGGACATTCAAGAGAAAGCGAATCTGTCGCAGTCGACGATTTCACAGTACTTGTCGATAATGCAAAAAGCAAACCTTCTTGAATCCGAGCGGCATGGAAAGTGGACGTACTATCGAAGAAATGAAGAGACCATCTCGACATTAGCTGAATATATCGGAAAAGACCTGTAACAGGTTTTTTCTTCGTTTATCACATCTATATTTCTCGATATATAGATTTATTTTTCGCACAACATATCGTTAATTCCCGATATCTAAAAATATAATGTTAAAGGAGAAACAGTCCATCATGAAAAAATTCATCATTTACATCATTGCTCTGGTCGCTGGGATGGCACTCAGTATCGAGGGTGCCATTTACGGTGAGCTTGGTAAAAGTGTCGGTAAACTTGAAAGCAGCTTTTATAATTTCTTTACAGGCTCAATCATTTTAGGTCTCGCCCTTCTCTTTTTCGGGAAGGGAAAACTTTCATACACGTTTAAAGCACCGAAATGGAATCTGCTCGGAGGGATTCTTGGGGTCATTTATTTAACGATCCTCGTCATCAGTATTCCCATTGTGGGGGTGGGTCTTTCAATGGTTTCTGTCATACTCGGACAAATGGCCATGAGTATTCTGATCGAACACTTTGGGTGGCTTGGAAGCCGGAAGAATCCCGTTAACGCCTATCAACTATTAGCCGTTGGATTTATGTCCGTGGCGTTATTATTAATCTTTTAAGGAGGAAAACACCATGAGTATATTTATCATTCTATTCACTCTGCTTGCAGGGATCATGTTAAGTGCACAATCCTCCATCAACGGGACCTTCAGTAAGAAAGCCGGGACGTTGGAGAGTGCGTTCCTTACGTTTGCAAGCGGAACCCTTTTTCTTATCATTATTGTCTTATTTTTTGGAAGAGGAGATGTCCTTGCTTTACTGGATGCTCCTAAATGGCAATTGAGTGCCGTTCTTTTCGGGGTTGGGTATCTGTTTCTGACCGTTCTTACTGTACCAATCATCGGAGTGACGGCAGCCAATATCTCAACCGTGATCGGACAACTAATTGCCGGTATGGTCATCGATCATTTTGGCTGGTTCGGAGGTGTGGAAATTTCAATGGATCCAAAGCGTTGGCTGGCTTTGTTGAGCATGTTGCTGGCCCTTTATTTCGTGTATAAAGGAAACACATCGGAGAGACATGTAAAGTAACATGAAAACAGATCTGTCCCCAGAAAAGGGCCAGATCTGTTTTTATTTACAGGATACACTCCAATGAAAAGATAGAAAGGCCTTTTCTACGATGAGAGTTTTATCACTTTTGATACAAGCCTGCTCGGCATGTCGAAAAGAGTATTCGTTTGATAGTACACATATCAATATCATACTTAAAGCTACTGCAGTCACGGATATTTTTTTCACCTTAAAACCACCTCAATCACTTCTCCATCGGTCTTCCGTATTTCACAAGGACATGCCACAATAGCTTCAATTCCTGCAGCACGCCTTCATATGTTCCCCTCTTACTCCATGCATCTGGGTTCTGTTTCAAGTCCATGACCGCCAGCCCGATTGTGTAAGCATCAATTTCATTTTTTAACCCGATCCGCTTTGCCAATGAGGGCATGGATGGTCCCCTGAAGTCAGCAGGAACCACGTTCACATCAAGGGTAAAGCCCATATGCCATTTAAGATCGATGGAATACTTGGAGCACATTTGCTCCAGGGTTTCACCAACAGTCGTGTCCTTAAAGGAAGGGTCGGCAACCAGCACTTCCACATCTTCTTTCAGAGAAATGGGACCATGAATCTGTGATTCTATGTAATGATTCAGGTTTCGATTGGCCACGTGTCCTACTCTGCCATGTTCCAGATGATTCAATACAAAATGAATGAACTTTGTCGGAGTCAAATCCTTCTCTCCCAGTGCAAAATCTCTTAAAAATAGTTCTTCCAAAAGAGCAGCCATAATCATATCAAATGCTTGATACGTCCCCTTTTCAAACGGGTTTTGATGAGAGTCCAGATATGTAAAGGTTGAACGGGATGATACGTTAGGGCTCAGCAAAAAATAGCATGAGCCAAACCGTGGAGAAGGGCCATCCGGATGTAACATCAGATTCAATGCCCCGTACTTTGGCCGTTCGCTCATCAATGCACCTCCGGATTGGTAGGCGCCTCCAAACATACTCTCTTCCCATCTATCCCGGTCACCACCTGAGTGGGGTGACACCTTCCCATTCGATATGAATGTTTCAAACTGGCTCTTATATTCCCCCTGTTCGAGCAGGGACTGGGCAACGGTCTTCATCGTGGAAGTCGGTCGATCCGGATGGAAGTGCAAACCGATCTGTGCGTGAGTTTTCATATGATGAACTGCCTGTTCAAACACCTCACCTGAAATATTGGACATGTTCAGGACATGATGAATGGTAGCCTTCGCATCCCCTTTATGCTTTAGGGCATAGGCCGTAAAATAATCAATTGCCTGACGCTGTGACAATGTTAATCCCATAAAGCTCCGACTCTCCTAACCATATAACTTCAATCATTATTTCTCCCAAAGCTCAATCAGTCGGCCTTCAGGATCTTTAATCCAAATAAACTGACCGAATTCACTCACTTCTTTTTCCTTTGCAAGGGGTACACCCACCCGTTCAAGATGTTCCATCGTTTCGTTAAGATCATGTACCTGGAAATTCAACATCACCTGCTGTTCTGTCGGGAAATAGGAGTCATCTTCTTTAAAGAAAGAAAAGATCGTTTCATTTTCCGGGTCGGGTTTAATCATGGTTCCGTTCCAATCTCCCATTTCAATCTTCAACACTTCACCGTACCATTTCTTTAAAGCATCCATGTTTTTCGTTCTCCAGAAGATTCCACCGAAACCTTTTATCATCTAAAATCTCTCCCTTTTGTTTTCATTATTTTATCGGTTCTTCTATTTCTCTTATAACCATCCATTTACCATTCATTAATCTCCAATTTTCAATTGTAAATAATCGTGCCAATACTTCCTCTTCTTTTACAATTAATTGTTCATAGAAAACGACTGCATTCTCGCTATTACTTAATCGAATGACTCTGTTTTCAAACCTTTTTTCTGACCCTGAAAAATGGCTGACCGATTGTTTCATACCATCCATAGCTTCTAATTTGTTGAAAAAAATGGGTTTATCATTTCCACTATTAAAAAATGCGACATAGTAATCCTCTGTCATTCTTTCAACGGAAGAGGTGTCACCCGACCTCATCGCATGACTCCAATCCTTGATAAATTCATCGTGCATTTTGGTAAAGTCATTTAAGCGAGTTTGCAAGTCAAAAATGTAAAAAACCTTCTTTCTGTTTTTCACTTATAAGTCAAAAGTTCACTAGATCCTCTTTCCCCTTCTGTTCCGTTCCTTAGAAGACTTGACGCAATTCCACCTGTCCTTCCCCATATCCCTGAGGATCAGGCACCCTTATGGCCCACTCGATGGCTTCTTCCCTCGATTTCACATCTATCAGGAAGAACCCCGCCACTAACCCGTAGACTTCAAATGGACCCTCGGTTACTACCGGTTCACCACCTGGTTTCGGGTACGATACGCGGATACCGTCAGAGCTCGGATGAAGTCCTTTCGCCATCACCCGCACACCTGCCTCCACTAAATCCTCATTGTACTTTGTCATGGCTTCCATGAGCTCGGGGCTCGGAGGATTTCCGGCTTCTGAATTTCTTGAGGCTTTGACGATCATCATAAACAGCATAGAAACAGTCTCCTTCTCAAATCTTGTTATCTTCACTTCAGATTACACGGTTGTCCACTCTCATCAAATGCTTGCTTTAAATCAAACGCAAAAGGAGTAGCTTGATGTTCAAGATAATATTGGTATCTCGTAAAAGCTTCCTCCCATGAAACATCCTTGACCTTCTCTGTCCACCAGACAACATACGAAGAATGATTCCCATCATTAGGCTCCATCCACTTGTTCCTGCTCCGCAGTGCCTGACTGTGCTTCCCCGCATATGTAAAGCGGTATAAGGATTGCAGGCTTTTCCATACCGTTAATGTCAGGACGGGGTAGCCACCTCCATCTCCTCCAGGTAAAGAGACACCATCTGATGAAAACTCTTCTATAAGATATCCTGATAAATGAGCCTGGCGCATCACTTTATATCCCATTTCGTAAAACTCATGTGATGCCGGGTGTTCATAAGGGTGATGTAACCGGCCAACGGTATAAATTGAAACGAATGCCATAGACCTTCCTCCCATTACAGTCTTTTTAAGAAACAGGACCGGGATCTGATTCAAATACCTACTAAATGTATTCCATTCCCCTTCCAATTCTTCCTTCTAATTTTCTAACGAAAAAAAGACACAAAAGTCCGATTGGCTACTAAAGAGTAATACCAGGCTCTTTTGCGTCTATTTGTATTACAGCACTTACATAAATTTTCCGTCAAAAATCCCTTATCCCTTCCACGGTTCTGCTTTCCATTCAAATCAGTAATAAGTACTACTTACTACTGACGTAAAAAAAAAGGAATACTTAAAAAGAAAGCTATCGATTGATCGATTATCACCTATGCTTTCGGCTAATCGTATCGTTCAACTTAGCTCGATGCTTGTCGTTCCATGTTTCCGATCCCTTCACTAAGTCATCACAGAAAGCGGCTACGTTCTCACCTGTGAGGTCAGCGACTTTCTTCCCGTCTGCAGCGCCTTCCTCGAACAAATCGAGAATTCCATTAAAGATACGGCTTGTATCCCTCCAGTCGGTGAGACCACCGGCAGTCCACATATATTTCTGGATCGCTTTGTAGGCATTGAGGTACTCACTTGGCAATGTCTTCGCACGGGCTTCCATCGCTCTCCATTCACGCTTGTCGGCCATACTTCCCGTAATCTTTTCAATAAATTTCATCTTATCCTCTCCTTATGATTTCTTTCATTTTAAGTTCGTTCATCTTGCTTGAAAGGAATTCCCATTTCCCCCAGAAGACCTCGAGCTTCTCCTGCCCCGCTTCATTCAGGGTATAGAATTTTCTCGGCGGTCCTACAGAGCTTTTCTTCTTTTCAATATTCACCAGATTGTTTTTCTCAAGTCTCATGGTAATAGTATACACGGTGCCTTCCACCACATCCGTGAAACCCAGTTCTCTCAGCTGTTGCGTGATCTCATAGCCATACGTTTCACCACGGCTGATGATCTCAAGCACACACCCCTCAAGAACCCCTTTCAGCATTTCTGTGAAGTTTTCCAAACATTCACCTCCTATATTACATTTCGTACTAAGTAATACTAACTACCACTATATAGTATGACAAAGTAGTGGCGAATGTCAATATTACGAATAAAAACTGAAGACCGATTTCGCTCTTCAGCTTTCACCTTCCCCTTATAGATTCATACAACCTGAAACTAATCCATTTTTTTAAAAGACTCCGCCATTTGAATCAACTGTGTTTTACTCACTTCTCTCGGAGTAAGTTTAGGATAATAAATCATTTCATAATACAAGTCATCCTTCCAGGTAAGGATTCTTCTACCGGCGTCATTCGGGATGAAATCTCCATACATATCTTGTCCGATTTCCACTCTTTCGATCTTATCTGCTTCATACTCTGGTTTGGATGAAGAAATTCGGATATCCATCATATTTATATCAGCGTTTAATAACGACATTTCTGCTTCACGCTGATCTTCTCCGACAGTAAAATCGGTCACTTTCATTTCCGCAAATGGAACCTGTGTTGGTGTCTTGAATTCAAATGTCATTTGGCTTGCCTTTGGGGTGTAATGTAGATCGTACATTCTTTCACGGAGCTCTGACCAGACCAATAGTATGGCTCCTATCGCGGCTAACAGTATTACAGAGAATACTATTTTCCGTCTTGTTACGTTCATTAATCCTACCCGGTTAATCATTGACTCACCCTTAATGATTATTTTTTTAAAGAGGTATTAATCCTTATGAAAACCGCCTCCAATTCCCCTCCGAAATCACTTCCACTTCTCTATCAATCACCTTGATGGCGGTCTGATCATCAATCGCATATGCCGGCCCCTTCATGCTGGCGGCCCATTTCTCTGCATCAGCCATCGTGTTTTCCGGGAGCATCTCATGATCCAGATGAGGGAAAATTGAAAAATCAACCATTCCGAGCGCTTCATCCCCGCCGTTCGGAGGATTCCAGCCCACGAAGTCTTCCCCGATATTTGGCGCCATCACCATACTCCCTGCACTCATTCCAACATAGACTGCATTCAGCGACGGCAATAGATCAGCAAGTCCGGATTGCCGCATCCAGTGAGCCAAGTAGAGAGCGTCTCCGCCCGACACGAGGAAGACATCAGTTTCCTTTACCAGCGGCACCCATCGATCTCTATTGATGCTTGGCAGCGCTGTGAGCTCCAGGACTCCGACAGACTTCCATCCCAGTTCCACCATGGGATTCTCGGAATTCCCGCTGATGAACTCCCACGTTCTCACGCCGGGACCGACCCAGGGGTGTCCGTACATGGCGGTGGGGATGCACAGGGCAGTGGAATCCTCAATCGGTTTGTCGAGCATGGCAACCAGGGCTTCGTGTATGATTTTATTATAGACTCCTGCTGATGTGAGCAGTAATTTCATGATTTCATCTCCTTAGTGTAGTAGTGTAGTCACACTCTGAATCCTTTTGTTTTTTTATAAAATTTACACACTCAACCCAGAGCAACTTGTTACATAAGGAATTCAACAAAAATAGCCGTTTATCCTTTTTGGATGAACGACCATGTTTATTTACCATCAGCTGTAAGTAGAACATAAACTGAAGATTATACATCTTTTCTATAATGTTTAGATAAAAATTCATCCAATATCGCTTTATGGCTTTTAACAATATTGCTCGGCAATTCATCAGGATAAAAAAACTCACACGTAATGGATTCAGATTTATCTATGTTCATTTCCCCTTCATATCCTTCCGAATAATAAGCAACCGTTACAACGTAAAACTCATCACCATTTTCAGCCTTTACATAATGTTCCGGTCCTGAATAAACATTGATTAAATGCAGTTCATTCACTCTCAATCCCGTTTCCTCATATACTTCTCTTCTCGCAACCTCTTCAGTTGATTCTCCAAGCTCCATCAGTCCGCCCGGAATACCCCATACACCCTTCGGAAACGTTCGTTGTTGAAGCAGTAACCTTCCCTTTTCATCCACAATAACCGTCACGGCCCCTACAAATAGTAATGGCCTGTGACCCACGATTTCCCTCAGTTCTTCTATGTAACCCATCATCTTAACTCCTTTTCATGCTATTTTACGTTGATATTGCTCTTCTACATTCTTGCCCTTCAACACTATACCAATTATTTCAAATGACCGGGATTTGAGCAATGTTCAAATAAAGGAGTAAACCACCAAACTAAATAGATCTCCCTGCTTAAAATTAATAGCGGGAAATGCTCCCATTGCTCACCAAAAAACGTCCTCTTTCATTTCATAGGGGGGTTTTTGAAAGCTTTTCTCTCTCTTCAACCGTACTAACTTTCCTTCTCATCCCCTAGAAAGAAGGATAGAGCAGAATCATGCGAGATTTACCATTAACGTGCGGAATTCAGGATTATCATGCGGCTTATCTAATAATCGTGCGAGTTGTAAATGAAATCATGCGGGAAATTCGATAATCATGCCGAAGTGTCGGATTTTCTTTATTTTCAAAAGAACTACGGGGACAGGTCCCCGCGTCTCTCCCCTTGTAAAAAGCTTTACTTACTTGCTTTTATCAATACCTTCCCCTCATACTCCCGACTCTCGATCAAATCATGAGCCTGTTTAGCTTCACTTAAATCGAATACCTTGGCAATGGGGAGCGTTACTTTGCCTGTTGCAAATAGCTCAATCACTCTTTCAGCAGCAGGAGCCAACATGTCCGGACGATGCTTCCTCGTCGTCCCAAGACTGAACCCTTTTACATTTCGGCAGGAAGAATGAACATCGCTCGTTTTGAAGTGTCCGGCACTGCCGCTGCTGTTGCCGAATTGAACGAGGGTTCCGTATAGACCCAGGCAGGCCAGACTTGCCGTCGTGACTTCTCCAGCCACGGAATCGAAAATGACTTGCGCCCCTCTTCCATTCGTCAATTGAAGCACTTCTTCCGAAAACGTGTCGTATGTACAAACAATATCTGCTCCCAACCTCTTTACATAATTCTCTTTGCTCAAGTTGCCGACCGTTGCAATGACTGTCTTCACCCCAGCAACCTTCGCTAATTGAACGAGCATGGAACCGACTCCCCCGGCCCCGCTATGGACAACGATCGTATCGCTTTTCTTCACCTGCCCTATTTGGTGTAGCAGGATATAAGACAAGATCGACACAGTAGGCATGGCTGCCGCCTGCTCAAAGGAAAGACTGTCAGGAATCTTGAACGTCAGTTGTTTATGGGCTTTCACATATTCTGCGTAAGACCCGCCTATAGGAAAAGCGATGACGCGGTCCCCGGCTGCATAACCGGAGGATTCCCCTGCTTCCACAACGGTCCCCGCTGCATCGAGCCCAAGAGTAAGGGGGAAACTCCCCTTTCCTTTGCTGCCTTTCCGAGATTTGATATCGGCATAGTTCACACTGGTAAAAGCCGTTTTGATCAACACTTCTTCTTTACTTATTTTCGGAGTCTCTACATCTGCTAATTGAAGCACACTGGAATCTCCAAATTCGTTTTGAATCACCGCTTTCATCACAACACCCCTTTTCCAACATCTCCTTTTCATTTTACTGTAACAGAGTAAGCGTGGGATAATAGAAAAACTGAAAGAACAGTCATAATCTGAGCTTATGTTGACATAGCATTATCGCTTGTGTTAATTTGTATGTGCAAATGAAAGGGTGTTGATCTAATGAACGAAGAACAAGACGACGTTCTGATTCACTGCTTATACTTCACGGCAAGCCGTTTTTCCAGAAGCATCACCAAGCTTGCTGAAAAACACCTGGATGCCGGAGGACTTGCTCCATCTTACTTTTATATGATCATGGTCATCCACTTTAAGCCTGGAATCACACAGAAAGAGCTGTGCCAGAAGCTGGCCATTGCTCCTTCCACCAGTACACGTTTCATTGATAAACTGGAAAAGCGAAACATCGTCGTTCGCAAAATGTCCGGTAAGCAAACCTTCATTTCATTAACGGATGAAGGCGAAGAATTGTACCGTGAATTCCGCGTGTCAATCAAAGAAATGTTCCAGGATTATTCCGAGACACTCGGGAAGGATTTCAGCCTGGATTTAAGTAAGATGCTACATGAAGCAAGTCTAAAGCTTGAAAAAGAGTGAGAATTGTTGCGCTCTTTTTTTCACCTTATCATTTGCATATACAAATATAAAAATCGGAGGAATACATTATGAATAAAACGATTGTCATTATTGGAGCTGGTAAAGGGATCAGCTATGAGACGGCGAAGATTTTTGGATTGAAAGGTTACAAGGTGGCACTCATTTCTCGTACACTCTCTTCACTTCAGGAGCTTGAAAGTGATTTAGCGGCGCACGGTATCACGGCAAAAGGATTTCAAGGTGATGTTTCATCCGGATCGTCCATGAAAAAGGCTCTTTCTGAAGTAAGAGCTGCATTTGGTGATGAAATCGAGGTCTTGTTGTATAATGCAGCGTCCATCCGACCTGGACAACCGACTGCGATCAATGTGGAAGATTTCATTTATGACTTTAAAGTGAACGTGGCAGGTGCACTGGTCGCCGTTCAGGAAATCCTTCCTTTCATGAAAAGAGACTCCGGATCCATTCTTTTGACAGGTGGAGGTCTTGCGCTCTATCCAAGTGCAGACGTTGCTTCATTATCCGTTGGAAAAGCGGGCTTAAGAAACCTCGCTTACAGCTTGAATCAGGAACTGACGCCGAAAGGAATCTTTGTAGGGACTCTGACCATTAACGGATTCGTTCAGGAAGACACTTATTTCTCGGGGGATAAGATTGCCGGAGCTTTATTCAAGATGCATGAGAATAAAGGAGACGTTGAGGTTGTGTACGAAGAGGCGTGACAGATCAAGAGCCATCACAGGGTTGATGTGATGGCTCTCTCTTTATTTATATGGGTTCTCCAGTAATCTGGAAACCGCACGTTCAGCCGACCGGAGAGCACCTTCGAGATGACCGCCACTTTCGGCTGCTGTTTCGGTTCCGGCAAATAGGATTTTCCTTTCCCACACACCTGCATGCCCAAGTGAACCATATTCAGGAAAATTCATCAGCGGTTCAGCATCTTCTTTTACGGCAGTATATGGGTCATCTGACCAGTCCTTGTACAGAAGGGAGATTGGCGAACCCGCCTGCTCACCGAATAAGCGTTTCAGCTGTTCCAAGACAAGCTCCACTATTTTATCCTCACCCAGCTCCCTGCGCGTTGCAGCCGGCATCCCGAAGAATCCAAACAAAGCACCTGCCCCTTTATCTGGTGAAGCGTCATGTATTTCCTGAAGAGGACCTGCCCAGCTCGTTACCTGACCCGAAAGACCATCCTTCCGCCAGAAAGGCCGTTCATAAATGGCTATTGCCTTTGCCTGTCCCGCCATCCAAGTCGGCATTTCAAGCATGCTTTGGATAAGGGCTTCCGGAAGAGAAGGTGAGAATGAAAGATGTCGTGCCACAAGTCGTGGTGGCATGGCAAGGATCACAGCTTCTGCCTTCCATTCCTTCTTCCCGCCTAGCTCATCAGCTTCGACCGTGATGCCCCCACCGTTATCCATCCGGATTGTTTTTACGGTTGTATTCAACTGAACAGTACCGGGCGGAAGAGTATCATAGACGGCATCAATGAGTGACTTCACACCGCCGTGCAGCCTGAAAGATCTTTGCACAGCTCCTTCCGGTAACACATGCTGTTGCGGGACAACATTTTCTGACTTCTCATAGAGAAGGGCTCCTTCCGTATGCTGCAGGAACGTCTGTAAACCGAGCTCCTTTACAAGACGTGTGATGAGAGGCTCATAGTCAGGCCAGAACCACGTCGGTCCGAGGTCCACTTTCGCAAGGTCCGTCCCTCCGATGGTCTCGCTTATGACTCTTCCTCCGATTCTTCCCCGGGCTTCAAGGACCACACACTCAACGCCTTTCGAGTGGAGGAGGGAAGCGGCTCTGAGACCGCTCAGGCCAGCACCGACAATGATCACAGGTTTCTTCATGCCGTGACCTCCTATTCTCTTTATAATATAGAGTATTGTAGCAGAAGGGACGGACCTTTTCATTCAGGGGAGCTTAAGCCATAAAAAAAGAGCTTGTAGAAACATTAACTGTCTCTACAAGCTTTTCCTTTACCTACTCTTCATATTGCTCGTTTTCATACGTACCATACTGACCATTCTCCGTATCGATGACACCGCTCGTATACGAATCCATGATCTGCTGGCTTACCTGTTGGTTCGCATTTTCATCATATGTGAACTGCTCTTTCGGATCCTTCTTCTTCATGGTGATTCCCCCTTAAAAATAAGTAGTCGATTCTCCTTTATTGTTCGAAAATTGGCTACAGATATAAGTGGGAAAATATAGTATGATGAATGTAAGGAGGGGATCACAATGAGTTTAAAATATCACAACATATTAGTAGCTGTAGATGGATCAAGGGAAGCAGAATGGGCCTTCAAAAAAGCGATTGCCATCGCCAAACGGAACGACGCCGTTCTTTCCCTGATCCACGTCATCGACACCCGCTCTTTCGCGGCCATCGAATCCTACGACCGCACAGTAGGAGAAAGAGCCATCAAGTATGCTGAAGAATTATTAAACGAGTACAAAGACGAAGCGGGCAAAGCCGGATTGACCAAAGTCAAAACCTATGTCGAATACGGCTCCCCGAAAGTGATCATCCCAAGAGAAGCAAACAAAAACGTCAAAGCAGACCTCATCATATGCGGAGCCACCGGCCTCAACGCCGTCGAACGCTTCCTCATCGGCAGCGTCTCCGAACACATCACCCGGGCTGCCCACTGCGACGTACTGGTTGTCAGAACGGAAGAAGTGGAAGATTGATTTATTATCTTTAATCCATCAAAAAAGAAAGAAGCGGTTGAGGGAGAGTCGTTCACCCCAATCGCTTCTTTTTCTTCTACACAGATTGTTCAACAAAAGCCCCTAACTCAGCCTTCCCCTTCCCAATCTGCACCTTCACCTGCTCAAATCCAGTACCACCATACGACTTACGTCTCTCAACAGCCGAATAAGGATTCAAAACCGAATAAATATCCTCCTCGATCAACGAAGAAAACTCACCATACTCCTCAAGCGATACATCCTTCAGATAGCAGCCCTTCTCAATGCAATACAGCACAAGCTTCCCGACGATTTCATGGGCCTGTCTGAACGGAATCCCCTTTGTCGCCAGGTAATCCGCAAGCTCTGTCGCATTGGAAAAATCATTCCCGACCGCTTCCTTCATCTGTTCACTATTCACCTTCATCGTCGAGATCATGCCCGTAAAGATCTTAAGCGATCCCACAACGGTCTTCACCGTATCGAACATCCCTTCCTTGTCTTCCTGCATGTCTTTATTGTAGGCAAGTGGCAGACCTTTTAACACAGTGAGAAGAGAAATGAGATTCCCGTTCACCCTGCCCGTCTTCCCTCTGACAAGCTCCGCCATATCCGGGTTCTTCTTTTGAGGCATGATACTGCTTCCAGTAGTGAAACTGTCATCGAGCTCGATGAATCGGAACTCTTCCGTGGACCACAGGATCATCTCTTCCGCAAGGCGGGAAAGATGGGTCATCATGATCGAGCTGTTGCTCAGGAATTCCAGGATGAAATCACGGTCGCTCACGGCATCGAGACTATTCTCATAGCAAGCATCAAAACCAAGGAGCTCAGCTGAATATTCCCTGTCGATGGGGAATGTGGTCCCTGCCAGTGCACCTGCTCCCAATGGGGAGATATCGATTCTTTTCAAGGAATCCACAAGTCGCTCCTTATCACGGTTCAGCATCCAGAAATAACACATCAGATGATGAGCGAACGAGATCGGCTGTGCACGCTGAAGATGAGTGTATCCCGGAATGATTGTTTCTACGTTCGCTTCCGCCTGGACGATGATCGCTTCCTGAAGGTCCTCAACGAGCTTGACGATTTCCTTCACGCGTCTTTTTAAAAATAGATGCATGTCTGTCGCCACCTGGTCGTTACGGCTTCTGCCCGTATGGAGCTTGCCGCCGACCTCTCCGATCAAATCGATCAGATGCTTCTCCAGATTCAAATGAATATCCTCATACTCAACGGAAAACTGAAGCTCATTCTTTTCAGCCTTCCCATACAACACGTGGAGGCCATCGAGGATCTGATCGGATTCACTGTTTGTCAGGATCCCGCACTTTTTCAACATTTTCACATGGGCGATGCTGCCTTCAATGTCTTCCAGTACAAGCTCCTGGTCGAATGAGATGGATGCATTGAATTCATCCACCCATTCTTCCGGCTTCTTGGTGAAACGTCCTCCCCACAGCTTACTCATAGAGTGACTTTCTCTTTCTTCTCAGCGTTGACCATGGAAGACACCTTCGTTGGCAGACCCCATAGTTGAATGAATCCAATGGCTGCATCATGATCGAATTCATCCGCTTTTGTGTACGTTGCAAGGTTTTCATCATACAGTGAGTTCGGTGATTTTCTACCTTCTACGATGGCATGGCCTTTGAATAATTTCACGCGTACGACACCGTTCACATACAACTGTGTTTGATCAAGGAAAGCCTTTAACGCTTTATTTAATGGAGAGAACCAAAGTCCCTCATAAATTAGTTCCGTCATTTTTTTCTCGATCACCGGTTTGAAATGGGCCATTTCTTTCACCAGTGTGAGGTCTTCCAGTTCTTTATGTGCTTTTAAAAGGGTCATGGCGGCCGGACATTCGTAGACTTCACGTGACTTGATCCCGACAAGACGGTTTTCCACATGATCGATGCGTCCGACTCCGTGCTTTCCGGCCAACACATTCAGCTTCGCAATGATTTCATCAAGAGGATAAGCCACGTGATTCAGCTCCACAGGAACCCCTTTGGAGAACGTGATTTCAACCACATCCGCTTCATTTGGCGATTCTTCGATGCTAGCTGTCAGATCATATGCATCTTCCGGTGGTGCCGTCCAAGGATTTTCGAGCACTCCGCACTCATTGCTTCTACCCCATAGATTCTGGTCGATGCTGTATGGTGAATCAAGATTGATGGGAATCGGAATCCCCTTATCCTTCGCATATTCAATTTCTTCTTCACGTGACCATTTCCATTCACGAACCGGCGCGATTACTTCTAAAGAAGGGTTCAATGCGGCGATTGACACTTCGAATCTCACCTGGTCATTTCCTTTTCCCGTACAGCCATGTGCAACAGCCGTTGCATCTTCCTGTTCTGCGATCTCTACAAGCTTTTTAGCGATCAACGGTCTTGAGAGAGCGGACACCAGTGGGTATTTTCCTTCGTACAGCGCATGACTTTGAAGGGCAAGAAGCGCGTATTCATTTGCAAACTCTTCTTTTGCATCGATAACATAGCTTTTCGACGCTCCAACCGTCAGTGCTTTTTCCTGTACAAAATCAAGATCCTTTCCTTCCCCGACATCCAGGCAGCATGCAATGACTTCGTATCCTTTTTCCTTTAACCATTGAACTGCAACCGATGTATCCAAACCACCTGAGTAGGCTAATACCACTTTTTTATTCATCCGTATCTCCTCCTGTTGATTTTCTATATAAATGAATATTTATTCTTTAAGATGAATTTATATTAGCAGTTTACGAGAAATACATCAATACTTATTCATGAATTTGTATAATTATTTTATGGACAATTCGTGACATCCCCTTCGCACTGGGCTTCACGCAGAATTTATTGTAGGATGAAAGAAGAATGAAACGTAAGGAGCATGCAGATAGATGAGGAACGAATTTTTTTCATATGATTCAAGACTGGGAATCCATATTCCATTGCAGTTGAAGGAATGGCCGCTGTATTCGCCAGAGGAACAGGAAGTGATTCTCCTTGAGTGGGAGCGTGTCCGTGGAACGATTCCAGACCGGATCGGGGAAATTGATGTGGAGATCGAGCGCCTTCAGGATGAACTGGCTGGGGAAGATGATTTTGAACGGTCCTGCATGATCAACAATGAAATCTCTGAACGTGCTTCTGAGATCAATGATCTATGGCTCTGGTACCGGACCAATCCGGAAAAAACAGAAAGGGAATGATGCGGTGAGCACATCATTCCCTTTCTGTTATTGTTCATTTTTCTTATCGCGCAAATAGCGGTATTGATAATATTTTTCGGCAAAATCAGTGATTTTCCTCGAAAGCTGATAATTGGATCCCGCTCCGATGGCAATGCTGACAAGAGGCAGACCCGACCACTTCTTCCCTTTGAACATGGTGATGGCCATCGCTTTCAGTGCCTGCTTCATGGACCCTTCCAGCCACGTATAATCCGTCAGCTGCTCCGACCCGTCATAGAAGTAATTGGAATCCTTCTTGTTCAAGTCCTCCATCAGATCCTCCCACGCAAGGGCCCGGAGCCTTGCCGGCAGGGTCGCCGCATGGAACACCTTCAGCGACGTCATCATTTCAAACGGCGTCTGAACATCGAATCCGTAGGTGATGGCGATGAGCTGCACCGAACGTAGATTGATGACGAGCATGGCAGGCAGATCCGATCCAAGAGCCACAAGTCCCCCGGTACCCGTCACCCCTCCTTGCAACAGGGAGTAGATGCGATGACGCCCCGCATGCTGTTCCGCTATGTAATGAAGCTGGTCAACCGTTAAATAATGAAGATCCTCGACCGTCTGAATGTCCTGATTGAAGGCCCTCGCCGTCACAAGGATCCGCTCCCGAGCGTCATTTTGCATCTGTGAACCTTGAATCAGGGAATGCATATGAAACAACCAGCCATCCAGCCTTTGAAAAAACTGATCCTGAACATCTTCAGGAATCGATTCAAACGCGTAATCCAGCCACTTCACATATGTATGCTCCAAATCATTCGCTTCATATTCATACAACTCTTCTCTCCAAGCCTTGATCGACTGCCATACCTGATTATCTCGTTCTGACCAGTTCACTTCTCCCACTCCTTACATTCCTTAAATTACGTATAGTATACCATATATGGAATAGACAATTCCTTTGTGACGGGGAGAATGGTGGGAATAGTCAGTAAATTCTACTCATAAAGAAAATTCGACACCCCGGCATGATTCATTGGAATGTCGCATGATAAATGTGGATCTCGCATGAAAGTTTAAATACCCGCATGATTATCGTAAATCCGGCATGATACAGGTCACTTTCCGCATGATTCCTCAGCGAGGGATTTTTGGAGGTCCGTCCCTCTTTTTCTGAACAAAAAAACAGGACCGCCATAGCCAGCGATCCTGTTTCATTTATATTAGATATTCCCTTTTTCTACAACATCACGAGCGATCATGACTTCTTCATTCGTCGGAATGATCATGACTTTAACAGGTGAATGCGGGTAGTTGACGAATGCTTCTTTACCACGGACCTGATTGCGTGCCGGATCCCAGTATACGCCCATGAATTCCAAGCCTTGAAGGACTTTTTCACGGATCAGTGTACTGTTTTCACCGATACCTGCCGTGAAGACAATTGCGTCTACACCGTACATGCGTGATGCATATGAACCAATGTATTTGTGGATACGGTTAGCGAACACTTCTAGAGCTAGTTCCGCACGCTCGTTTCCTTCTGAAGCCTGCAGCTCGATATCACGAAGGTCACTTGAGAATCCTGATACACCAAGCATACCGGACTTCTTGTTCAGGATATTTAATACTTCATCAGCCGTTGATCCTGTTTTCTCCATGATGAACGGGATAAGGGCCGGGTCGATATTACCAGAACGAGTTCCCATGGCAACACCTGCAAGTGGTGTGAAGCCCATGGACGTATCGATGGATTTACCGCCTTCGATGGCTGCGATACTTGCACCATTACCTAGGTGACAAGAAATCAGGCGCACTTGCTCTTCCGGACGGCCGAGCATTTCAGCTGCACGCTGTGATACATACTTGTGGGAAGTTCCGTGGAAACCATATTTACGGATTCCGAAGTCTTCATAGTACTCATATGGAAGGCTGTACAAGAATGAGCTTTCAGGCATCGTTTGGTGGAACGCTGTATCAAACACAGCAACCGCAGGAACATTCGGCAGCACGCTTTGGAATGCCTTGATTCCAGTTAAGTTTGCAGGGTTATGAAGTGGTGCCAGATCAGAAAGTTCTTCGATTTTGTTTGTCACTTCATCAGTAATCAGAACGGAATCATTGAATACCTCTCCGCCGTGCACGACTCGGTGACCGATTCCATCAATCTCATCAAGTGAATTGATGATGCCAAAGCCTGTCAGCTTTTCAAGCAACATTTTAACCGCTACTTCATGGTTCGGGATATCCGTCACTTCTTCACGTTTCTCATCGTTCACTGTTATATTGAAAACCGCATCGTTCAAACCGATACGTTCAATTAGACCTTTGGTAATGACTGTTTCTTCAGGCATATCAAAAAGCTGAAACTTTAACGAAGAGCTTCCAGCATTAATTGCAATCACTTTTTTTGCCACGTTGTATCGCTCCTTTTGTTTTCGATCTATCGACTCTACCATTATTCTGTTCATTGAATCGTTTTTTATCTCTCAATTCCCCATTAAATCACTGACTCCACCCTATTTCAAGAAAAAGCTTGAAATGACATCGTTTTCATGTTAAATTAAATGTTTTCACAAAAGTTTGAAAACAGCGCGCCGTATTTGGATGCATGCAAAATTTGTCGTTCTATGTTGAGTGTTCGATAAATTTAAATGACGGTCGAAAAACTCTTCATTCTCTGCATACCCCCACCACCTATCCAATAAAACACCAATAAAAAAAGACCGCCAGAAGGCAGTCTCGATTCATACGTTTATTTATTCTGCCCAAGCCACTGATCGATCTTCGACAGGATATCCTGAAGGGCTCTCTGATTCGAAAGGCTTGGCAGTTGAGCAAGCAATACCTCTTTAGGAGGCTTGATTCCTGTCTTTTTCTTCTGAAGGATCAGGATGCTCTTCGCCGAGTTTTTATTTTTAAACAGGGAAAGCGGCAGCTGCAGGAATCCCTGGATGTCAGCTTTCTCTTTCAGATACCCTTGAAGCTGTGCGCTGTGCGGCGATTCGAAAAGTCCGTTCGGCACGATGAAGAACAGGTATCCGCCGTCTTTCGTATGCTTCAGGCTTTGTTCGATGAACAGATGGTGGGCATACGAGTGGCCCTCATCCGCTTTCAGCTCATAATCCTGGGCGCGCAGGTCGTTCGGGTAATACCCGATCGGCAGGTCGCAAAGGACTAGATCGACGGGATCGATGAACAACGGCTCCAGTGAGTCCTGGTTAAAGAGCTGCAGTGGATGCTTCTGAAGATCAGCTCCCACGTAGGCAAGTTTGATGAGCACTTCATCGATTTCGACACCGATGGACTGGGTTTCTTTACCCGGCATCTGGTTCAACACCGTCGTCAAGAGATTCCCCGTTCCGATCGCAGGGTCAAGGACGGTCAGCTTATTCGTGCCCGCCGTGAATTTATTCACCAAATAGCTGATGAACAGCCCGAGTGAGTCCGGCGTCATTTGGTGATTCGGCTGGACGTTTTCTTTCATCCCTTTTAAAATCGCGAATTGAAACGCTTTACGGATATTTTCATTCTCAAGTTGAGAAAAGTTCACTTCATCGTACTTTTTATTCAGGCGCTTCTTCGTCAGTTCACTGACTTCTTCCTGAAGGACATCCCCTTGAAAAAGGTTCTCCCCCGTTTCCGCAACGGCTTCTAAATAACTGCAGGCAAGTTCATCCTTCAGCAAGGTAGCCGTTTCGTCGATTATTCCAAATAATGATTCGACTGGCGAATTAATCATCGGCATTCATTCCTTTATCTCAATTTCATTCATCTATTTTACCTTTGTCGGGGACGTTTGTAAAAAAAAACAATGCTGACCATCCGAGAATCAGGTCAGCATGTCTTAAGAAATATTCTGGTTGGGACAGGATTACTTCGCGTTTTTCACTGCTTCAACCGCAGCGTCATAATCCGGGTGATCAGTCGCTTCGCTTACATATTCCACATACGTTACTTCATCATTGCTGTTTACAACGAATACAGCACGTGCCAGAAGACGAAGTTCCTGGATGTGAACACCGAATGCTTCACCGAATGAAAGGTCGCGGTGATCGGATAACGTTTGGACATTTTCGATTCCGTTCGCTCCGCACCAGCGTTTTTGTGCGAAAGGAAGGTCCACTGAAACCGTCAATACTTCAACGTTATCAAATTTCGTTGCTTCTTCATTGAACTTGCGTGTCTGCGCGTCACAAACACCTGTATCGATGGAAGGAACGACACTGATCAGACGTACCTTGCCCTTGGAATCATTCAGTGTGACTTCCGATAGATCATTAGCTAACACTGTGAAGTTGGGAGCTTTGTCGCCTACTTTTACCTCATTACCTAATAGAGTGACAGGGTTGTTCTTAAACGTGATATTTGCCATTATTTGTTCCTCCTCTATAAATAGTATGTACCCTTTCATAGTACAGAAAAAGGAAGGGGGAAAGCAAATCATAGGGGTCCTTTTCAAAAAAAAGATGAGCTCACTCATTCGAGTAAGCTCACATTCATTTACAGTTCCATCTTATGATTTTGATTGTGCTGCCCGTTGTTATCCTCTTTATTGCCGTCCTTTTTCATCATGCCCTGAATCTTTTCGATGGCACCAGGAGCAAGGTCCAGCAGGCGATCGATCAGATGAGTGCTTTCATCTAAATGTAGCATCTTGATACCCTTTGAGCTGACGATCAGGAACGCGATCGGCGTAATCGAGACACCGCCCCCGCTACCTCCGCCAAACGGCTGCTGCTTAGGGGTTGACTTGTCACCGCCGCCTTCTCCACCTTTGCCGCTTTCGTCCTTGCCTTTACTGTCGATGATGAACTCACTTCCACCAGCAGCAAACCCAAAGCCTACCTTTGAAACGGTGAGGATGACACTTCCATCGGGTGTTTCAACGGGATCACCGATGATCGTATTCACATCGATCATTTCTTTTAAATTTTCCATTGCCGTGGTCATCAGACCTTCAATCGGATGTTCTGACATGTGAAGACCTCCTAATTAGACTGAATGTTTTTCTCCAGAAATGGTGGAAAGGGGCTTTGTCTTGAACTTAGCCATACCGCCTCTCCAGTACCGAAGTATCTTGAAACCTACTAGGATAGCATTCCCTATGCGAAACTGGATAATACATGAAAATTGCGTTTGAATCACCGCATGCTGAAAAGTCGGGGTCACCTCGATGACAGGCATGGATTGAAGGCGCATATACCCGCTTAGGATGCCGATGATGCTCCCTTTCATTCCCCAGATCGTCCCAGTCAACGTCCCCGTCGATGCCGCATCCCCGGTTCCGAATAAAGTTTTCCACTCGACCTGATCCAGTTTGACTTTTTTAAGAAACCCACGGATGATCCGGTGCATGGACTGGACGTGGACGACGACTTCCTTCGTATCATGTAAACTCGCAATGAAATCGTGAGGTGTGATTTTCTTTTTGGAAGCCTTTTTCTTGGAAGGGTCGCTCTCCTTCCCTTTCTTCGTTTCCTGTTCGACAACAACATTCGGACCGTCGTCATCAAGCTTCACGAGCGGAATGTCAATTGTATATTTGATCAAACCGAACCACGCCCTCAGCTTCACCTTGAAATGATCATTGTCATTTCCATGGTACAAGGAGATTGTGATTGTCAGCTTCGTGATAATAAGAATGAATAATAGAAAAATAATAAGTGCCGCGATAATGATTAACGTCCAGATCCACCAGCTCATAAATTCACACCCTTCAACCTCTTATTATGGCCTTTGTTGGGGAAAATAAACTCCGGTGGGTGGAAAATGTAGGGGAGATCGGCTCTTGGGGAAGGGTCCTGAAGGGTGATTCCGTCGTTTTGGGTGGTGATCGGTTTGACCCCCTAATTACTGACGTTTTCTCCAAGGGGCTTACTTGTTCTTAGTTTTTCATTTTGTTTTTCCTTCTTCGCTTTTATGAAGAAGGAAAAACCTTTA
>NZ_JBANLY010000024.1:0-48219 GCF_037046045.1 Rossellomorea sp. LJF3 | reverse complement strand
GAAGAGGTCACACCCGTTCCCATGCCGAACACGGAAGTTAAGCTCTTCAGCGCCGATGGTAGTTGGGGGATCTCCCCCTGTGAGAGTAGGACGTCGCCAGGCAAATGTGAAAAGAGTAGCTCTAAGGGTTGCTCTTTTTTGTTTTTGATTTTTGTAGGAAGAAGATGAAGAGGCCGGGGTTCAACTCTAGTTAAAGCCAGCGTCTAAAGGAATAGGAAGTAATTGGTAAATTACGCAAAAAAATTAAAAACGACGCAATAAATAAAAAAATGACGCAATTATTTCTAGAATGACGCAATCACCCTCCAAAACGACGCAATTATTTTTGCTTACTTCTTTAATTCAATGAAAATAACAGGTTTTCATATAAATCTCATAATTCAATCAAGAATATTAACAAGCCAGCTACATATTAATGAAAAAATAACGTCCTCTATCAATACTTGAAGAGGAATCTACCAATTAAGCCACCATAGTATTCAAGTCATTTATTGTTCAGTATTTCACAACCATAACCACAAATCCTCCCATCCCTACAAACCATCCAACCCATGTTTCAATCCACCCAAAACAGGAAACACACGTAATAAGACCTCGGATTTTCTAGAAATTGTCATAGAGTAATCGCATGAATTTTTCATGAAGTGGTTCATATTATGATTTTTTTCTAGTAAAATAGAAACTTAATTTGAGCATACTACAGGTAGTAGTGGAGAGAGGAGCATCTTGGTGTTAGACAATAGCTTTGTGATGGTAGCGATCATCTTAATTATCAATGTTGTATACGTATCTTTCTTTACGATCAGGATGATTTTGACGTTAAAGGGTTATCGATATATAGCTGCATTTGTAAGTACATTTGAAGTAGTAATTTACGTGGTGGGCCTTGGGCTTGTATTGGACAATCTGAATGAGATTCAGAACTTGATTGCGTATGCGGTCGGGTATGGTCTTGGTGTGATTGTCGGGATGAAGATCGAGGAGAAGCTTGCTCTAGGGTATATCACGGTGAATGTGATTACGAAGGAGTATGATAAGGCACTCCCGAATGAGCTTCGTTCACGTGGATATGGGGTGACGAACTGGGAGGCGAATGGTCTTGAGGGGAACCGGATGGCCCTGCAGATCCTGACTCCGAGAAAGTATGAGATGAAGCTGTATGATACAATTAAGGAGCTAGATCCGAAAGCATTCATCATTGCTTATGAACCGAAAGCGATTCACGGAGGGTTCTGGGTGAAGACGGTGCGAAATATACGTAAAGGAAAATTAAAAGAATGAGTAAAAAGAAATTATTATTTGAAGTGCAGGAAAACGAAACGATTGCAGACTGCCTGGATCGTATGAAGGAAATGGGTTATATGCCGGTAAGACGGATGGAAAAGCCTGTTTTTGAAGAACAGAAAGAAGGAAATAAAACGGAGTATGTCCCTATTAGACAGACAATTGTATTTGAAGGAAAGAAGATAGAGTAGTAAACGCTTCAAATCCGAACATTAATTTTCAGACTTTTAGTATCGTTCGATTATTCATTGACATGGTCTTCATATCACGTTATGATGGAGACAAATAAACCGAATGCCCTCATATAATAATGGGAATATGGCCCATGAGTCTCTACCTGACTACCGTAAATGGTCGGACTATGAGGGAAAGTAGCTGTCTGGATACGAGTGCGTTTGTGGGCCCTATCGGATAAAACGGGACCATTCTCTTTAAAATACCCAGATCAATTGCTTTCTCTCAAATGTAGAGAACAATTGATCTGGGTATTTTTTGTGAAGAGGGAATACACTACGGGAGGTGCCTGTCACCATTATGATTTCAGTGATCATGGGAAGTACATCGGACTGGGAAACAATGAAGCATGCGTGTGAGGTATTGGAGGAGCTTGAGATTCCATTTGAGAAACGTGTTGTATCGGCTCACAGGACGCCTGATTATATGTTTGAATTTGCGGAAGGTGCCAGGGACCGTGGAGTGAAAGTCATTATTGCAGGTGCAGGCGGGGCTGCTCACCTGCCGGGAATGGTGGCTGCGAAGACCACATTGCCTGTGATCGGTGTACCGGTTCAGTCTAAGGCACTGAACGGAATGGATTCACTGTTGTCGATCGTTCAGATGCCCGGTGGTGTTCCGGTTGCGACGGTGGCGATCGGGAAGGCTGGAGCTACCAATGCCGGACTCCTAGCCGCACAGATCCTTTCGATTGAAAATGCAGAGTTGGCGGAAACGTTGGAAAATAGAAGAAGTGCACTACGGGAAAAAGTGATGGAAAGTAGTGATGACCTTGAATAAGAAGACGATTTTACCAGGACAGACGATCGGGATCATCGGCGGAGGACAGCTTGGCCGGATGATGGCACTGGATGCGAAAGCAAGAGGCTTTCGGGTGGCTGTATTGGACCCTTCGCCGCACTCGCCATGTGCACAGGTGGCGGATTTTGTGATCACGGCAGGATTTGACCAGTATGATGCTCTATACAGACTGGCTGAAGAGTCCGATGTGATTACATATGAATTTGAAAATATCGATTATGAAGCGCTGAAATGGTTGTCAGAGCGTGCTTATTTACCACAAGGGGCTGAATTGATCCGCATCACTCAGGACCGGATTATGGAAAAGGAAGCCCTTACGTTTGCAGGGGTGAAAGTCGCTCCGTATGCTGTGATTAAACAACAGAAGGACATCTATGATAATATAGAAAAGCTTGGCTATCCAGTGGTTTTAAAAACGACAAGGGGCGGTTATGACGGGAAAGGACAGTATGTGATCCGGGAAGCAGGCGAGATAGATGAAGCCGCTGCTTTATTGGAGAACGGTCCGTGTGTGCTCGAGAAATGGATTCCTTTTGAAAAAGAGTTATCCGTGATCGTGACACGTAATCCCGATGGACAGCAAACAAACTTCCCGGTAGTGGAAAATATTCATGTGGATAATATTTTACATGAAACGATTGCGCCGGCCAGGGTGAGTGAAGAAACAGCAGCTAAAGCGATTGAGATGGCAAAGAGAATCAGTGAGACACTAGATCTTGTCGGGACTCTTGCGATAGAAATGTTCCTGACGGCAGACGGGGGTATTTACATCAACGAACTGGCTCCAAGGCCGCATAACTCCGGCCATTACTCGATTGAAGCATGTGACTTCTCACAATTCGCCCAGCACGTCAAAGCGGTATGTAATTGGCCGCTTGTCCAACCGACCTTATTAAAGAACGCTGTGATGGTTAATCTATTAGGAGAGCATATCGAGCCTATTATGAAGGCTGTTCCAAAACACCCGGACTGGTTTATCCATCTATACGGCAAGGATGTACCGAAGCCGAAGCGGAAAATGGGGCATGTCACGCTATTGACGAATGATATAGAAGAGACATTGTCGAACATAACTGAAGCCGGGATTTGGAAGGTGCAAGAAAAGATCGGAGGACGACTGGTATGATAGAACGTTATACACGCCCTGAAATGGGAGCAATTTGGACAGAGGAAAATCGTTTTCAAGCATGGCTTGAAGTAGAAATCCTTGCTTGTGAAGCATGGGCTGAGATCGGGGACATTCCGAAAGAGGATGTTGCGAAGATCCGTGAGAATGCCGGATTCAATGTGGACCGCATCAAGGAAATCGAAGAAGAAACACGTCACGACGTTGTAGCTTTCACAAGAGCAGTATCTGAGACCCTTGGAGAAGAAAGAAAATGGGTTCATTACGGACTGACTTCTACGGACGTTGTGGATACGGCCCTTTCGTATCAACTGAAGCAGGCGAACGAGATTATTTTAAAGGACTTGGAACGCTTCGTAGAAATTTTAAAGAACAAGGCGATCGAGCATAAGCATACGGTCATGATGGGACGTACGCACGGTGTTCACGCTGAGCCGACTACGTTCGGTCTGAAGCTTGCCCTTTGGTATGAAGAGATGAAGCGTAACGTGGAACGTTTCAAAGCAGCTGCTGATGGAGTGGAATTCGGAAAGATTTCAGGAGCGGTGGGAACGTATGCGAATATCGATCCTTTCGTAGAGTCTTACGTGTGTGAAAAGCTTGGCATCAAGCCTGCACCGGTTTCCACACAAACACTTCAGCGTGATCGCCACGCTCATTACATGGGGACACTTGCCCTGATTGCAACGTCCATCGAGAAGTTTTCTGTTGAGGTCCGCGGATTGCAGAAGAGTGAAACCCGTGAAGTGGAAGAGTTCTTCGCGAAGGGTCAAAAAGGATCGTCAGCGATGCCGCACAAGCGTAATCCGATCGGTTCTGAGAACATGACGGGAATGGCCCGTGTGATCAGAGGTTACATGCTGACAGCGTATGAGAACGTGCCCCTATGGCATGAGCGTGATATCTCTCACTCATCAGCAGAGCGTGTAATTCTGCCGGATGCGACGATTGCCCTTAATTATATGCTGAATCGTTTCGGAAACATCATCAAGAACTTGACGGTCTTCCCGGAGAATATGCAGCGCAATATGGATCGTACACTAGGTTTGATCTACTCTCAACGTGTTCTTCTCGCTCTTATCGACAAAGGGATGACCCGTGAGGAAGCATATGATACGGTTCAGCCGAAAGCGATGGAGGCATGGGAAAAGCAAGTGGCTTTCCGTTCCCTCATTGAAGAGGATGCGACCATCACGTCCAAGCTAACACCTTCTGACATTGATGACTGCTTCGATTACAACTATCACTTAAAACATGTGGATACAATCTTTGAACGTTGCGGCTTGGTATAAGTCCTTCTGACAAAAGAATAAGGCAGGGGTTTTTAGCAGAATCCCTCCCTTTTTTTATGAAAATATAGACTGAAGATTGGCAATATTCAGGTATTAGGGGGATTTCATATGGAAAAAGGAACGCTTTTATATGAAGGCAAAGCTAAGCAGATTTTCAAAACGAACGATGAAGACGTTGTCTGGATTCAGTATAAGAATTCTGCCACTGCTTTCAATGGGGAGAAGAAAGCGGACATTAATGGCAAAGGGGTTTTAAATAATAAGATTTCGAGCTTGCTATTTTCAAAGCTTGCTGAAAAAGGGATACAGAGTCATTTTATTAAACAGATTTCAGAAGATGAGCAGCTGGTCAAACGTGTGAACATCATTCCACTTGAGGTCGTGATCAGGAACGTGATTGCAGGAAGCTTGTCAAAACGGCTTGGAAAAGAAGAAGGAACACCCCTTCAAAAGCCGATCATCGAATTTTACTATAAGGACGATGATCTTGGGGACCCGCTCATAACGGATGATCACATTGATTTCCTGCAGATCGCGACCAGGGAAGAACGGGCTGGAATCAGAGAAATGGCACTAAATGTGAATGAGGTCCTTCAGGGGATTTTCAAAGAAGCGGGAGTCACCCTTGTCGATTTTAAACTGGAGTTTGGGAAAGACCGTAACGGAGCGATTTTATTAGGGGACGAAATCTCACCCGACACATGCCGACTGTGGGACGCAGAAACGAATCAGAAGCTTGATAAGGATGTTTTCAGAAGAGATATTGGAAGTTTAACAGAAGTATACTCAATCATTTTAGAACGCTTAGGAGGAAACAAACTATGTACAAAGTAAAGGTTTATATCACATTAAGAGAAAGTGTATTAGATCCTCAAGGAAGTGTTGTGAAACAGGCGCTGCATTCAATGGAATTCAAAAGTGTTGAAGATGTACGCGTCGGGAAGTATATGGAGTTGACTCTTCCATCATCTGTTGAAGACGTGGAAGCGACGGTTGAAGAAATGTGCCATCGACTGCTTGCAAACCCCGTGATCGAGGATTACCGATATGAAATCGAGGAGAGTGTCGCTCAATGAAGTTTGCAGTAATTGTATTCCCGGGCTCTAACTGTGACATCGATATGTACCATGCAATCAAGGACGAGATCGGTGAAGAAGTAGATTACGTTTGGCACGATGCTGATAATCTGGAAAACTATGATGCGATTCTATTACCAGGTGGATTCTCTTATGGGGATTACCTTCGTTCAGGAGCGATTGCCCGCTTCTCGAACGTCATGAAAGAGGTAGTGAAAGCGGCGGAACAAGGTAAGCCGGTCCTTGGTGTGTGCAACGGATTTCAGGTTCTACTCGAAACAGGACTACTACCAGGGGCTATGCGCCGGAATGACAGCTTGAAATTCATTTGTAAAACCGTGCCGTTAACCGTTGAAAATAATGAAACGATGTTCACGAATGGATATGAGAAAAATGATGTGATTCAAATTCCGATTGCACATGGTGAAGGAAATTACTTCTGTGATGAAGAGACGATGAACACTTTACGTGAAAACAATCAAATTGTGTTCACCTATACCGGTGAAAATCCGAACGGCAGTGTAAAGAATATTGCCGGGATCACAAATATAGCAGGAAATGTCCTCGGGATGATGCCTCACCCTGAGCGTGCCATGGACACTTTACTAGGTAGTGAAGACGGGAAGAAACTATTTCAATCGATTGTGAAACACTGGAGGGAAAAACATGTCGTTAATGCTTGAACCAACTTCAACACAAGTGAAAGAAGAACAGCTTTATCGTGAGATGGGTTTAACAGACGAAGAATTTTCAATGGTGGAAAACATCCTCGGAAGAACACCGAACTACACAGAGACCGGTCTTTTCTCTGTTATGTGGTCAGAGCATTGCAGCTATAAAAATTCGAAGCCTGTACTGATGAAGTTCCCAACGACAGGTGAACGGGTTCTTCAAGGACCTGGAGAAGGGGCTGGAATTGTTGATATTGGCGATGATCAAGCAGTGGTGTTCAAAATCGAGAGTCACAATCATCCATCGGCCATCGAGCCTTATCAAGGAGCGGCAACGGGTGTCGGGGGTATTATACGAGACGTATTCTCGATGGGGGCAAGACCTGTCGCACTCCTCAACTCTTTACGCTTTGGAGAGTTGGATTCTCCTCGTGTTCAGTATCTATTTAAAGAAGTGGTAGCCGGAATCGCAGGATACGGTAACTGTATCGGGATCCCAACGGTCGGAGGGGAAGTTCAGTTCGACGCTTCGTATGAAGGAAACCCTCTTGTCAACGCCATGTGTGTAGGATTGATCGACCATAAGGATATTAAGAAAGGTCAGGCACATGGTATCGGGAATACCGTCATGTACGTTGGGGCGAAAACAGGTCGTGACGGCATTCACGGAGCCACTTTCGCATCTGAGGAGTTAAATGAAGGATCGGAAGAGAAGCGTCCGGCGGTTCAAGTGGGTGATCCATTCATGGAAAAATTACTCCTTGAAGCGTGTCTGGAACTTGTTCAGAACGATGCCCTTGTCGGCATTCAGGATATGGGAGCGGCCGGTCTTACAAGCTCATCTGCTGAAATGGCAAGTAAAGCGGGATCCGGGATCGAAATGGATCTGGATCTTGTACCGCAGCGTGAAAGAGGCATGACGGCATATGAAATGATGCTGTCGGAATCACAGGAGCGCATGCTGATCGTCGTAGAAAAAGGCCGCGAGCAAGAGATCGTCGACCTTTTTTCAAAATATGACTTAGAAGCGGTATCCATAGGAAAAGTAACAGACGATAAACGCCTTCGCCTTCTTCACAAGGGTGAGGTTGTGGCAGACGTCCCGGTTGACGCCCTTGCCGAAGAGGCACCTGTTTATCACAAGCCTTCTCAGGAAGCGGCTTATTATAAAGAGTTTCAGGAATTGAAAACACCTGCTCCAAAGGTTGAAGATTATAAAGAAACGCTTAAAGCGTTGTTGAAGCAGCCGACGATCGCAAGTAAAGAATGGGTATATGACCAATACGATCACCAGGTGAGAACGAGCACGGTTGTAAGCCCGGGTTCTGATGCAGCCGTTGTACGTGTACGCGGTACGAGAAAAGCACTTGCCATGACAACGGATTGTAATTCCCGTTACCTTTACCTGGATCCAGAGGTTGGAGGAAAGATCGCGGTAGCAGAAGCGGCACGTAATATCGTTTGTTCAGGAGCGATTCCACTGGCGATTACGGACTGCCTGAACTTCGGTAACCCTGAGAAACCGGAAATCTTCTGGCAGATCGAGAAGTCCGTTGACGGGATGAGTGAAGCGTGCCGTGAGCTATCGACTCCGGTCATCGGCGGGAATGTTTCCTTATATAACGAATCAATGGGAACGGCGGTATATCCAACACCTGTAGTAGGGATGGTAGGTCTCATTGAAGATGTTGACCATATCACGACTCAAAGCTTCAAGGAAGCCGGGGATTCCATTTATTTAATAGGTGAAACACGTGAAGAGTTCGGTGGAAGCGAGCTGCAAAAGCTGACAGAAGGGAAAATCTTCGGTCAGGCACCGACGATCGACTTAAAAACCGAGCTTCGCCGTCAAATGCAGCTGCTGGAGGCGATCCAAAAAGGGCTTGTGTCATCAGCACATGATATTGCGGAAGGTGGTTTCGCCGTTGCCCTTGCAGAATCCACGTTTGGAACGAAGGGACTGGGAGCAAGCGTCCAGCTTTCTGGCGGGAGCAATGTGGCGGATCTGTTCAGTGAAACACAGTCCCGTTTCATCGTTTCAGTCAAACCTGAAAACAAAGAAGAGTTTGAAAAACTTGTTCCAGATGCGAAAGTGGTTGGACACGTATCAGATAACGGAGCCATCAAGGTGTCATCAGGAAATGGAGACGTCATGCTACAGGCATCTGTAGAAGAATTGGAGTCAGCTTGGAAAGGAGCGATCCCATGCCTGCTGAAATCAAAGGTTTAAACGAAGAATGTGGTGTGTTTGGCATCTGGGGACATCCCAATGCCGCACAGATTACGTATTACGGACTTCATAGTCTGCAGCATAGGGGACAAGAGGGAACGGGGGTCGTCGTTTCTGATGGGGATACGTTACGGTGTTTAAAAGGGGAAGGACTTGTAACGGAAGTGTTCCAGGAGGGCACCATCGAGAAGCTTGAAGGGGATTCGGCCATCGGTCATGTGCGCTATGCGACTGCCGGGGGCGGAGGCTATGAAAATGTTCAGCCTCTCCTTTTCAACTCGCAGAATGGCAGCCTTGCTCTTGCCCATAATGGGAATCTCGTCAATGCGAACGCCTTGAAGCATCAGCTTGAAGGACAGGGGAGTATTTTTCAAACAAGCTCGGATACAGAAGTGCTGGCACATTTAATCAAGAGAAGCGGGTACCGCAACCTGAAAGACCGTGTGAAAAACGCACTGACCATGTTGAAGGGTGCTTATGCGTTTACAGTGATGACAGAAACAGAGATGATGGTGGCCCTGGATCCACACGGTCTTCGCCCATTATCCCTCGGTAAGCTTGGGGATGCTTACTGTGTGGCGTCGGAAACATGTGCCTTCGATATCGTTGGGGCTGAATTCGTGCGGGACATCGAGCCGGGGGAGCTTGTGATCATCAATGATGAGGGATTGACCTCAGAACGGTTTAGTTTTTCTGGCGGGAATGCGATGTGTACGATGGAATACGTATACTTCTCAAGACCGGACAGCAATATACAGGGAATCAACGTCCATTCCGCGAGAAAACGGATGGGGATGGAACTCGCCAAAGAGGCTCCGATTGAAGCGGATGTTGTAACAGGGGTACCGGATTCCAGCATTTCAAGTGCGATCGGTTATGCAGAAGAATCAGGGATCCCTTATGAAATGGGGCTGATCAAGAATCGTTACGTTGGGCGTACGTTCATTCAGCCGTCTCAATCCCTTCGTGAGCAGGGTGTAAAGATGAAGCTTTCACCTGTAAGAGGGGTGGTTGAAGGCAAGCGTGTCGTCATGGTGGACGATTCCATCGTACGGGGAACGACGTCGAAACGGATCGTCACCATGCTGAAGGAAGCGGGAGCGAAGGAAGTCCATGTGTGCATCAGCTCACCCCCGATCAAGAATCCTTGCTTCTACGGCATCGATACCTCGACTCATGAAGAATTGATTGCGTCCTCCAATTCAGTGGAGGAAATGCGCCAGATCATCGGAGCGGACTCTCTGACATTCTTGAGCCCGGAAGGTGTGATCAAAGCGATCGGACGGGATGATTCATCCGAGAACCGCGGTCAATGCATGGCTTGCTTTACAGGGAAGTATCCAACGGAAATCTACCCGGATACACTTCATCCACATGAAAAAGAGTTAGTGAAATAGGGGGGATCATGATGGCAAATGCGTATCGTCAGGCAGGAGTAGATATCGAAGCGGGATATGAATCCGTCGACCGGATCAAAAAGCATGTGAAACGAACGGCCCGTGAAGGGGTTCTCGGTCAATTGGGGAGTTTTGGCGGGATGTTCGATTTATCTTCCTTGAATTTAAAAGAGCCTGTACTTGTATCAGGCACGGATGGGGTCGGAACGAAGCTGAAGCTTGCCTTCATGGCAGACAAACACGATACGATCGGAATCGATTGTGTGGCCATGTGTGTGAATGACATTGTCGTTCAAGGAGCGGAACCACTGTATTTCTTAGATTATATAGCGACCGGGAAAGCTCTCCCGGAGAAGATAGAAGGTATTGTAAAGGGTATTGCGGACGGATGTGAAACAGCAGGCTGTGCGCTGATCGGTGGAGAGACCGCCGAGATGCCGGGCATGTATTCAGATGATGAATATGATATCGCCGGCTTTGCTGTAGGTGCCTGTGAAAAAAAAGAGATCATCACGGGCGAGAAAATTTCTGAAGGAAATGTGTTAGTCGGACTGGGATCCAGTGGTATACACAGTAATGGGTACTCTTTAGTGCGGAAAGTATTCTTTGAAGATCAGTCGTTTTCTTTGGAAGAATCATTACCTGAAATCGGGACCACACTAAAGGAAGCATTGCTTACACCAACCAGGATTTACGTGAAACCGGTACTGAAGGCACTTAAACAATTCTCCATCAAGGGGATGTCCCATATCACAGGCGGAGGTTTCATTGAGAATATTCCACGGATGCTGCCTGATGGTTTGCAAGCAGAGATCACAGAAGGCAGCTGGGATATTCCAAGCATTTTTCCTGCCCTTGAGCACTATGGGAACATTCCACGCAGTGAAATGTACAACATTTTCAATATGGGGATCGGATTTGTGTTAGCAGTAGAAGAAAATGAAGCGGAAGACATTCTTCAATTTTTTAACGAACAGGGTGAAGACGCCTTTATCATTGGACGTGTGACGAAAGGAACCGGGGTGCGCTTCGTTCGTTAAGTGAAGGATGAGCATGTCAATAACGGGGGCGAGTCATGAGACAGATTGCCATTTTTGCATCAGGAAGCGGAAGTAATTTTCAAAGCTTGGTAGACGCTGTACAAAGTGGGACCCTGAAAGCGAATATCAGGCTTCTTGTATGTGATCAGCCGGGAGCGTTTGTCATCCACCGCGCCCAAACTGCAGGAATCCCAACCTTCGTCTTTCGGGCAAAGGACTATGAGAACAAGCAGGCATTTGAACAGGAAATCCTGAATGAGCTGGCTTATTTGGGTGTTGATTTTATTGTACTGGCAGGGTATATGAGATTGATTGGTCCGACGCTCCTCGAAAGCTTCGGTGGAAGGATCGTCAATATCCATCCGTCACTCCTTCCTTCATTTCCAGGGAAGGACGCCATCGGACAAGCCATCGAAGCCGGAGTGAAAGTCACCGGCGTCACGATTCATTTCGTAGATGCAGGAATGGATACAGGCGAAATCATCGCACAGGAAATCGTCCGTCTCACAACAGGTGAAACCAGGCAGTTACTCCAGGACAAAATCCAGCACGTCGAACACCACCTCTACCCAACCACCCTCAACCACCTCTTCCTCACCACCGGTCACTAAAGCGGGGAAGAACGGTTGCTTTATCTTGGTAGTGTGGTAAAGTGATGAGGGACGGACCTTGGGTTTAATAATTATGAAATAATATCAGCATTACAGCAGGCGGAGGAGGATCAGACATTGAAAAAGAGAGCATTGATCAGTGTTTCAGATAAAAGCGGAGTCATCGAATTTGCGAAGGAATTAAAAACACTGGGGTATGAAATCATATCGACCGGCGGCACGAAGAAGCTCCTTTTAGAAAATGACGTAGACGTCATGGGAGTTGAAGAAGTGACGGGGTTTCCGGAAATCCTTGAAGGACGAGTAAAGACCCTTCACCCGAATATCCACGGTGGATTACTTGCAAAACGTGGTGAGGAAAGTCATCGAAAACAGCTTCAGGAACAAGGGATCGAAGGGATCGACCTCGTATGTGTCAATCTTTATCCATTCCAACAAACCATCTCAAAGCCGAATGTCGGTGTAGAAGAAGCGATTGAGAACATAGATATCGGTGGACCGACGATGCTGCGTGCGGCTGCAAAAAATCATCAGTATGTCACGGTCGTAGTCGATGCGTTGGACTATGATGAAATCATTGCAGAATTAAAGCTCCACGGTGAACCTTCACTTGAAAAACGTCGCAAGTTGGCTGCCAAGGTATTCCGCCATACGGCAGCTTACGATTCGTTCATCGCTGAATACATGACCGACATCTCAGGTGAAGAGAATCCTGAGCGCTTTACAAGAACGTATGAATTAAAGCAGACGCTCCGTTACGGGGAAAACCCTCATCAACAAGCTTCATTTTACCGTGCGCCGCTAGGCTCTGAATTTTCAGTGGCCATGGCAAGGCAGCTTCATGGGAAAGAGCTTTCCTACAATAATATCAATGATGCAAATGCGGCCCTTCAGATCGTAAAAGAATTCATGGAACCGGCGGCTGTTGCTGTGAAGCATATGAATCCGTGTGGTGTCGGCGTTGGATCGACCATCCACGAAGCGTTCAGCAAGGCGTATGAAGCGGATTCTACATCCATCTTCGGTGGGATTGTCGCACTGAATCGTATCGTAGATGAAGAGACAGCGAAGCAGCTTCATGAAATCTTCCTGGAAATCGTCATCGCCCCGGCTTTCAGTGATGAAGCGTTCGAAATCCTTTCAGGTAAGAAGAACATCCGTTTATTGACGGTTCCTTTTGAAACCACAAACAAAATCGAGCGTAAGCTAACGACAGTCGAAGGTGGATTGCTTGTTCAAGCGGATGATACGTTCACCCTTGATGACGCAGACCTCCGAGTCGTGACAAAACGTGAACCGACCGAAGCCGAATGGGACGCCATGAAGCTCGGCTGGAAAGTCGTGAAGCATGTGAAGTCGAACGCAATTGTTGTGACAGATGCCCACATGACAGTCGGGGTCGGTGCAGGCCAGATGAACCGCGTAGGCGCTGCAAACATCGCACTCGAACAAGCGGGCGTGAAAGCCAAAGGAGCCGCCATGGCGTCAGATGCATTCTTTCCTATGGACGACACCGTAGAAGCCGCAGCCAAAGCGGGCATCACAGCCATCATTCAACCCGGAGGCTCCATCCGTGACGAAGAATCCATCAAAAAAGCAGACCAATACGGCATCACCATGGTCATGACCGGCATCCGCCACTTCAAACATTAATGTGAGGGACGGACCTCA
The DNA here is from genome assembly GCF_037046045.1 of Rossellomorea sp. LJF3. NCBI lineage: Bacteria > Bacillati > Bacillota > Bacilli > Caryophanales > Bacillaceae > Rossellomorea > Rossellomorea sp. LJF3. The sequence goes on along the minus strand of NZ_JBANLY010000024.1, from coordinate 34,786 downwards.
TGATTTTATTGTCCTCCCAATGGGAGAGACAGTACAAACCTTATAGGTAAAGGGTTCTGCATGGCGTGCAGATGGTTCAGGGGGAGTAAAGTGAGGGACGGACCTCATGTTTCCCCGCCACAGCCCGGCCATAAAGCAGATCTACAGTTATTCCACATACGAACCTCTCCTCATTTACACTATCGCAGGAGGGGTTTTCTTAAAAAAGGGGGCTTTTTTCAAGATGAAAGTATTAGTGATCGGACGTGGCGGCCGCGAGCATGCCATATGCAGGAAGTTTGCGGAAAGTGCAAGTGTGTCAGCAGTGTTCTGTGCACCCGGAAACGCGGGGATCGCAAGCGTCGCAACAAATCTCCCGTATACTGAATCCGACGTGAGTGAACTGATTGATTTTGCCAAGAAAGAGGACATAGCGTATACGTTTGTTGGCCCTGAAAATCCGTTGCTCCATGGAATCGTCAACCGCTTCCAGGAAGAAGGCCTCCGCATATTCGGACCGACGAAAGAAGCGGCCATCATCGAAGGAAGCAAATCGTTCTCGAAAGAATTAATGAAAAAGTACAATATCCCAACGGCAGCGTATGAAGTGTTCACAAGCGTGGAGAAAGCGATCGAATATGTGAAGGAAGCCGGTGCCCCGATCGTGGTGAAGGCTGATGGACTTGCGGCAGGTAAGGGTGTTGTCGTTGCGGAAACAGAGGAAGAGGCTATCCGTGCATTGGAAGAAATGCTTCTGGATGAAAAGTTCGGGGATGCCTCATCGAAAGTGGTGGTGGAAGAATGCTTGTTTGGAGAAGAGTTTTCCCTTATGGCTTTTGTAAGTGGTGAGTCGGTATATCCGATGGTAATCGCACAGGATCATAAGCGCGCCTATGATGGGGATCAAGGTCCGAATACGGGCGGTATGGGTGCGTATTCCCCGGTTCCGCATATTTCGGAAGAGGTTGTGCAAGAAGCGATTTCCACGGTCCTCCACCCGACTGCTCAAGCGATGGGGAAAGAGGGTCGTTCATTTACGGGGATTTTATATGCCGGGCTTATGTTGACAAGTGAGGGCCCGAAAGTGATTGAATTCAACGCACGATTTGGAGATCCTGAAACGCAGGTAGTACTGCCGCGCCTGACTTCTGATTTCGGTCTCGTGGTGAAGAACATCATCGAAGGAAAGCCGGTCGATTTGGAATGGTCAGATGATGCGGTCGTTGGGGTGGTGCTTGCAGCAGAAGGGTATCCGGGTGCCTATGAGAAAGGGATCCCACTGCCTGATCTTGAAAAGTCCATGGATGATCAAACACTCGTTTATCATGCAGGAACCGAATTCAATGACCATCATACCCTTGTTTCTAATGGCGGAAGAGTGTTACTTGTCGCTTCCTCTGCTCCCACTGTAGAAAAAGCGCAAAAAGCCGTTTATAAAGAATTAGCTAAAGCAGAGTGCAAAGGCTTGTTCTATAGAAGAGATATCGGCCGGAAAGCTATCGAACACGTCTCTTCCTAGATTTACGAACATACACGTATGCAATGGCGACGATGCCGCCGATCAACGAAAACAGAACATACGACATATCGGTTAAATATTCCCAGAACAATACAAACAACTCCTTTAATTAATATAGAAGCAGAATTGCCGAGAGGATGTCCTATAAAGAGGGACGGACCTCGGCAATTCTGCCTTTTTGAAGGGATCCAATCAACAGGATCCCCGCTGTTACGGGATTTCACAGGACGACATGTCCGTTAAGACCCTTAAGAATGAAGGTCCGTCCCTTTAGAACCCGTCAATGCTTCCTGGACTTCCTGGTTGGTGAGTTCTTCGGGGTTGAAGTTGGATTCTTTTTTTGTGTTTGTCGGGGCTTGGTTATGTTCATGAGTTTGTTGGTGCTGGTGCCCGTTGTCCGTGTGATCCTTTTTATCAGATTTCAGCATGTCTTTGAAGTTCATCATATCCTTTGCTTTAAATCCTCCAAAGCCGCCGTTCTTGCCTTCTCCATCTCCACCTTTTTCAAACAAGGCAGTGACAGGGCAATAACGCAGGATTCCTTCTCCGACTTTCATGGCGCCGATTACGGCCATGACAAGATAGGAGTCCCTCCATGGACGTCTTGCAAGCTTTGATGTACTCCATGCCAAAATGGTAAATCCAACTGTGATGCGGATCAGGGCATTGATGATCCCGATGTTTGATGATACTTTCATTTGTAAATTCCTCCTTAATCGAAAATTCACATAATTGTTGTAAACCTTTAATGCGTTAAATAGTAAAATATGTTAACATAAATTGAAACTTAAACTAATACCATTCCACTAGAGGAGTGTTCACATTGGAACAGCGCTACAGATGGAAGAACAAACAACTGAGAGAACATGTACAAGTACTGAATGGAGAATTGTCTCCCAGTCTTCTTTTAAAGAATGCAACATACCTTCACTCGACGTTAAAGAAATGGGTGCAGGGACATATTTGGACTTACGGGGACAGGATTGTCTATACTGGTGACCGACTCCCGGAAAACCTTGAACAATGCGAAGTGATGGACTGCGGGTCACAGTACCTCGTTCCAGGATATATCGAACCGCATGTACACCCGTTTCAGCTTTATAATCCCCAATCCTTTTCCAAGTATGCATCCCAAACCGGAACAACGACATTCGTCAATGATAACCTGATGATGTTTTTACAATTAGAAAAAAAGAAAGCGTTTACTTTATTGAGGGAGTTCAGCAAAATGCCAGTCACGATGTACTGGTGGACACGTTTTGACTCCCAAACCGAGATGGTGGATGAAGAGGTTACGTTCTCAAATGGGGAAGTGAAATCGTGGCTCGAACATGATTCGGTGCTGCAAGGCGGGGAACTGACCGCATGGCCGCGGCTCCTCGAAGGAGATGACCTGATCCTTCACTGGATGCAGGAAACGAAACGCATGGGGAAAATCGTGGAAGGTCATCTTCCGGGGGCTTCAGACAAGACGATTGCCAAGCTCCGCCTATTAGGCATTGATGGCGACCATGAAGCCATGACGGGTGAGGATGTATACAAGCGCCTGATTCAAGGCTTGACCGTCACCCTTCGTCATTCCTCGATCCGACCGGATTTACCGGCTCTGTTAGACGGGCTAAAAGAAAAAGGCATCGATTCATACGATTCCCTTCTTTTTACCACAGATGGATCGACACCGGGATTTTATGAGCAAGGTATCCTGGATTTCATGATCAAAATGGCCATCGATAAGGGCATACCGCCAATCGAAGCTTATAATATGGCGAGTTACAACGTTGCCAATTATTACAATATCACTCACCTGCACGGGATGATCGCTACAGGCCGGGTCGCAAACATTAATTTTCTCCCGGCAATGGATGATCCGACCCCGGTCTCCGTACTTTCCAAAGGTACCTGGGTCCGTAAAAACGGTGAGCAGATGGAAGATCCCACCGAAATCAACTGGGGACCTAACGGGTTCACCCCGTTATCCCTTGATTGGGAAGTGGGGTATGATGATCTTCAATTCTCCATGCCGTTCGGGATCGAAATGGTGAACGATGTCATCACCAAGCCTTACTCCATTTCCATCAATCCATCAGAGGAATTGCTTGATTCGAATCATGACCAATCGTTCCTCATGTTGTTGGACCGGAATGGCAAGTGGAGGATCAGCACCATGATCAAAGGATTCTCTAGAGGTGTGATGGGGTTTGCATCGTCTTACTCCAATACAGGGGATATTATCCTGATCGGAAAAAGTAAGCCTGATATGATAGCAGCTTTCAACAGGATGAAAGAAATCGGTGGCGGGATCGTTCTTGCAGAGAACGGTGAAATCCTGCACGAGATTCCACTGCCATTAAGCGGATTGCTTTCAGAGAAGGAAATGCCCGAGCTGATTGAGGAAGAAAAAACACTTAAAGACTTATTAAAAGAGAGGGGTTACCGCTTCTCTGATCCGATTTATACATTGCTGTTCCTTCAGTCCACTCATCTGCCTTATATAAGGATGACACAAAAGGGAATCTATGATGTAATGAAGAAAACGGTACTCTTTCCAACAATAATGCGTTAAAATAGTAAAGTAAATAGGGGTGTCAAAAACATGCTGAAAAGAGCTTTGATCATTGCGTTAAGCTCGTTCGCACTTGTCGCATGTAGTTCAGATAAAGAGATAAAGAAAGAATCTGATAAAGAAGCCGCAACTCCAGTGGTGAAGGAAGAGACAGGCGTAGAAACAGAAGAAATGAATCAGTATCCTTTAACAGGTATGGCTGAAAAGGAAGAATCAATGAACCGGGCGATCGCCGTGATGGTGAATAACCATCCGAAGGCAAGGCCCCAATCGGGACTGTCGGAAGCGGATATTGTATATGAAGTGTTGGCCGAGGGGGATATCACCCGATTCTTAGCCATTTTCCAGAGCAGGATGCCGAAAGAAATCGGCCCTGTCCGAAGTGCGAGAGATTACTATATAGAACTTGCAAAAGGGTATGACAGTCTGTATGTCGCTCACGGATACAGCCCTGAGGCGAAAGAAATGCTGACCGATGGTTTTATCGACGACCTTAACGGAATCCAATATGACGGGACGCTATTCAAGCGCGCAAGCTTCCGGAAAGCCCCTCATAATTCCTATATCACATATGAACATATCAAAGAGGGAGCGGAAAAGAACGGCTTTGATATGGAGCGACCGCCTGATGCACTGAATTTCAGTGATAAAGGGAAGAGTAACGGGGAAGCTGCAAATTCCGTGATGATTTCATACAATCATAATCCCCTGTTTAATGCTGTGTATGATTTTAATGAAAAAGAAGGCCGATACGAGCGCTTTTCAAATGGGGAGCAGACCATCGACTATGACTCGAAAGATCCCGTCCTGATCGAAAATCTTTTCATCGTAGAAGCTCCACATAAGATCGTCGATGACGCGGGACGACGGGATATTGACCTCAAATCCGGTGGAAATGCTTACTTGATACAGGAAGGGAAGCTCCGGAAGCTACAATGGAAGAATGTGAATGGCCGGATACTTCCCTATGAAAAGAATAAACCTGTGAGCCTGCGGAAGGGCTCGACGTGGATCAACGTCATCCCAAGCTCTCCGGGGCTCGCGGGTTCGGTATCCTATCAAGAATAGAAGGAAAAAGGAGTCTTTTTAATGCAAATAAATAAGCTAAGAGGCAAGGAGCTGGATCAGTTATTCAACGCTGTTCTTTCCCTGCAAGACCTTGAAGAATGTTATCGTTTCTTTGATGACCTTTGCACGATCAACGAAATTCAATCACTTGCCCAGCGCCTTGAAGTCGCACGTATGCTTCAGGACGGGAAGACGTATCATAAGATCGAAACTGAAACAGGTGCAAGTACGGCAACGATTTCCCGTGTGAAACGCTGCTTGAACTACGGAAATGATGCGTATCAATTGGTACTGGATCGTGTACATCAAGAAGAAAAATAAGTGAAGGACCGCTGTCTATGACGAGCGGTCTTTCTTTTGTCCAAGAGAGATTGTTTTCTTCCTTTTGCTTATACAAAGTTTAACAGCGGACGGGGTGATGCGACAGTTTCCCACAAATGATATAATACGTTAGATGGATGTATGAATGGAGGAACAGAGTATGTATGATGTCCAAAAGTGGAGCCATGTGTTTAAACTAGATCCGAATAAACGAATAGATGATGAAGATTTAGAAGCAGTATGTGAATCGGGAACAGACGCGATCATCGTGGGGGGAACGGACGGTGTAACCCTTGAAAAGGTTCTTGATTTGATGGCACGAGTGAGACGATATACGGTTCCTTGTATTCTGGAGGTTTCCAATTTGGAGTCGATTACTCCAGGCTTCGATTTGTATTTCATTCCGATGGTGATGAACAGTCAGAACATGAACTGGGTGACGGGACTGCATCACCAGGCCGTGAAGGAATATGGAGAAATCATGAATTGGGACGAAATCCTTGTAGAAGGATATTGTATATTGAACCGTGACTGCAAGGCGGCGAAGGTAACGGAAGCGAACACAGACATTTCAAGTGAAGACGCAGCAGCTTATGCCATGATGGCAGAAAGAATGTTCAACCTGCCGATCTTTTATCTGGAGTACAGTGGTACATACGGAGACGTTGAAACGGTAAAAGAGGTAAAGGATTCACTGGAAAACACGACATTATTCTACGGCGGGGGAATTGAAACCCGGGAGCAGGCGAAGGAAATGGCTGCTGTCTCAGATGTTGTCGTCGTTGGAAATGCTGTATATGACAATCTGAAAGAAGCTTTAAAGACGGTAAAAGCAGTGAAAGGATAAGGATCGAACTGGTGGTCCTTCCCTGATTATTATATAATAGAAATACAAATATAGAACGTATGTTCGTTATGGTGGTGTGAGACTATGCAATTTTTGACTGATCGACTGTTGAATGGAATGAATCCCGAGCAGGCAGAAGCTGTGAAGGCAACGGAAGGGCCGTTACTGATCATGGCAGGGGCAGGCTCCGGGAAGACAAGGGTATTGACGCATCGGATTGCGTATCTGATGGTGGAAAAAGGCGTCAATCCTTACAATATTTTAGCGATTACCTTTACGAATAAAGCGGCGAGAGAGATGAGGGATCGTATTGAAAACATCCTTGGTGGGGCCTCTGAGAACATCTGGATCTCAACCTTTCACAGTATGTGTGTGCGAATCCTGCGACGTGATATTGACCGCATCGGGATGAACCGTAATTTCACGATCCTTGACTCTACCGATCAGCAGTCGGTGATCAAAGCGATTTTAAAAGAAAAAAATATCGATCCGAAGAAATTTGATCCCCGTTCACTTCTCGGGTCCATCAGCTCTGCAAAAAATGAGCTGACCACTCCTGAAGAGTTATCGAAGCAGATAGGCGGTTATTATGATCAGGTGGTCTCTGATGTGTATACAGAGTATCAGAAGCGTTTACGCAAGAATCAGGCCCTTGATTTTGATGACTTGATCATGACGACGATCCAATTATTCCAACGTGTGCCGGAAGTGTTGGAATATTATCAGCGTAAATTCCAGTACATCCATGTGGATGAGTATCAGGATACGAACAGGGCGCAGTATATGCTTGTAAAACTGCTTGCCTCCCGTTTTCAAAATCTGTGTGTCGTCGGGGATTCGGATCAGTCGATCTATCGCTGGCGCGGCGCGGACATTGCCAATATCCTTTCGTTTGAAAAGGATTATCCGAGGGCGACCGTCATTTTCCTGGAACAGAACTATCGTTCCACGAAACGGATCCTCCAGGCGGCGAACGAAGTCATCCAGAAGAATTCAAATCGAAAACCGAAGAACCTCTGGACGGAAAATCATGACGGTGAAAAGATTTCCTACTTCAGGGCGGATACGGAGCAGACCGAAGCTCAATTCGTCACAGGGAAAATCAAGGAATTGATGGAAACCGGTAAGAAGAAGTATTCTGATTTTGCCATCCTGTACCGTACCAACGCACAGTCCCGTGTCATGGAGGAAGTGCTGCTTAAATCGAATATCGAATACTCCATCGTGGGCGGCATCAAGTTCTACGATCGTAAAGAGATCAAGGATATCTTAGCGTACCTCAGGCTCATTTCGAATCCGGATGATGATATCAGCCTTCAGCGTGTCATCAATGTACCGAAACGGGGAGTAGGGGCCACTTCGATCGATAAAATTGCCCGCTACGCACAGGATCATGACATTTCCATGTTCAGGGCACTCGCAGAAGCCGACTTCATCGGACTCAGTCCCAAGATCACCAAAGCCGTGATTGAATTCATGGAAATGGTGAAAGGCTACACCAGTATGCAGGAGTATCTGTCTGTCACGGAACTGGTAGAAGAGATACTTGAAAAATCAGGCTACACCGATATGCTGAAAGCGGAAAAGTCCATAGAGTCTCAATCCCGACTGGAGAACTTGGACGAGTTCCTGTCTGTAACGAAAAGCTTTGAACAATCCAACGACGATAAGAGCCTCGTGGCATTTTTAACGGACCTTGCATTAGTTGCCGACATCGATAAACTTGATGAGGACGATCAGCCGAAGGATTCTGTTATCCTGATGACACTGCACGCAGCCAAGGGTCTGGAGTTCCCTGTCGTATTCCTCATGGGAATGGAGGAAGGGGTCTTCCCTCACAGCCGTTCCCTTATGGAAGAGGATGAAATGGAAGAAGAACGCCGTTTGGCATACGTGGGGATCACCCGTGCGGAAGAGCAGCTCTTCCTGACCAATGCCCAGATGAGGACGCTCTTTGGACAGACGAAGATGAACCCGGTTTCCCGTTTCATCAATGAAATTCCTGCAGACCTGCTGGATGATGTGATGGCAGAGAAGAAGAGTGCCTTCACTCCTTTCGGGAAATCAGCGGCTAAATCACCTTCACGCCCTGCTCCCCGAAAGCCTGTTGCACGTCCGGTCCAAGCCACGACGGGTGGAGAATCCGTTGCGTGGCAGGTCGGCGATAAGGCCCAGCATAAGAAGTGGGGGACAGGAACGGTTGTCAGCGTGAAGGGATCAGGCGACAGTGTCGAGCTCGATATCGCTTTCCCGAGTCCGATGGGAATCAAGCGTCTCCTGGCCAAATTTGCTCCAATTGAAAAAGCATAACAGGTCGGAAGGGATCCCCTTCCGGCTATAACCGAATATAAGCAAGAAAGGGTTGTGGAAATGGATCGACAATCAGCCGAAAACCGTATCAATGAACTCCACGAACGATTGAATCAATATAATTACGAATATCATGTCCTCGACAAACCTTCTGTCCCGGATTCAGAGTATGATCAACTCCTCAGGGAACTCATTGAACTCGAGGACCAGTTTCCGGAATTGAAATCAGCGGATTCACCTTCCCAGCGTGTGGGTGGAACCATTCTTGATTTTTTTGAAAAAGTCGAACACAGAACGCCGATGCTGAGCCTTGGGAATGCCTTTAATGAAGAAGATCTTCGTGACTTTGACCGCCGTGTCCGTCAAGCGGTCGGGGAGGACTTCTCCTACGTTTGCGAGCTGAAGATCGATGGTTTGGCCGTTTCTCTCAGATATGAAGACGGAGCGTTCGTCCAAGGGGCTACACGGGGTGACGGGTCCATAGGTGAGGACATCACATCGAATCTGAAGACCATCCGTTCCATCCCGTTAAAGATTTCAGAGAAAATGTCCTTCGAAGTCCGGGGAGAGGCATTCATGCCGAAAGGATCCTTCGAAGCACTGAATAAGATCAAAGAAGAAAAAGGGGAAGAACCCTTTGCCAATCCGCGTAACGCAGCGGCAGGTTCACTCCGCCAGCTGGATCCGAAAATCGCGGCATCCCGGAATCTCGACATTTTCCTATATGCCCTGGCTGATATCGGGGATACAGGAATCGACTCCCATAGCGAAGGCTTGGACACGCTTGATAAACTCGGGTTTAAAACAAACCCGGAACGCAAACGGTGTGCGACCATTGAAGAAGTCCTTGAATTTGTCGGGAAGTGGACAGAGGGACGTCCGAATCTATCCTATGACATTGACGGGATCGTCATAAAGGTCGACTCCCTTGATCAGCAGCAGGAACTTGGAACGACAGCGAAAAGCCCGAGGTGGGCCATTGCGTTCAAGTTTCCTGCCGAAGAAGTCGTCACGGTTTTGAAGGAGATTGAATTAAGTGTAGGGCGTACAGGTGTCGTCACACCGACTGCGATCCTGGAGCCGGTCCGGGTAGCTGGAACGACCGTCCAGCGTGCCTCACTTCATAATGAAGATCTGATCAGAGAGAAAGATATCAAAATCGGTGACCACGTCGTCATTAAAAAAGCGGGGGACATCATTCCTGAAGTGGTGAACGTGCTGGAGGACAAGAGAACCGGTGAAGAACAGGAATTCCTGATGCCGACTCATTGTCCGGAATGTGAAAGTGAACTTGTGAGACTTGAAGGGGAGGTGGCCCTCCGCTGCATCAATCCGAAATGTCCCGCGCAAATCCGGGAAGGGCTCATACACTTTGTATCCCGCAACGCCATGAACATCGATGGACTGGGAGAAAAAGTGATCAGTCAGCTGTTCAGGGAAAATTTGATTGAAGACGTAGCCGATTTATACAGACTTGAGCGCGATCAGCTTCTTCAGCTGGAACGGATGGGCGAGAAATCCGTTGATAATTTGTTGGAAGCCATTCAAACGTCGAAAGGGAATTCCCTCGAGAAACTGTTATTCGGTCTTGGCATCCGCCACGTAGGAGCCAAAGCCGCGAAGACGTTGGCGCAGGAATTCGGCTCAATGGACAGACTGATGGACGCCCGGAAAGAAGAACTGACGAATGTGAATGAGATCGGGGATAAAATGGCCGACGCCATTGTCGCTTACTTTGAAAACGATGAAGTGAAAGAACTCATGCAGGAGCTGAAAGAAGCCGGCGTGAACCTTGAATACAAAGGACCAAAGCCTGTATCAGCCAGTGACGTCGACTCGTACTTTGCAGGCAAGACCATAGTCCTTACAGGGAAAATCGAACGATTGAGCCGAAATGAAGCAAAAGAAAAAATCGAGATGCTAGGCGGTAAAGTTACCGGCAGTGTCAGCAAGAAAACCGATCTTGTCATTGCAGGGGAAGAAGCGGGATCAAAGCTTACGAAAGCAAATGACTTAAATATAGAAGTCTGGGATGAGGATAAGCTGATGGAAGAACTTAACCGATAAGAGGTGTAACGAGGAATGAAAAAAGGGATTTCGGTCGCTCTCGCCGCATTAGTGTTACTGGGAGGCTGTGCACCGACATTTGAGAAACAGGATCAGGTCGTCCAGGAAAATCAGGATAGCGAAGCCAAGAAAGCCATCATACCAAGCTTTCAAATTTCGAAAGAATACTACAAGACGATGCTTCCGTATGAAACGAGTAATACCAGGGGCGTCGTTGTGAATGACCTGGGCTCAAGATATGATATCAATGAAATCGAGACGGGCTTATTAAGGGTTGCCCAAAATCGATTTTCGACGGATGAATATTTCTTTAAAGAAGGTCAATTCCTGACCAAGAAGACGGTTGACAGCTGGCTGCAACGAAAGTACACCAGTGAACAGCTGAAGGAAAAAGGGTTGAAGGAGTCTGAGAATGTCGGACTTAATCCCGTGCAGTCAAAAGGGGAAAATGCACCCATCTATTTGGCCCATGTCGTCGAACATAATTACTTGATGAAAAAAGAAGATAACAAGGTGCGTCTTGGTGGAGTGGCCATCGCCCTGTCCCTGAATTCTGTCCAATATGAGACCAATATGTCTAATGGTACAAGAACTGTAAAAAACCTTTCCAATGAGGTTTTGAAAGAGCAGGGAGCGAAAATCGCAGGTGAAGTACTCAACCGACTTCGTGAGAAAAAAGAACTCCAGAACGTGCCGATTATGATTTCACTCTATAAGCAGGCTCCGAAGGATCAGGTCGTACCCGGTCATTTCTTCGCCTACACAACCGTGGAACCGGACCAAACCGGCATTCAGGACTGGAAAGGGATCAATGAAGACTATTATTTATTCCCTTCACCGGCAGCCCAGGAGAACCATCCGAACGATTACAAAGTCTTTAACGAATTGAAAACAGACATCGAAAAGTATTTTCCTGTATACACAGGACTGACAGGACAAGCGCTCTATCAAGATCAGAAGCTGTCCAAAATGGAATTCGAGGTGGCCCTGTCCTTCCAGGGGAAAGCTGAAACCATCGGATTCGCCCAGCATCTGACCAATATGATCGGCAAGCAGACCCCGGACAGCTGGGACGTAGAACTCCTCGTCTCCTCTTCCTATGGACCTGAAGCGCTGATCATCAAGAAGCCGGGCAGTAAAGAAACCTATTTACACATTTATGAATAATTAGAGAGAACTAATCCAAAAAAGGGTTAGTTCTTTTTTTTGAGGGACGGACCTTCCGTATTTCCAAAAAAATGAAACTATCAGGTCGATAAATACGTAAAAGATTAGTGAATCGATCGAGTGGTGCAGAAAGAAAGACTTTTATATACAAAATTAAAGAATAAGGAGGTAGCTGAGATGATGAGTTTTATCGCTCTTATAGTGGCTGGAACGTCCCTGACATTTGCAATGCTTGTTTATGAACAGAATAAAAAAATGGAGAAGAGAATGAAGGACTTGGAAAACAAACTATAAATATCGAAATGGTTATGGTTACTGAAGGTCCGTCCCTCACCGCTTTAATGCGATGAGGGACGGACCTCTTTTTGTGTTATTAACCCCTTGCGAAAAATGTCGAATGAAAATTCTGAAAAAGGTGTTCCAAATTCAATCCATCTGTTATACAATACAAACATGTTAATTAATCTGTATTATAACAATAATGATTTGTTTAATACGCTTAAGGAGTGAATACGTTCTATGTCGACTCAAATGGTTGGTATCAAGGTAACCGGAGAACTTAAACCGGGCTTTGATGAAATGTTATCCTCTGAGGCACTGCAGTTTTTAGAACAGCTGGAGCGCAGGTTCGGGGAGAAACGCAGGGAGCTGTTACACAACAGAGAGAAGAAGCAGGAGCGGATCAATGGAGGAGAGCTTCCTCACTTTTTGACGGAAACCGAATCGATCCGCCAAAGTGAGTGGAAGGTTGCTCCGATTCCAAAAGCACTGCAGGATCGAAGGGTGGAGATCACAGGACCGGTTGATCGCAAAATGGTCATCAATGCTCTGAATTCAGGAGCGAAATGTTTCATGGCATGTTTTGAAGATGCCACCTCACCTACATGGACGAACCTCATAGAAGGACAAATCAACCTCCGAGATGCTGTACATCACACGATAGACTTCGAGACAAACGGGAAGCGTTATGAATTGAACGAAGAGCACGCGGTTCTGATCGTAAGACCAAGAGGACTTCACCTGGAAGAGAAACACATGGAACTGGATGGAGGGTCTCTATCAGGAAGCCTTGTCGACTTTGGCTTATTCTTCTTCCATAATGCGACTCACTTAACTTCACTGAATAAAGGCCCTTATTTTTACTTACCTAAATTAGAAAGCCATGAAGAAGCACGTTTTTGGAATGAAGTATTTGTATTTGCCCAGGATTATGTGGGAATTCCCCAAGGGACGATCAAAGCGACGGTCCTGATCGAAACGATCACAGCGGCATTTGAAATGGATGAAATCCTTTATGAGTTAAAAGAACACTCAGCAGGGTTGAATTGTGGAAGATGGGATTATATCTTCAGCTATATCAAAAAGCTTCGGGAACAGGAAGATGTGATTCTTCCCGATCGTTCATCGGTCACGATGACGGCGCCATTCATGAGAGCATATTCCCTGCTTACGATTAAGACCTGTCACAGAAGGGGAGCTCCCGCTATAGGCGGTATGGCGGCGCAGATTCCTGTCAAGAACGATCCTGTCAAGAACGAAGAAGCGTTCAATAAAGTGAAAACAGATAAAGAACGGGAAGCAAGGGATGGTCATGATGGAACGTGGGTCGCACATCCTGGTCTGGTACCGGTTGCCATGGACGTATTCAATCGGGAAATGAAAAAAGCGAACCAGATCAAAGAGAAAACATTGCTGGAACTGGAAGTATCTGAACAGGAGCTTCTCGAAGTTCCTCAAGGAGCGATAACCGAAGAAGGTGTCCGACTGAACATTAATGTAGGCATTCAATACATTTCATCGTGGCTGAGCGGCCAAGGAGCGGCACCGATTCATAATCTGATGGAAGATGTGGCCACGGCAGAAATCTCGCGTGCCCAGCTATGGCAATGGATCCGTCATCCGAAAGGGATCCTCGAGGATGGACGGCATATCACCATGGAGCTCTACGATCAGCTCAAGCAGGAAGAGCTGACAGTACTCAAAAGCCAACTGGGAGAAGAACGATACAAGGAACGACGATTCTCTGAAGCCGTCGACCTGTTCGACCAACTCATCCAGAACGACCAGTTCACAGACTTCCTCACCAATCCCGGCTACCGGATCCTTTAAAGGGCAGACCCGGTCAAGAGTTGGTAGAGCAAGCATAATTACTTTACTCAATTACCGCTTCACCTGAATGAGGGACGGACCTCAACCAATGACGAAGTACCATACATCAAACATACACCGGTATGTATAAAAACAAAAAAGGGAGAGATTCAATATGGTAAAAGCAAATAACGAACGTGTAACGGCACTTCAGGAAAACTGGGAAATGGATCATCGATGGAAAGGGATCACCCGCCCTTACTCAGCGGAAGATGTTATTCGACTAAGGGGATCGATTGATATCGAACACACAATTGCCCGCAGGGGTTCTGAGAAACTATGGAATTTGCTTCATGAGGAGGATTATATCAATGCCCTGGGTGCCCTGACAGGAAACCAGGCGGTCCAACAGGTAAGAGCCGGACTGAAAGCCATTTATCTCAGCGGGTGGCAGGTTGCAGCGGATGCTAACCTTTCAGGACATATGTATCCTGATCAAAGTCTGTACCCGGCAAACTCAGTCCCATCCGTCGTGAAGAGGATCAACCAGGCCCTTCAGCGTGCCGATCAGGTCCATTATGTAGAAGGGGATGAATCGATTGATTGGTTCGTACCGATCGTTGCCGATGCAGAAGCGGGATTCGGCGGACAGTTGAATGTATTTGAATTAATGAAAGGCATGATTGAAGCAGGGGCGTCAGCGGTCCATTTTGAAGACCAGCTTTCTTCGGAGAAAAAGTGCGGTCATCTCGGAGGCAAGGTGCTTCTTCCCACTCAAACTTCTGTAAAGAATCTTATTTCCGCCCGTCTTGCAGCGGACGTAATGGGCGTACCGACCTTGATCGTTGCCCGTACGGATGCCAATGCCGCGGATTTGATCACGAGTGATGTCGATCCGTATGATGCCCAGTTCATTACCGGAGACCGAACTCCTGAAGGGTTCTTCCGCACAAATGCCGGCCTCGATCAGGCAATTGCGAGAGGCCTTGCATATGCTCCTTATGCAGATCTTGTGTGGTGTGAAACGTCAGAGCCGAGTCTTGAGGAAGCACGCCGGTTTGCAGAGGCGATTCATGCTGAACATCCAGGAAAGTTACTGGCTTACAACTGTTCCCCGTCCTTTAACTGGAAAAAGAAATTGGACGATGAAACGATTGCCAAATTCCAGGTGGAGCTCGGAAAAATGGGCTATAAATTCCAGTTCGTCACACTTGCAGGCTTCCACGCACTGAACCACAGTATGTTCGAGCTTGCGAGAGGGTACAAAGATCGCGGTATGGCTGCCTATTCACAGCTTCAAGAAGCAGAGTTTGCCAGCGAAAAGCACGGATATTCCGCTACAAGACATCAGCGTGAAGTCGGAACCGGCTATTTCGACGAAGTCTCCATGGTGATTTCAGGTGGAACCTCCTCCACAACGGCCCTGAAAGGATCTACGGAAGCAGCACAATTCTAAAATACTATTAAAATACACATAAAGGTCCGTCCCTCAACAGCGAGGGACGGACTTTTATATGTTTCTAGTACTATCGGAGTGAATATGTGAATAAAGTAACTTTATAGTAAAATTTATAAATATACTATTGATTTTATTAATATACACTCATATAATTAGACCTAATTTAAATTTATTGTTTGGGGTGAGAGGTATTGGATGTTGGTATAGTTGGTAGTACCGGGTATGGTGGTGTGGAGTTGTATCGTCTGTTGTCGAATCATCCGAATGTGAATGAATGTATTTTGTATTCATCTTCCCTGGAAGGGAGTTCATATTCGGAGCAGTATCCGCATCTATCCGGTCTTTCCCATGAAAGTGTGAAGCCGATCATGATCGAAGAGATGAAACAGCTTGATTTCGTATTCCTGGCGGTGCCTTCCGGCGTTTCAAAGGAGCTTGCTCAGAAGCTCATGGGAAAAAAGGCGAAAGTGATCGATCTTTCAGGCGACCTGCGTTTAAAGGATCCGGGTGAATATGAAGAGTGGTATAAAGGAGAATCTGCTCCGCAGGATGTCATCGGGAAAGCGGTCTATGGACTGACTGAAATCAATCCCCACGCCATCAGGGAAGCGGACCTGATTGCCAACCCGGGCTGCTTCCCGACAGCGACCCTGCTGGGGCTGGCTCCGCTCTATCAACAGAATCTTATAGATCCTCACTCCTTGATCATCGATGCCAAAACAGGTTTATCCGGGGCGGGGAGGAAAGCGAGTCAATCCAGTCATTTTTCCGAGACTCAGGAAAACCTACGAATCTATAAGGTCCATCAGCACCAGCACACACCAGAAATTGAACAGCAGTTGAAGGAATGGAGTAGTGAAGCGGGCCCAATCACATTCACGACTCACCTCATTCCCATGACGAGGGGAATCATGGTGACGATGTACGCGGACTTAAAGGACACCTGCACCACTGAGCAGCTACATACACGCTATAAAAGCTTTTATGAAAAGCATCCATTCGTCAGGATTCGTCCGGTCGGGCAGTTCCCGAGCACCAAAGAAGTATTCGGCACCAATTTCTGTGACTTATCCATCAAAGCAGATCCACGGACGAACCGGGTGACGATCGTATCAGTGATCGATAATTTGGTAAAGGGAGCGGCGGGTCAGGCGGTGCAAAATATGAACGTGATGCTGGGTTTGGACGAAACGACAGGTCTTCATCACTATCCAATTTATCCATAAGAGGGGGAGAATCAATGAAACTGGTAAAAGAAGAAACAGTGAAACCTATCAAGGGAGGAACGATTCTGTCACCTTTTGGATATAAGGCTGGCGGTATACATACCGGCCTGCGCTATGCCAAAAAGGATTTCGGTGTCATTTACAGCGAGAAGCCTGCACAATGCGGAGCGGTTTATACACAAAGTCATTTTCAAGCGGCTCCCCTCAAAGTCACACAGGAAAGCATTTCCCAATCTCATAAACTACAGGCAATCGTCGTAAACAGTGCCATTGCAAATGCGTGCACAGGTGAACAAGGGTTGAGGGATGCCTATCGAACGAGGGAATGGACCGCAGAACGGTTCCGGATCCCCGAAGAGTACGTCGCCGTTGCATCCACAGGTGTCATCGGGGAATGGCTTCCCATGGATAAGATGAAAAAGGGCTGCAGTGAAATCCAGGTCGATGGGGACCCGGAAAGTGCACAGTCTTTCCAACAGGCGATCCTCACGACGGATACAATCGAGAAATCGTCGTGCTATCAGGTAATGATTGACGGGAAGACCGTCACCATCGGAGGCTGTGCGAAAGGCTCGGGGATGATTCATCCGAATATGGCGACGATGCTCGGTTTTATTACAACCGACGCCACCATATCATCGGACGTTCTGCAGACTGCCCTTAAAACAGCCATTGATCAATCCTTCAATCAAATCACTGTAGACGGGGAAACGTCCACCAACGATATGGTCATCAGTTTGGCCAATGGCATGGTGGATCATGAAACTCTTCAGGAAAATCATCCTGACTGGACTCACTTTCAAAAAGGATTGACCCTTGTATGTGAAGATCTGGCGAAACAAATTGCAAGGGATGGAGAAGGTGCAACCAAACTGGTGGAAGTGAATGTCACAGGAGCACAGTCCCATCAGGATGCCAACATTTTAGCCAAAAAAATCGTCGGTTCCAATCTGGTGAAGACGGCCCTCTTCGGCGGAGACCCGAACTGGGGAAGGATCGTCGGAGCGATGGGCCATAGTGGAGTCGACCTCAGCCCTCATCAATGTGATATCCGTATCGGGAACACCCTCGTATTTTCAAATGGGACTCCTCAACCCTTCAATGAAGAGGAGGTCAGCGGGTACATGAGTGATGAATATGTTTGCATCTCTGTATTACTGAATAGTGGAGAAGGATTCGGAAAAGCATGGGGGTGCGATCTTACGTATGATTACGTCAAAATCAATGCAAGTTACCGAACATAAGCCTGTGATTGTAGTGAAACTCGGTGGGAGTATCATTTCCAAGCTGTCGTCCCTTTTCTATAAAAGCATAAAAGATCTGCAGAAGCACTACCATGTGATCCTCGTTCACGGCGGGGGGCCAGAGATTACGGCAACACTTAAGGAGCTTGGAATACCCTCCACGTTCATCAACGGCCAGCGAAAGACGACGAAGGATGTTTTCAACATTGCCGAACAAATGCTGAAGGGGAAGGTGAACAGCGCATTGGTCCACCGACTCAACCGGGAAGGGGTAAAAGCTGTCGGCTTAAGCGGGTACGATGCTCAATTACTCGAGGCGAGTTTCGTAGATCAAGAGTCTCTTGGGTTTGTCGGGAGAATTGAAGAGGTCAACCTCACGCTGCTGCATAATCTACTATCATTAAACTACATGCCGGTGATTGCCCCCCTTGCAACGACAGGGGAAGGAGAAAGGGTAAATGTGAATGCTGATCTTGCTGCAGCAGCCGTCGCCCAAGCACTGAAGGCTGAGAAACTGGTATTTGTCACCGATGTACCTGGGATCTTGAAAGACGGTGAACTTGTTTCACGTGTAACAATCGAAGTCATTCAGCATTATATTGAATCCGGCGTCATCTACGGTGGAATGATCCCTAAGGTGCAGGCGGCTCTTTCGGTTTTAAACAAACATATCAATGAAGTGATGATTGTCGGATGCCGGGATTCCATCATCCAGGATGGGGAAATGATCGGCACCCGAATTACAGAAGGAAAAGAGGTTCAAGCGATATGAGTCATGTATTCCCAACGTATAATCGGTTAGACATTGAATTGGTCTCGGGTAAAGGTACGGAGGTACAGGATCAGAATGGTACATCCTATTTGGATTTCATCTCAGGAATCGCCGTTTGTAACTTAGGGCATTCCCCTTCTGTTGTAAAAGAAGCAGTGGAGAAGCAAATGGATACACTTTGGCACGTATCGAATCTGTTCACGATCGCGAAACAGGAAGAGGCGGCTACACTCCTAGCTTCTGCAAGTGGCCTTGATGCCGTCTTCTTCTGCAATAGTGGAGCGGAAGCGAATGAAGCAGCGATTAAGCTTGCGAAGAAACATACAGGAAAGACGAAGATCCTGACCTTTGAGCAATCCTTTCACGGCCGTACATTCGCAACGATGAGTGCGACCGGACAGGAGAAGATCCATAGCGGATTCGGTCCCCTGCTGCCGACCTTTGACTATCTTCCATACAACGATGAGGAGACACTATCAGAAGTGAAGGATGGGGATGTGGCCGCCATAATGCTCGAAGTGATCCAGGGGGAAGGGGGAGTCAACCCGGGAACACTTTCCTTTTTGCAGGCGGTTGAAGCCAAATGCCGCGAACTGGATGCGTTACTCATCATCGATGAAGTCCAGACAGGGGCGGGACGGACGGGACTGCCCTTTGCTTACCAGCACTATTCACTAGATCCGGATATCGTCACGGCTGCAAAAGGACTCGGTAGCGGGTTTCCGGTGGGGGCCATGATGGGGAAGAAAGTACTCGTCCCATCCTTTTCACAAGGAACGCATGGATCGACATTCGGAGGGAATCCGTTAGCGATGTCGGCAGCGAAAGCAACCATGGAAACGATTTTCGAAGATGGATTCCTGAAAGAGGTTCAACATAAATCGAAGTATTTCATGGAACAACTGAACCTCAAGCTTCAGGAATATCACATGGTCCAGGAAGTAAAAGGGATCGGTTTTATGATCGGTATCTCTTTCGATCAGGAAGTGAGTGATATCATTGCCGAGCTCCGGCATAATGGATTATTGACCCTTCCGGCAGGAGCACATGTCATCCGGTTATTACCACCATTGACGGTTACCCATGCTGAACTCGATCAGGCTCTTCAAATATTGATCCATACAATCAAGCAACACCAATCAACCGGAGTCTACTAAATTTTTTTCGTGATGAATGTATAAAAATACCTTAATGTAATTATTTATTCATAGGAGGTCAACTCATGACAGGTTATTTATGTTTGCAAAACGGCAGCACCTTTACAGGGGAAGTCATGATGGAGGAAGAGGGCCCCGTTCAGGGTGAGATTGTATTTTTCACAGGAATGACAGGGTATCAGGAAGTGCTGACGGACCCTTCCTATAAGGATCAGATCGTCGTTTTCACTTATCCTCTCATCGGCCAGTACGGTGTGAATGAAGACGATTTCGAAAGCGGGAAGCCCCAGGTGAAAGGGGTCGTCATGCTCGGTTCAGCTGAATCATTTTCCCACTATAAAGCGGCTTCGTCCCTTAAGGATTATCTTCAAAAATGGAAGATTCCTTTCATGACAGGGGTGGATACGAGACAGGTTGTAAAAGAGATCCGTCATGAGGGAAGTCAAAATGCGTGCATTTCATATACAGAAATGCTGCCTGAGGAGGAAACACTCACCGGTCAAATCGAAAAAGTCGCTGCTTCAGAAATGTTTCAAACGGGAAGCGGCAGCAAGCATATCGCCGTCGTCGATTTTGGTGTAAAAAAATCGATCGTATCAAGCTTGTTGAAAATGGATTGTCTCGTGACGGTCATCCCGTATCACCAAATCGCGCAGTTGGATCAGCTGAATGTGGACGGACTGGTTTTATCCAACGGCCCTGGGGACCCGAAGGAAATGATGTCCTTCTTACCACAGCTGAAAGAGAAAATCCTGCAAATGCCGACACTCGGAATCTGCCTGGGTCACCAATTGATCGCCCTTGCACTGGGAGGGGAAACGGATCGATTGTTATTCGGGCACAGAGGGGCGAATCACCCGGTCATAGACAACAAGACGGGTGAGGTGTTCATCACATCGCAAAACCATAATTATGTCGTGAATCAAGCCAGTTTAATCGGGACAGGGCTTGAGCCACGATTTATGAACGTCAATGATGGTTCCCTTGAAGGCCTTCAGCATAATAGTAAGCCGATCCTTTCCGTTCAATTCCATCCCGAAGCACGTCCCGGACCGGAAGATGCTTCGTGGATATTCCAGCAATTCTATCATTCGATTAAACAACCGGGGAGAGAGAAATTGTATGCCTAAAGATTCCAGTATTCAAAAAATCCTGATCATCGGATCGGGACCCATCATCATCGGGCAGGCGGCTGAATTCGATTATTCCGGCACGCAAGGGTGTCTTGCCCTGAAAGAAGAGGGCTATGATGTAGTCCTTGTGAATCACAATCCGGCCACGATCATGACGGATACCGCTTATGCCGACACAGTGTATTGTGAACCTCTGACCGTAAAAACCTTGACGGCCATCATCGAAAAGGAACGACCACAAGGGTTGGTGGCGAGTCTCGGTGGGCAGACCGCCTTGAATCTTGCCGTCGGTCTCCATGAGAAAGGGGTGCTTGAGAAGTACGGTGTGAAACTGCTCGGTACGTCCGTTGATTCGATCCAAAAAGGGGAGGACAGAGAAAAGTTCCGGTCGTTAATGGAAGCTTTGGGTCACCCGACGGCGGAAAGCAGCATCGTCCATGACCTGGAAGAGGCCCTGATTTTTTCTAAGGAGATTGCCCTTCCGATCATCGTCCGCCCTGCTTATACGTTAGGCGGGAGAGGGGGCGGGATCGCTTCCTGTATGGAGGAATACAAAAAACTCGTTCTATCCGGTTTGAAAGCGAGTCCGATCCATCAAGTGCTTGTGGAAAAAAGCATCGCCGGTTTCAAGGAAATCGAGTATGAAGTGATGAGAGATTCGAAAGGAAATTGTATATCGGTCTGCAATATGGAAAACTTCGATCCGGTAGGGGTCCATACGGGGGATTCCATCGTCGTGGCCCCGTCCCAGACGTTGACAGACCGGGAGTTTCATATGCTCCGTACGGCCGCCTTTGATATCGTAAGCGCATTAGAAGTAGTGGGTGGATGCAATATACAATTTGCTTTAGACCCTAACAGCAACCAATACTATGTCATTGAAGTGAATCCGCGGGTGAGCAGGTCATCTGCCCTGGCATCCAAGGCAACGGGCTATCCCATCGCCAAAGTAGCAGTGAAGATTGCGGTCGGCTACACATTGGATGAAATCATCAATCCCCTGACCAGGACCACCTATGCAAGCTTTGAACCTGCCCTTGATTACGTAGTCGTGAAATTCCCCAGATGGCCGTTCGATAAATTCCCTGAAGCGAACAGGGTCCTCGGAACGAAGATGAAAGCAACGGGAGAAGTGATGGCGATCGAGCGCTCATTAGAGGCGGCGTTTCAAAAGGCGCTTCAATCCTTGGACCTTTCACTGGAGAGCCTGTATGGGAATATGGCAGGTCTATCATTGGATGAATTGGAGAAAAAGGTTGCTACGCCGACGGATTCACGATTCTTTGAACTGATGGAGTTGTTAAGAGGTGGACGATCCATCGATTCCCTTCACGAAATGACGGGGATTGATAAGCTGTTCCTGTCGGTGATGAGCAATCTTGTTGATATGGAACATAAGCTCAGAAGCTCTTCATTCAGTGCAGAGCTATTGAAAGTAGCGAAGGAGTTACGGTTTGAGGACAGTACCATTGCCGGGCTGACGGGAATGGCTGAAGCGTCTATCGTCGATTTGCGAATGGAAGAAGGAATCGTTCCTGCATTTAAAATGGTCGATACTTGCGCCGGCGAGTTTGAGGCCATTACGAACTACGCCTATTCGACGTATTATGGGACAAATGAAATCGAGACTTTACCAGGGGAGAAAAAAGTCCTGATCATCGGGGCGGGACCGATCCGGATCGGTCAGGGAGTCGAATTTGACTACAGCGCCGTCAAGGCCATCAAGCGTTTGAAAGAGCACGGGTACACCACGATCATGGTGAATAACAATCCCGAAACCGTCAGTACCGATTATGAAACCGCAGACAGATTATACTTTGAACCACTTACGAAAGAATCGGTCCTTGCCATCATCAAGCATGAGAGGGTCGATACCGTACTGGTTCAATTCGGTGGACAAACGGCGTTGAACCTTGCCCGTATGTTAGAAGGAGAAGGAATCACACTGCTCGGAACCTCATCCGATATCATTGACCGGGTTGAAAATCGGGAGCGTTTTTATCAACTCCTTGATGGATGCATGATCCCCCGTGTGAAAGGGGACATATGCCACAGTAAAGAAGAAGCGATGCTTGTTGCCGGAAACCTGGCCTTCCCTCTTCTATGCCGCCCTTCTTATGTCATCGGAGGCAAAGGGGTGGTGAAAGTGAAGAGCCTTGAGGAAATGCAGCGCTTCATCCAAACCGCAGATGAAGAATATTTCCCTATATTGGTAGATGAATTTAAAGAAGGCCGGGAAGTGGAAATCGATCTTGTAGGGGACGGGGAAGACGTCTATGTGCCTGGTGTGATGGAACATATCGAACGGGCCGGCGTCCACTCAGGGGACAGCATGTCCATCTTCCCTTCCGAATCTCTATCAGGGGAAATCAAGGAGACGATTGAAGAGTATGCCCGTAAAATCGTATCCGGGCTTCAGTATAAAGGGATCATGAATATTCAATTCCTGCTGCAGAATCAAAATGTGTATGTATTGGAAGTCAACCCCCGGGCCAGCCGCACCGTACCGATAGTCAGTAAGATCCTTGGTTTTCCGTTGATCGATATGGCTACGGATCTCATGTGCGGGGAGCGTTTGACCATCGATGCTTTTGACCCTCCTCCCGAAATAAAAGGAGTCGGGGTGAAGTATCCCGTGTTCTCATCCCATGCTTTACCTGAGATCGATCAGATCCTCGGTGCGAATATGAAGTCGACGGGAGAAGGTCTATGTCTAGGGGAAACCGTTGAAGAAGCTCTATACAAAGTATTTGAAGAGCTGCATGGGGGAGTTGGAGCAGGGGGAACCATGTACGTCGATTGTGAGCAGACAGAGATTAAGCAATATCAAACGGCTGAAGAAGCATTATTCAGTGAATGGATCCAAACCGATCATGCATGTGTCTACTTCAATGATGAGGAAACGGACACGATGAAGAAGAGAAGAATCGCTGCATTGGAAGCGGGTGTCACCGTCATAACCGAAGCGGAAACCCTGCAAGCCTTCATGCGGAGCAAGAACGCACACGTCCAGCCGAAGCCTTTAGTCCATTCAAAATCCATTCAGGGAGTGAGCCGAGTATGAACCATTCAACTATTGCACCATCTCCGGAGAAAATGTCGTTAAAAGGAAGAGACCTCGTCACGTGGCTCGATTATACGGCGGAGGAGGTCCATGAACTCTTATCATTGGCTCAGTACTTGAAGGAAAACCCTTATTCAAAGAGCCTCGAAGGAAAGACTCTCGGAATGATCTTTGAAAAGTCATCCACCAGAACAAGGGTGTCATTTGAAGCGGGAATGCTCCAATTGGGAGGTCACGCCATCTATTTGAATTCCCGCGATATCCAGCTTGGAAGAGGGGAGTCGATTGCGGATACAGCACGCGTCCTGTCTTCTTATGTGGACGGGATCATGATCCGTACGTTCGAGACGGAGAAAGTGACAGAGTTGGCAGAGTATGCGAATGTCCCCGTCATCAACGGTCTTTGCGATACGTATCATCCATGCCAGGCGTTGGCCGATGTCCTCACGATCCTGGAAACCAAGGGGACGTTGAAAGGGGTGAAGGTCGTCTATATCGGGGATGGCAATAACGTGGCCCACTCCTTCATGATCCTCTGTGCCATGCTTGGGATGGAGGTCGTCGTTTCCTGTCCTGAAGGGTACGAACCGAAGGAAGATATCATAGGGAAAACGGTGGATCTGGCTATGAAAAGCGGAGGGAGTTTTACCCTGACCCATGACCCGAATGAAGCGGTTAAGGTTGCTGATGTCGTCTACACGGACGTTTGGGCCAGTATGGGGCAGGAAGAGGAAGCGTTCAAGCGCCTCCAGGATTTTAAGGGATACCAAGTGAACGAAGAGCTGCTGAGTCATGCTTCTCCCAATGTGACCTTCCTTCATTGTCTTCCGGCACACCGGGAAGAAGAAGTCACTGCAGCCGTCATCGACGGTCCATGTTCCGCTGTATTTCAACAGGCGGAGAATCGATTGCATGTCCAGAAGGCGATTTTACAATCATTGTTTATATAAATGGCAAAGGGTCCGCTCACATTTCAGAGCGGACCCTTTTAGTTGCCTGAAAGCATTCCCATAAGAGAAAATGGGACAGAACCAAATGAACACATGTAAACATATAGTGTAGGAGAAACTGTAATAAGACGTTTTGGAGGTGCAATGCTTTTGAGTAAGCCAACCATAGATGATTACTTGGAAAATGGAATATATGGGCAAAAACAAACCAAGCCTGATGAAAGAAGGAAGTTTCTGGGGACCCTGAGAGAGCGGATCGTCATTGCCCTTACCCAAAGCCAGGTGAGGGAAAAGGGAATATACAAGGAAGTTCAGGATCATTTGAAGAGGCATCCTGATGCAAAACTTTTACTGAATGGTAACATGAGCTATACCTTTTTATCTAAATACATCAAGCTTGCCGATACGTATCACGTGTCGTTTTCCATGGTGACCAATAAGGAGATCGAGACGGATATCGGACTCGTCCTCGCTTATGATCATGCCATTGATCAGGAAGAGATCTATGTGCAGAAAAAAAGTGAGAAAGTGATTGAAGCAAAGTCGAAGCCAAAGAAAAGCCTATTTTCATCGATTAAAAATAAGCTTTTCTAATCGTGATGGCCTTTTTGAAAAATCGACAGTTTAAAAAGCCCTTTCAAAATCGCTGGGATGATGAACAGAATAAATAAAATCCGGAATAAATGGTATCCGGTAATGATGGAAAGATCTGCGTTGACGGCTTGTCCGACCAGTGCCATCTCTGCCATGCCGCCGGGAGCCATGCTAATGAACGCAGTCAAAAAAGACACATCATGCCAGCGGCTTAATAAAAAGCTTAGTCCCACACAACCTAAAAGCAGGCACAGGGAAGTAAATAACGACCATAAGATGAACTTGCCCATCGATTTGGATGACGAGAAATTCATCATGAAACTAAAATAAATACCCAGAGATAATTGAGCCAGAATAATGAACAGTCCGGGCATATGCGGGACCGGCAATTCAGCCACCATGAAGCCGCCGATCACCAGGATCGGACCAAGTAAAGTCGGGGTAGGCAGGTGGATTCTTCTAGCCATGAAGCCTGCTGCAATGGCAATCATGAAAAAAAGGACAAACCCCCAGTGAAAAGAAGGAATCTCAAATTGACCCGCGGCAGGACCTGGACCCGTTCCTCCTCCAGCTAAAAGGGGACTGAACACCAGGAACGGTACCACGAAAATGACAGACAGTAGCCGGATGACCTGAAGGATCGTCACGACGGTTAAGTCAATATCCTTCATCTCCTCCCCGAGAGCCACCATTTGGGAAAGCCCACCAGGTATACTACCGGTAACCGTTGAAGACAAACCTATTCCTGTCATTTTGGACGTAATGTAAGCAAGGACCATACTGAAGGCGATTATCGCAACCGTCATCGTGAGCATGGAAGGAAGCTGAGTGAAGATTTCAATCATCGTTTTCTGACTGAACGATTGCCCGATGGCATAGCCGACGATGATTAATCCAAGATCCCGGAGATAAGACGGCCAGGCAAGCTCAAATTTTGTCCATTTGTTGATGAGAAAGACTGAAACCATGGAACCTAGAAGCCAGGACAGGGGGAGATGCAGGACCGTGAACAGCCCGCCGCCTATCACACCCGCTATGAAGGCTAGTAGAATTGGATGCATTGTGAAAACCCTCTCCATTTAAGTACTCTATTTAAAGGTAATCAAATGGAGGAAAGGAAGCAAATGGAATGCTTTAGTCCGCAGGGAGGTATCGCTCGGGGTCGAGACTGCTTCCTTCGGCTACAATGGCTGTCATACCATCTTCGGATCCGGATTCATGCATTTCACCCTCCTGCCAAAAGACGGCCATGCCCGGTTCCACCATGATTTTTTCTCCTCCTTCGAGCCTCACCCAGCCTCGTCCTGACGTGATCATCAGAAGCTGATCGCACATGGCTGGATGCATGCCCAGCACGCTGTTTTCCTCTAAATAAAAATACCCGATTTGGAATGGATCATCTGGCTTCAGTAAAGGATGGATCATAACGTTTTGACTGTTGAATTGGTGAATGGATTTTCCGGTATTTTGTTTGAAACTGTATATTTTCATGAAATCACCTCTTTTTATAGATTCGGTTTCGGGGAGGGGGAGTCCTTTATTTGGAAGATTGAAAAGTGCAATTACATCCATTATATGGTAATTAACGCGATTGAAAAGAAAAAAGACGCAATTAATTGGGTAAATGACGCAATAAATAAAATAACGACGCAATTATCTGGAAAATGACGCAATCAACGTCCAAAATGACGCAATCTAATTCCCGTGGCCCGTATTGACAACCTTTTCCTCCATCAATTAGCAGAGACCCCGCCCGGAAAATCCCGCATGATCCTCCCGCGAAGGAAGATTTCAATGTCATAGAATCCATGCCAAACCGTCCATGTATCACCTTGAAGAACCACTCCCCAGCTAAAAAAGACAATCCACCCCTATCATTTATTCAGGACGCTTAGTCTATACCAGCGTTCCTCACAAAATCACACCCACCCCTCATTTCGTGATAGAATAGACGGAGGTATGGACAAGAATCAGCCATGCCCCTAACAATGGTTATCTCTTATCATAGTTGCTTTAATGAAGCGAATTTTGGTATTATCAATAGTATTGTGAGTGTTCGAACATATACGGAGGTGAAGAAGATGTCTAGAATTTCTGAAGAGCAGGTAAAGCATGTTGCACACCTTGCACGACTAGCCATCACAGAGGATGAAGCGAAGAAGTTTACGACTCAGCTGGATGCGATTATCGGGTTTGCCGAGCAGCTGAATGAATTGGATACTTCAAATGTGGAAGCAACGAGTCATGTACTGGATATGAAGAACGTGATGCGTGAAGATAAGCCTGTTGAAGGACTGCCACGTGAAGAAGTATTGAAGAACGCACCAGACAAACAAGATGGACAAGTTCGTGTTCCATCGATCTTGGACTAAGGAGGGGACCTCATGTCATTATTTGACCATAAATTATCAGAGCTTCATGAGCTTTTATATAAGAAAGAAGTTTCTGTCACAGATCTGGTAGACGAGTCGTACAAACGAATCGATGCCGTGGAAGACAAAGTAAAGGCATTTTTAACATTGGATGAAGAGAATGCCCGCAGTAAAGCGAAGGAAATGGACGCGAAGCTTGGTACGGATGAAAGTAAAGGCCTTCTTTTCGGAATGCCGATCGGAATCAAGGATAACATCGTGACAAAGGGTCTTCGCACGACCTGTGCAAGTAAAATCCTTGAAAACTTCAATCCGATTTATGATGCGACGGTCATCAATAAATTACATAGTGCCGATACGATTACGATCGGTAAATTGAATATGGATGAGTTTGCGATGGGTTCCTCTACGGAGAACTCCGGTTTCCAGAAGACGAGCAACCCATGGAATCTTGAAACGGTCCCAGGCGGATCTTCAGGTGGTTCAGCAGCATCCGTTGCAGCTGGGGAAGTACCTTTCTCTCTAGGTTCAGATACAGGTGGATCGATCCGTCAGCCGGCGGCATTCACGGGTACTGTCGGATTAAAACCGACATACGGACGTGTATCCCGTTTCGGTCTTGTGGCATTTGCTTCATCTCTTGACCAAATCGGACCAATCACTCGTAATGTAGAAGACAACGCGTACTTGCTGCAGGCAATCGCCGGTCTTGATCCGAATGATTCAACTTCAGCGAATGTAGAGGTTCCGAATTATGCAGAAGCCCTTACAGGTGATGTGAAAGGCTTGAAAATTGCTGTTCCGAAAGAATATTTAGGTGAAGGTGTCGGGGAAGAAGCCCGCCAGGCCGTTCTTGCTTCATTGAACGTGTTGGAAGGCATGGGTGCTACATGGGAAGAGGTTTCCCTTCCTCATTCTAAATTCGGGGTTTCAACGTATTACTTACTAGCATCTTCGGAAGCGTCTGCCAATCTTGCACGCTTCGATGGTGTTCGTTACGGATACCGTACTCCGAACGCAGAGAACCTTCTTGATCTTTACAAGAAAACCCGTGCAGAAGGCTTCGGGGATGAAGTGAAGCGTCGTATCATGCTTGGAACGTTTGCACTCAGCTCAGGTTACTATGAGGCTTATTACAAGAAAGCACAACAGGCCCGTACGCTGATCAAAAAAGACTTTGAAGATGTATTTGCGAAATATGATGTCATCATCGGACCGACAACACCGACTCCGGCGTTTAAAATCGGGGAAAAAATCGATGATCCATTAACGATGTATGCCAATGATATTTTAACGATCCCAGTAAACCTTGCAGGCGTGCCGGGAATCTCGGTTCCTTGTGGATTCTCTTCAACAGGACTGCCCCTTGGACTGCAGATCATCGGTAAGCATTTTGACGAAAGCACGATTTATCGCGTAGCCCATGCATTCGAGCAGGCTACAGATTTCCATACAAAAAGACCACAACTGTAAGGGGTGAAATCAATGAACTTTGAACCAGTAATCGGACTAGAAGTCCACGTAGAATTAAAAACGGACAGTAAGATGTTTTCTCCAGCACCGAACCATTTCGGAGCAGAACCGAATACAAACACGAACGTGATCGACCTAGGATACCCTGGTGTTCTTCCGGTCGTGAACAAACGTGCCATTGAGTTCGGTATGAAAGCCGCGATTGCATTGAACTGTGAGATCGCCACGGATACAAAGTTTGACCGTAAAAACTATTTCTATCCTGATAATCCGAAAGCCTACCAAATTTCTCAATTTGATAAGCCGATCGGAGAGAATGGCTGGATTGAAATCGAAGTGAACGGTGAGAAGAAACGCATCGGGATCACTCGTCTTCACCTGGAAGAAGATGCGGGGAAACTGACTCACTCAGGCGACGGCTATTCCCTTGTCGACTATAACCGTCAAGGAACGCCACTGATTGAGATCGTATCCGAGCCGGATATCCGTACTCCTGAAGAAGCGTATGCATACCTTGAGAAGTTGAAATCCATCATTCAATACACAGGTGTTTCAGACTGTAAAATGGAAGAAGGATCCCTTCGTTGTGACGCCAATATTTCCCTGCGCCCAATCGGTCAGGAGAAGTTTGGAACGAAAGCCGAACTGAAGAACCTGAACTCTTTTAACTTTGTTAAAAAAGGATTGGAGTATGAAATCGTCCGCCAGGAGAAAGTACTTTTATCTGGAGGGTTGATTCAACAGGAGACACTTCGTTTCGATGAATCGACGGGTAAAACGATCCTTATGCGTGTAAAAGAAGGATCGGATGATTACCGTTACTTCCCTGAACCGGACCTACTGCATCTTCACATCGACCAAGAGTGGATGGACCGCATCCGTGCAGAGATCCCTGAGCTTCCGGATGAGCGTAAAAAGCGCTATGTAGAAGAGCTTGGCTTACCTGCGTACGATGCCATGGTTCTGACATTGACGAAGGAAATGTCTGATTTCTTCCAGGATACCGTTGAAGCAGGTGCAGATGCGAAGCTTGCCTCCAACTGGCTGATGGGTGAAGTTTCGGCATACCTGAATGCACAGCAAAAGGAACTGGAAGATGTTAAGCTGACTCCTCAAGGACTGGCAGGCATGATCGAGTTGATTGAAAAAGGGACGATTTCTTCCAAGATTGCGAAGAAAGTGTTCAAGGAATTAGTGGAAAACGGTGGAGATCCTGAGCAAATCGTGAAAGACAAAGGCCTTGTTCAAATTTCTGATGAAGGTGCACTACTCAAGATCGTGACGGAAACGCTTGATGCAAATCCACAATCCATCGAAGACTTCAAGAACGGAAAAGACCGCGCCATCGGCTTCCTTGTCGGTCAAATCATGAAAGCGACAAAAGGACAGGCAAATCCGCCGCTGGTAAACAAATTATTGCTTCAAGAAATTCAAAAACGATAATATTGTTCATGAAGCCCCCCGAAAACATTTGGTTTTCAGGGGGCTTTCCTATGTGGAAGAGGGACGGACCTTGAGATATTTCAAGGTCCGTCCCTCTTTTATTGTTCAAATTTTCCTGACCAAAGTGGTTTTTGCCCGTTTTGTGTAGGTCATTTAACCCGATGTTGGAAAAGATGAATTTTAGGTCTTTCGGCTCGTTCGTAATGTTGGAGGCTTGTATTATAGTATATCTAATGTTCTTAATAGTTTGAAAATTCTTTCAAAGAGGTGTTGTAATTGAAGAAAAAAGTCGTTGCATTAGGATTGACAGCTGGGTTGATGATGAGTCCGGTCTTGGCCTCGGAAGCATTTGGAGCTTCAAATGTGAGTGAAAAGGTGAATTTCAATTCGCAGATGGGAACTCCTCAATTTATTTCGGGTCAATTGACGAAGGCATCTTCAAAGGCTCCGGAAACAGTTGTATTTGATTATTTAACAGACAAACAAAAGACGTTCAAGTTTAAAGGTGATTCTAAATTATCGTTCAAAGTAGTAGAAAAGCAGAAGGATGATCTAGGATTTACATATCTTCGCATCCAGCAAGTATATAAGGGAACTCCTGTTTATGGGGCTGTCCTGACTGCACACGTAAACAAAGAAGGGGTGCTCACAGCTCTATCAGGAGCGCCGGCAGCGAGCCTTGATGAGAAACAAAACCTGAAACAAACGAAGAAACTATCTAAAAAAGAAGCCGTTTCTTCAGCTGAAAAGGATCTGGTTAAGGCAGTGGGCAGCCAGCCTGATTATGAATACGCCCCGAAATCCGAATCAGTGATCTATGTGAAAGACGGTGAAGCTCATTATGCATATCTCGTAAACTATAATTTCCTGGCACCGGAGCCTGGGAACTGGAATTATTTCGTGGATGCTGTCACAGGTGATATCCTTGCCAAGGTGAATGAAATCCATGAAGCGGGTAAAGGAGCCGGTAAGCCAGGCGGCGGTGGAGGTGCCACTGGAGGTACGGATACTGTCGGTTCCGGTAAGGGCGTATTAGGAGATACGAAATCACTCAATACGTACCTTTCTTCTTCAACCTATTATTTACAGGATCGTACGAGAGGGAATGGCATTTTCACTTATGATGGATCAAACCGTACCCGTCTTCCGGGCTCACTGTGGGCAGACAGCGATAATCTATTTAACGCAAGTTACGACGCAGCGGCAGTAGATGCACATTACTATGCAGGAACGACGTATGATTATTATAAGAATACCCATAATCGAAATAGCTATGACGGCAATGGAGCAGCCTTGAAATCGACTGTCCATTACGGTAGAAACTATAATAACGCATTCTGGAATGGTCAACAGATGGTTTACGGTGATGGAGATGGATCGACGTTCGTATCATTATCCGGCGGACTTGATGTCATCGCCCATGAGCTGACACATGCCGTGACGGATACAACAGCCGATCTCATCTATCAAAATGAATCAGGGGCCATCAATGAATCTATGTCCGATATTTTTGGAACATTGGTAGAGTACGACGCAAATAACAATCCGGATTGGGAGATCGGGGAAGATATTTACACACCAAATAAGAGTGGTGATGCCCTCCGTTCCATGTCTGATCCAGCGAAGTACGGTGATCCCGATCACTATTCAGTAAGATACACAGGTACGCAGGATAACGGCGGGGTTCATATCAACAGCGGAATCGGAAATAAGGCTGCATACCTGTTAAGTCAAGGTGGTACACACTATGGTGTGAAGGTGACGGGAATCGGAACGGCCAAGACCGGGAAGATCTATTATCGTGCCCTGACTCAGTATTTAACACCATCATCCAACTACAGCCAGCTGCGTTCAGCGGCGGTTCAGGCAGCAACGGATTTATATGGTGCAGGAAGTGCTGAAGTGGCAAGTGTGAATGCTGCGTATAATGCGGTAGGCGTCAACTAAACAGGTAGAGAGGAGAGAAGGGCTGTAATGGCTCTTCTTTTTTGTGTTTTTACAAGGAAGTACAGTGAGGAATCATCACATTTGCTTCCTTTTCGCTTTCTCCAGGATCTGTTTGGCAAGGCGGTAGTACGTATCGGCTTCTACTTTCGATTCAGCCCTTTTTAGCTGCATCATATAGTTTTGAAATCGAAGTTTGTCGATTGACGAGACTTTCATCACAATTTTTCGCATAATGGCGCTCCTTTAGTGGACAAAATTGCGTCCAAATATCTATTCTGAATTTTCTGTAAATAATATATAATAATAGTAAATGATTCCAGAGGGTGGATAGAATGTCCTTATTCGAAGTGATCTTGTTGCCAATGTTGATGGGTGGTATTGGGGGCTTAGGACATATTCTGGTTTTCAAAAATGGTCATTTCACTTTCCCACGAAAATTTATTGATGACCAGGGTGAGAAACATTATCTTTTTGGCTCAACGAAGGATATTATCATAGGCGTTCTGGCAGGGTATCTGTCCGTGTTACCGGTGGTTGAAACAGTCCCGATCTGGTATGTCATCTATATCAGTTTATTATCAGGAATCGGGGGAAGTTCCGTCATCACTCGAAAAATTGAACAGAATTTAGCAGCGACCAAAGCATCCTATATTCAAGAGCTATCTCATTATCAGCTCGAACCGACCTCTAAGGGAGGATCTCCAAACCATAATGAGGTGAAACCTGTTGGCGAAGTGGAAGAAAAAAAGAATCAAGGTTGAACTGCCACCAGAAGATTATGAAAAAGCGAACCACTACCTTAAGCGGCTGAGGGAGGCAGATAGCTTAGTCGAGCTGAACTACTACTACAATAAAGTGACAAAAATAATTGAAAAATCACAGGATGTCTAAGATGGTTCAATGGAAAGAGTCGTCCTATATCCATTTAATGTAACCAAAAAATGAGAGGATGAAACTGACAATTGAGTCAGCTTTTTTTCTGTCAGGGAAAGATGCAAGAAAGAGATGCCTCTTTCCATACTTACCTAATTCCATCCCCCTCTGGAAAAATGGTTAAGGAGTAGCGGTTTCGCTATTCCTTTTTTTAGATGGAAATTAATCACCGGGGAGCAGTTCATTCGAACCTGTTCACGAAGTTGCTTTTCTTATATTATATTCCTACAGGCATAATCGTACAATTGAAATTTTGATTGGATTCTATCTGACTTTCACTTGTAGATTACGAGGAACATGCATATGCTAGAGAGAGAATTTCCAAGAAAAGAACACAGTGATTCACTGCCTGAGAACCACTGGAGGAGGAAAAAGAATGAACTTGGAACAATGGTTTGATAAAGGAATGACACCGGAAGAATACATAGAAAATATGAGTGCTCATAAAGAAAATACAGAAGCCATCCGAAAGGGCTTTAAGATTCCGCGAGAAGACGTAGATTTGTTGAATCAACTGGGAGAGCAATCTTTACGGGTGATTGCCATAACGGAGGATTGGTGCGGTGACGCCATGCTGAACATCCCGATCCTTCTTACTGTTGCCGAGGCGGCCAATCTGGACGTTCGCATGATTTTGAGGGATGAAAATCTTGAACTGATGGATCAATATCTGACCAATGGGACGTCGAGGGCGATTCCGATCTTTATTTTTATTGATAAGGAAGGTCAGGAAAAGCTGGTGTGGGGGCCGAGAGCTCCCATGGTGAAAAAGATCGTCGATGATGAGCGGGCGAAGCTTCCACCGAGGGATCATGAACTGTTCCCTGAAAAACAGAAAGAGATGATCCAGCGCTTGACCTCTCAATACATCAAGGATAGAGGGGTCTGGCAGGAAGTGTACGAAAGCTTGAAGACGAGCCTCGTTCAAAATGTATTGATGTAACACGATTAAGATGGGGGAGACTCCCGGGGACACGTTGGTATCGACCCCCAAAAGTTAGAGTAGAAAACTAACTTTTGGGGGTGTTTTTATGGCTAAATATAGTGAAGAATTTAAACTAAAACTTGTCACCGAGTATCTGGAAGGCCA
>NZ_JBANLY010000023.1:0-55144 GCF_037046045.1 Rossellomorea sp. LJF3 | reverse complement strand
GATACTAATCGATCGAGGACTTAACCACAAAGAGTCATATTTATATGAACAACAATTGGTCGATATTCGGCTTTCTTGACATCAATTCTTTATCTAGTTTTCAGGGAATAAATTTTCATTTATACCTTGATTTTTACCGAAAATATTATATAATAATATTTGTCATTGTAAGCAATATGTCTGGTGATAATGGCGAAGAGGTCACACCCGTTCCCATGCCGAACACGGAAGTTAAGCTCTTCAGCGCCGATGGTAGTTGGGGGATCTCCCCCTGCGAGAGTAGGACGTCGCCAGGCCAAATCATTCCGCAGTAGCTCAGTGGTAGAGCTATCGGCTGTTAACCGATCGGTCGCAAGTTCGAATCTTGCCTGCGGAGCCATTGCTTCCATAGCTCAGCAGGTAGAGTGCTTCCATGGTAAGGAAGAGGTCACCGGTTCGAGCCCGGTTGGAAGCTTTTATTTTTTTTACAAACCGGCCCATTGGTCAAGCGGTTAAGACACCGCCCTTTCACGGCGGTAACACGGGTTCGAATCCCGTATGGGTCACCATTTTCTTTCAAGAAGAATTTAATTTTACATAGTGGAGGATTAGCTCAGCTGGGAGAGCATCTGCCTTACAAGCAGAGGGTCGGCGGTTCGATCCCGTCATCCTCCACCAAAGATTTTTGCGTCAGCGAAATATCTTTCCATGAACTGCTTTCATTACGCAGGATTCATCACAAGTTTATATATGCCGGTGTAGCTCAACTGGTAGAGCAACTGACTTGTAATCAGTAGGTTGGGGGTTCAAGTCCTCTTGCCGGCACCATTGTTTTTTAGCTGGAGGGGTAGCGAAGTGGCTAAACGCGGCGGACTGTAAATCCGCTCCTTCGGGTTCGGCAGTTCGAATCTGCCCCCCTCCACCATTTTGTATATTTCAGTGTAAAATGGACATCCTATAAATGTCCCTTTTTTATGCCATTCACGTAATTATTGGGCTATAGCCAAGCGGTAAGGCATCGCACTTTGACTGCGACATGCGTTGGTTCGAATCCAGCTAGCCCAGCCATTACGAGCCATTAGCTCAGTTGGTAGAGCATCTGACTTTTAATCAGAGGGTCGAAGGTTCGAATCCTTCATGGCTCATCACACATTTTCTCACATCTCTTGGTGTGAGAATTTCTCTATATGGGGCCTTAGCTCAGCTGGGAGAGCGCCTGCTTTGCACGCAGGAGGTCAGCGGTTCGATCCCGCTAGGCTCCACCAAAGTTATCTGCAATAACGAACTAACTATACATACGACATGATCAGACCTTGAATCTTTTAGGAGATTTGAGGTTTTTTTGTTATTTTTCAGAAGGATATTATCATTTTAGACAGATTTATTCTCAAAACTTCGGTTTTATTTTCAATTCGACATCTTATATTTTCAAAAACAGAATTTTATTTTCAAAACGAATCCAAATCGTCAGTACAGTCGTCATTCGACTCTCCCGTTAACTTTGATTTCCCTGATGTTCTTCAAACCGTTCTCTAGCAGATTCCCCTTTCCTACATAATCTTACAACCCTTACTACCAAAACCCTTCTGCCTACGCATATATATACACAATCCTGTCCAGTTGAGTCATCGGTCCTACTAGGGATACAATAGGGACAGGACGTAAATTTTGAATAGGGGGAATTTTTGATGAAAAGAAATATTTCAATTATTGGTGTACCGATGGATTTAGGTCAAATGCGCAGAGGTGTGGACATGGGACCGAGTGCGATTCGTTATGCCGGTATCGTTGAGAGACTTGAGAATCTCGGATATGACATCAAGGACCTGGGTGATATCGAGATTGGTCAAGCTGAGCGTGTACATAATAATCCTGATACAAATTTACGAAATTTGAAAGCGGTTGCTGAAGCGAGTGAAACGCTTGCCGGTAAGGTGAATGATGTCATCGGCAGCGGGGATTTTCCATTGATCTTTGGTGGGGATCACAGTATTGCAATTGGAACATTGGCAGGGGTTTCTCCTCATTATGAGAACTTAGGGGTGATCTGGTATGATGCCCACGGTGATTTGAATACGGGAGACACCTCCCCGTCCGGAAATATTCATGGGATGCCCCTGGCAGTGAGCCTCGGGATCGGCCATGAGGATTTAACGGGTATCGGACAAAGTTCGCCTAAGATCAAGCCAGAGAACATCGTCATCATCGGAGCGCGTTCTTTAGATGAAGGAGAAAGAGAGTTAATTAAGGAAAAAGGCATCAAAGTGTATACGATGCATGAAATCGACCGCCTGGGAATGACAAGGGTAATGGAAGAATCCATTGATTACTTGAAGGGAAGAACGGATGGGGTTCATCTATCACTTGATTTAGACGGGCTGGATCCAAGTGATGCCCCTGGAGTAGGAACTCCTGTCCTTGGAGGGATCAGCTACCGTGAGAGTCATCTGGCGATGGAGATGCTTGAGGAGTCTGGATTGATTACGTCTGCTGAATTCGTGGAGGTAAATCCTATCCTGGATGAGAAGAATAAGACGGCTACGGTTGCCGTTGCGTTAATGGGATCTCTTTTTGGAGAGAAGTTACTATAATTAGTTTCAAAAAAGGCTGGAACCCTCTAAGGATTCCAGCCTTCATCTATTTCCCTTTAATGGTGCTTGACCACTTGATATTGATTTAAAAGATCGTCAAGACGAGTACTCAAATCAACTACTTGCTCATCGGCAAAGGAAGACTTTAATGCTAGTTCGACCATTTGGCGACGGCAGTCTTCAATTTGAAATAATAAATCATTCATTCTTCTCCTCATTTCGAGATCCTCCCGCAATAGAAATATTAGTTCCTTTATACCCCTTTTCTAATAAATGTAAACACATTTCCCTAAAAATTTGTTAGGATAATAATATAAAAAAATTGAAACCTTTTGATAGGGTACTACGTATATAAATATAGCCGCATAGAGCGGAGGTTGTGAAATGGAAGCATTAGTGAATAAACGGATAAAACAAGTATTGAAAGGTGATCAAAATGCCTTTGCAGAATTGGTCGAGCTTTATAAAGATAAAGTGTTCCAAATTTGCTTCCGGATGCTTGGGAATCGTCATGAAGCAGAGGATATCGCCCAAGAGGCATTTATTAGGGCATATGTAAATATCGAAACTTTTAATCAAAAGAGAAAGTTTTCGACCTGGCTGTTCAGGATTGCGACGAATCTTTGTATCGACCGGATCCGGAAGAAAAAGCCCGATTACTTCCTGGATGCAGAGGTGGCAGGAACGGAAGGTTTGACCATGTACTCACAGGTGGCTGCTGATGTTCAGCTCCCGGAAGAAGAAGTGGAGAATATGGAGTTGCAGGAGACCATACAAAAAGAAATTTCCAAGTTACCGGAGAAATATCGATCGGTCATCGTTCTAAAATACATTGAAGAGCTCCCGCTTCAGGAAATCAGCGAAATACTGGATTTACCGTTAGGAACGGTTAAAACGAGAGTACATAGAGGGCGGGAAGCTCTCAGAAAACAATTACGATCACTGTAGAGAGGGTGAGTGAATATGAAGCCTTGTCCTGAAGAAATCATCGACTATATGCACGATTATTTAGATGGAGACTTAAATAGGGAAAATGAAGAAAAGCTGAAACATCATTTGCAGGAATGCAGCGAGTGTCAGCATCATTTCCATGAATTGAAAAAAGCGATTGCGTTTGTACAAAGCACATCTCATATCAGTGCTTCTGCAGACTTTACAGATAAAGTCATGGCGGGATTACCGAAAGAGAAGAAGAAGGTAGGTGTACAGAGATGGTTCCGTCACCACCCGCTACTTACGGCTGCGGCCCTGTTCCTGTTCTTTATGACAGGAAGTTTCCTTACCTCCTGGAATGATGAGGACTTCTCATTTACGAAAAATACTAAATTAGTCGTTCAGGATCATACGGTTGTCGTACCTGAGGGGGAAGTCGTAAATGGTGATCTGACCGTCCGGAATGGTGATGTGAAAATAGAAGGAAAAGTCACAGGGAACGTGACAGTCATCAATGGTAAGCAATATTTGGCTTCTGCAGGCAGTGTGACAGGAGAAATCCACGAAATCGATGAGGCGTTTGAGTGGCTTTGGTACCAGATCAAAAAAGGGGCTAAAGACACGCTGGATTGGGGAAATTCGCAACTTGAAGAAAAGTAGGATAAAATAGAGGGGATGGAATGTAAGGTCCGT
This sequence comes from Rossellomorea sp. LJF3, assembly GCF_037046045.1. Lineage (NCBI taxonomy): Bacteria > Bacillati > Bacillota > Bacilli > Caryophanales > Bacillaceae > Rossellomorea > Rossellomorea sp. LJF3. The sequence continues at coordinate 50,948 of NZ_JBANLY010000023.1, read as the reverse complement.
CCCTAAAGGGCTGACACTTATGATATTCGTGTCAGTTTTTTTATGCAAAAACGTGAGTTCATGAAGAGAAATAGAAAGAATCATGAAGCCGTGGGTGTCTTTCATTTGACAGTGATAAAATGTGATATAATAGGAACGTTACGAAAATGGAGAAGCCACACATGGCGGCTTACGCTTTCGATTAAGCTATTGGAGGATGTAATATGCCGTTTATCGATATTTTTTCGGATTACTCCGCGCTGGATTATGTCTCTGATATTGTAGATATACTCGTTGTATGGTTTGTAATCTATAAACTGATCATGCTGATAAAAGGAACGAAAGCAGTACAATTATTAAAAGGTATTTTTGTCATCATCATTGTAAGGGGCCTGAGTAGTATCTTTGGTCTCGATACACTGGGGTGGATGATGGAACAAGCCCTCACATGGGGGTTCCTTGCAATCATCATCATCTTCCAGCCTGAACTCCGCCGGGCCCTTGAACAGCTTGGGCGTGGCCGTTTGTTCTCAAGGACAGGACTTCAGGAGGAAGAAGAGCAGGAACAGATGATTGAATCCATGACAAAAGCCGTAAGCTATATGGCAAAGCGACGGATTGGGGCACTCCTTACTCTTGAGAGGGAGACGGGGATGAGTGATTATATTGAAACAGGTATACCCCTTGATGCGAAAATTTCGTCACAGCTGCTCATTAATATCTTCATCCCGAATACACCACTTCATGATGGAGCGGTGATTGTACAGAAGAATCAAATCGCAGCAGCAGCTTGCTATCTTCCGTTATCAGAAAGTCCTTTCATCTCTAAGGAACTGGGAACAAGGCACAGAGCCGCACTTGGTGTCAGTGAAGTGACAGATAGTGTCACCATCGTTGTATCAGAAGAAACGGGAGCTATCTCCATTACGAAAAATGGGGAGTTGCATCGCGACCTCTCTCTGGAGCGCTTCAGGGAAATTCTTACGTTAGAACTCATTGGCGATAAGACGAATGCTTCCTCAACAAAATGGAGCTTTAGGGGGAAGAAAGAAAATGGATAAATTCATGGAAAGCCGTTGGTTCATGCGTATCGTCGGACTCATGTTAGCCTTCATTCTTTATCTATCCGTGAACTTTGATGATATTCAGAAGACGGCCAACAATAGTAACGGTACGTCCCAGGATGCGATTGAAACGATCCAGGATGTCCCGCTTGAAGTGTTCTATGATAGTGAGAACCTGGAAGTGTCAGGCTTGCCGGATACGGTGAATGTGACCGTGGAAGGGTCAAAAGCGATTGTCCAACAGACGAAAACCCTGAAAGACTTTCAGGTATATGTTGATTTAAATGATATCGGAATAGGTGAACACCGGGTGGATATCCAGATTCAGAACATTTCTGATAAATTGGATGTGAAGATCGACCCTGATTTCGCCAATATTTCCGTCCAGGAAAAGGTCACGGAAGAATTCAGCATTGAACCTAAATTCAATGAGAGTATTCTATCGAATGGATATGAGGCAGAAGGTCTTGCCGTTGATCCGAAATCTGTGAAGGTGACAGGTTCGAAGAATGAAGTAGAGCGGGTTGCCTACGTGATTGCCACACTCGATGTAGATGAAGAGATCAATGAAAATGTGACAAGGGAAGCCAGGGTACAGGTACTAGACCGGGATTATAACAAACTGGATGTCCAAGTGGATCCTGAAGTGGTGGATGTGACCGTTTCGGTCGTGAATCCGAGTAAGGCCGTACCAGTCACCATTAAGCAAAAGGGAAGTCTTCCGAAGGGTACTACCCTTGAGTCGATTTCAGTAGAACCTGAAGAGGCAACCGTCTTTGGAAGGCAGGATGTACTTGACACAGTGGAAGAACTCCTGGCAGAAGTCGATCTTTCCAAGATCACGAAGGATTCGACCATTACTGTTCCACTGGCCCTCCAGGAAGGATTGAATAAAGTGGCTCCCGAAGAAGTGAAAGTCACAGTTGATGTGAACACAACCGAGGAGAAAAGCTTATCCGGGATCGAAATCAAACCTGAAGGATTGGCAGACGAATATGAGTACACCATCATGGAACCTGAAAACGGAGTAGTGGACGTGGCTCTGAAAGGTGAGAACGAAGAAGTGAGTAGTGTGAAGAAAGAAGATTTTTCTCTCGCTCTCGATCTTACAGGGCTCGAACCCGGGGAACATGAGGTAGAAATAGAAGCGGAAGGGCCGGAGAATGTTGAATGGACCCTTTCGCAAGAAAAGGTAAAAGTAGAAATTAAAGAAAAGAACACATCAGCATAAGAGCTGTAAAAAGGAGAGAATGACAATGGGTAAGTATTTTGGAACGGATGGAGTAAGAGGTGTAGCGAATACCGAATTGACACCGGAATTAGCGTTTAAGCTCGGCCGATTTGGTGGATATGTACTGACAAAGGATGCTACACGTCCCAAAATATTGATTGGACGGGATACACGGATTTCCGGACACATGCTGGAAGGGGCTCTTGTAGCGGGACTTCTTTCAATAGGCGCTGAAGTGATGCGCTTAGGTGTGATTTCAACTCCTGGTGTCGCTTATTTGACAAAGGCGCTCGGAGCTCAGGCAGGGGTCATGATTTCCGCTTCTCATAACCCGGTAGCCGATAACGGAATTAAATTCTTCGGACCGGACGGCTTCAAGCTTTCCGATGACCAGGAAAGTGAAATAGAAGATCTGTTGGACCAAACCGTCGACGGGCTTCCTCGTCCTACCGGCGCAGACCTTGGACAGGTAAGTGACTATTTCGAAGGCGGTCAGAAGTATCTGCAGTATTTAAAACAATCAGTGGACGAAGATTTCGATGGTTTACATATTGCGTTAGATTGTGCACACGGTGCTACATCCGCTCTTGCCACTCACCTGTTTGCTGATCTGGATGCCGATATTTCCACAATGGGAGCATCCCCGAATGGATTGAACATCAATGAAGGTGTCGGGTCCACTCACCCGGAAACATTGGCTGAAATGGTGAAAGAAAAAGGCGCTGATCTGGGTCTTGCCTTTGATGGAGATGGAGATCGGATCATCGCCATTGATGAGCACGGACAGATCGTCGACGGCGATCAGATCATGTACATCTGCGGTAAGTACTTGAAATCACAAGGGCAATTAAAACAGTCTACCGTTGTATCCACTGTAATGAGTAATCTAGGGTTCCATAAAGGACTTGAAGAGAACGGCATCCAGAGCATCCAGACAGCCGTTGGGGACCGTTATGTTGTAGAAGAGATGAAGAAAAACGGCTACACACTCGGTGGTGAGCAGTCAGGCCATATCATCTTCCTGGATTACAATACGACTGGGGACGGACTTTTAACGGGTATCCAGCTGGTGAACATCATGAAGGTAACGGGTAAATCACTTTCTGAACTTGCCGGGGAGATGCAGAAGTTCCCTCAGAAGCTTGTGAATGTACGAGTGACGGATAAGCACCATGTGACAGATAACGAAACGGTGAAAAACGTCATTCAAAAGGTGGAAGAAGAAATGAACGGAAACGGCCGTATTCTTGTACGCCCTTCCGGAACAGAGCCTTTGGTGCGTGTAATGGCGGAAGCGCCTACGGAAGAACTTTGTGAGCGATATGTGAATGAAATCGTACAGGTCGTCGATCAGGAAATGGGTCTGAACGAATAGTTGATTTTTCATGCACAAGGGGTCAATATGAGCCTCTTGTGCATATTTAATTAGTAGGGTCCTTATGAAAGGGTTTATCACTGTACTGTGTCGGGAACATGACAATGGGATAACATCTTCTTGTTGTTGTCAGATTTATATTGACGAAGGGAAACCTGCTGGTGTATGATGATTTTGTTTTCGTTTTTCAAATAAAATGGGAATGTGATTCAAGAAGGAAAGGTGGATTGTAAGTAATAATCCTATAAAGCGCCAGGACTAAGCGATGGATACGTAAAGGATCGTTTAGTTGACGAGGTGGAGGTTTATCGAGTGTTCGGCGGATGCCTCCCGGTTCGTATATGTCACCGAACCGAAAGTTTCGTCCTTAAAACGTTAAGGCAACTTAATGCACAAAGGGAAGAAAAAAGTGACCTAAAATACTAATGACAAACAGAGATAAGGGGGCAAGTTGTCCCCAAAAGAGTTCTTGCCCCCTTGCATGTTCAGGGAGGATATATTAATTATGTGTGGAATTGTTGGATATATTGGAAGTTCAGATACAAAGGAAATTCTTTTAAAAGGTCTTGAGAAGCTTGAGTACCGCGGTTATGACTCTGCAGGCATCGCCGTTCAAAACGACGAAGGGATCCATGTGTTCAAGGAGAAAGGCCGTATTGCCGACCTTCGCGGAATCGTTGATGATAGTGTATCAAGCAACACTGGAATCGGTCACACTCGCTGGGCTACCCACGGTGTACCAAGCCAGGTGAATGCTCACCCTCATCAAAGCAATTCAGGCCGATTCACGATCGTTCATAACGGAGTAATCGAAAACTACTCCCAACTGAAGCGCGAATACCTGACAGACGTAACGTTCAAGAGTGATACGGATACTGAAGTCATCGTACAGCTGATTGAAAAGATCGTGGGAGAAGGAAATACAGTTGAGGAAGCGTTCCGTCAAACGCTGATGCTTCTTAAAGGCTCTTATGCGATCGCCCTTTTAGATTCTGAAAACGATGAAACGATCTATGTAGCGAAAAACAAAAGTCCACTGCTTGTCGGTCTTGGAGAAGACTTCAACGTTGTAGCAAGTGATGCTATGGCGATGATTCAAGTAACGGATCAATATGTTGAGCTGATGGATAAAGAAATGGTCATCGTAACGAAAGAAAAGGTCGAAATTCAAAACTTGATCGGTGAAGTAATGGAACGTGCTCCTTACACGGCTGAAATCGATGCCAGTGATATCGAAAAAGGAACATACCCTCACTACATGCTGAAAGAAATCGACGAGCAGCCATTAGTGATGCGTAAAATCATCCAGGCTTACCAAAACGAGAACAACGAGCTTCACATCGATGAGCCGATCGTCGGCGCGATGAAAGAAGCGGATCGTGTCTACATCATTGCATGTGGAACGAGCTACCACGCTGGCCTTGTTGGAAAGCAATTCATCGAGAAGAGCGCAGGGATCCCTGTAGAAGTTCATGTAGCAAGCGAATTCAGCTACAACATGCCTTTACTTTCTAAGAAACCATTATTCGTATTCATCTCACAAAGTGGTGAAACAGCAGACAGTCGTGCCGTACTTGTCCAGATCAAAGAACTTGGACATAAATCATTGACGATCACAAACGTAGCGGGTTCTACCCTGTCACGTGAAGCGGATTACACATTGCTTCTTCATGCAGGACCTGAGATTGCGGTTGCTTCAACGAAAGCGTACACAGCTCAGCTTGCAGTGCTTGCGATCCTTGCACACGTTGCCGGACAGGCTTGCGGAACCAACCAGGACTTTGACCTTGTTCAGGAACTGGGCATCGTGGCTACTGCGATGGAAGCACTTTGCGATACGAAAGAAGAGTTTGAAGATATCGCACGCGAATATCTTGCTACTACCCGCAATTGTTTCTTCATCGGTCGTTCACTCGACTTCTATGTAGGTCTTGAAGGTGCATTGAAGCTGAAAGAAATCTCTTACATCCAGGCAGAAGGATTTGCCGGAGGAGAGCTTAAGCACGGTACAATCGCCCTAATCGAAGAAGGTACACCGATCGTTGCCCTTGCAACTCAGGAAGAAGTAAACCTAGGCATCAGAGGGAATGTGAAAGAGGTAGTGGCTCGTGGAGCAAACCCTTGTATCATTTCCATGAAAGGCTTAGAAGACGAAGAAGATCGCTTCGTCATCCCGGAGGTTAACCCATTGTTAACACCTCTTATCTCTGTCATCCCATTACAACTGATCTCTTACTATGCTGCCCTGCACCGCGATTGCGATGTTGATAAGCCGCGTAACTTGGCAAAGTCCGTTACGGTTGAGTAAGGATTGATAATAGAAAACCGGTCAGTCCTTAAGGGCTGACCGTTTTTTTTCTTTATTCCTGATCTGAAAGCAGCACTCGATGCTCCCTGAAGAATGGCATCAAATCCCTGCCCGTTGATTTCTCCATGGAAGTGATAAAGTCCCGCGTGGTGGAAATGCCGAATTTCTGCTGCTTGAAATAGGTTTGCATGGCTGAGTAAAATGCCTCATCACCCAACAATTCTCTTAAGTCATTCAAGGTGCTGGATCCATAATTATAGATCATATAATAATAAGCACCTATTCCGCCTTCATCGGCTCTTGCCGTGAAATCGGAAATCTGGCTGGAAAGGTGATAGTACGTTTCTTCGGTAGGTTCAACTTGAAGTGAATCGAGTTCCCCATCATATAAAGCGGCGGCGAAACTGGCAAACGATTCGTCGAGCCAAGGCTCATCGTATTCGTTATTGCCGATGATGCCGTAGAACCATTGGTGACCGATTTCATGAGCGTTGACGGACTTAGCCCAATCTAGTGGACGGTCTCCTGCAAGGCTGATCATGACAAGCTGTGGATACTCCATCCCGCCGAACCAGCCTTCCATCGTGACGATATCAAGCTCAGGCCAAGGGTATTTGCCGAATTTTTCACTGAAGAGCTTGATGCTGTCTTCTCCAGATTCAAGGAGGGCGGCAGCATATTTAGAATGTTCTTCAGAATAATAGACATTGACTTTAATATTGTTGACTTCAGTAGAGATCACCCGGTAATTCGGATTCATTTCCAAGGCGAAATCACGGACATCCTTGGCTTTGTAGCGGTGGGTGGCTTTATCACCTGTAATCTTTGCTTTGCCTACTTCTTCTCCGGTAGCCGCAATCACCTGATTTTTGTCGGTTGTAACGGTTACGTCATATTTTCCTGATAAAGAGTAGAAGGATTCGCCATAGGGATAGTAAGGATCTACATTCCATCCTTCGTCATCATACACGGCCAGGATCGGGAACCAGTTCCCCATGGAAACCGTGTCGCCGTACCATCCGAACCGGTCCTGTTGTTCCGGCAGGCTTACTTCAAAATGCATGCTAACGGTCGCTTTCTTATTTTTGCTCAAAGAAAGTTCCTTGATATGTAACGCTGTCTCATTTATTTCAAAAGCTGCGTTATTCCCGTTTACTTTTACATTGGAAACATTCATTCCGCCGCCGTTCTCTTTAAAAACCTCGGCATTTCCCCAAAGATTGAAATACAATTCGCTTAAGTTGTTTTTAATATTATTTTTAAACGTCACTTCTAAGGTTCCTGTCGCTTTATGAGTGGAAGAGTTATAGTCTACATCGATGGTATAAGAAGGTTTAGCAGGACCAAGAGCTTGCTGATTCTTCTTATAGCCTTTCATGGAGAATGGGGAATTGAGTGTTGACAGGTCAGGTGTTCCGGATGGGATATAAGCCCCTTTAGGTTCTTGTTTCATAGAATCCGTTCCGGTGGCGGAAGCCGGCAAAGCGACTCCGATTGAACATACGAGTGCAATGACTCCCATTGATATTCGTTTCGTTAAACGACTCATCTTCATTTTTAACCCTCCTATAAGTTGAAAAATCCCATCGTACACTTAATGTGATTTTTCGGTTACTTAATGGATTCTGTAAAGCGGAGGATCTTCCCTTGATACTATTTTCTCGATTTTTGGAAATCCACAACCCGCATGGGAAGGGAGACTTATGTGTATTGGCCTAGGGAGAGTTGATTGGAGCACTTTCCTTTACCCACCCGCCCAAAACCCTTATAATCATACAAATAGATTCCGTTCTCTTCGTGCACCAGCGAATGTGAGTAACCTGCTGCTTCTTGCAGTACAGGTTACTTTTTTATTGGAAAGGGTACGATAAAAGAGAAGGAAAAACGGTTCGTAGATAAGGGTTTGATGAGATATGAAACATTTACATAGACAACATATATGGCTGGGGAGGATCCTTGCGTCCGATCCCGGCAGAAAAAGATTTCAGCAGGCGGGTAAAGCTACGATCAGCTTGATATCGGCTGTATTTACGATGCTTTTCTTATTGAAGCAGTTCGACCATCCTTCCATCACCCCGGCCATTGTGTCAGGTATGGTAGGGATGCTCGGGATATTTGTCGTCATGGATGATACGACGGGAAAAAAGAAGATAACGACCTTGCTGGTTGGTGTTTCAGTTGCCTCCGGGATCACTCTGGGTTCGGCCTTTGCCCACTACAGTCTCGTGGTGAACGCTTTATTGGTAGGGGTCATCTTTAGCGCATTTTACTTCTCACGATTTGCCATCCGCTATTTTTCCATGGGAATGGCAGGGTTTATGTCGATTTATATATCGTCGATCTTACAGCTGGACGTGGCCCATCTTGAATGGTTTTACCTCGGGATCGTCATTGGGCTCGTGTTCGCATTTCTTTATAACTTCATCATTTTTAAAGACTCTGTCCATATGTTAAGAAGGAGTATGCGTTCGTTTCATATTCAATCCAACTTGACGTTTACCATCTTAATGAAGATGATAGAGGATCCGAATACGAGCGGTAAGCGGAGGAAGCAATTGGACCAGAATGTAAGAAGGCTGAATGAGTATGCTAGAAGCGTAGCGGGTGACATTAATGAGAATGATTTAAAGAAGCTGTGGCCCGGCATTGAAGCTTCGCAACTTCGTTTATACGTCTTTGACACTGAAATGCTCATTCAGACTCTCACGGATTCATTGAAAAAGCTGAAGGACCTGGAAGCTTTGGAGGTCATGGAACTGAGGCGCCTGCTCGTATGGGTCATTCGTTCTCTCCGTGACGCCGAGGTACTCGCCCAGGATTATGATCCCCGTTCCCTTGAAGAGGCAGAAAAAGCCATCCAGGCCCTGCGTCTGGTATTGTCAGAGGTTTTGAATCAAGAAGAGAAACCTGAAGGCTGGGTGTATCTCCTGAGACGGATCGAGTCCATTGCGAATCATGTCCTGGAAGCGGCCATTACGATTCAGGAATCACTGAATGTGTCAGAGTACAAGGGGTCGACTGTAGAGAGCGATGCTGAGCCGGAGGAAGAAGACAAAGAAGATGAGTCTGAAGATGACAAAAGTTTAAAACCGTCTACGCGTAAAGCGATACAAGCCCTGGTAGCGGGAACGCTTGCGATTATCGTCGGGGTGCTGATTGCACCTGCACAGCCGTACTGGGTCTTGCTTACGACCTTTATTGTTCAAATCGGGACTGAAACGGTAGGCAGAACGTATATGAAGGCTTTCCAACGATCGATCGGGACGGTGATCGGGGCCATCATCGGATTCGGTGCCGCAAACCTTGTATCAGGAAATTCACAGCTGGAGGTTGTTCTCCTGTTTGCGGTCCTGTTCCTCGCCTTTTATCTTTTCCCGGTTTCCTATACTTTGATGAGCCTATTCATTACGATGCTGATCGCCTTTATGTATGACCTCCTCCTCGGTGGAATCAGCATTCAGCTCATGGGGGCACGTGTCATCGATACGATTGCAGGAGCCGTGATTGCCCTGATCGTCTCAGCGTTTGTATTTCCAAAAAGAACAAAAGACAAAGTCGCCGATAGCTTTGATGATTTCTTTGGGGATCTGGAAGGGTATGTATCTTCCTATATTAAAACCTTTACGGTCCCGGAAGATAAAGCATTGACAGATCAGGCATTTGATCTGGATCAGAAGCTTCAGGCGATCAAGGATGAGGCACAATCGCTTCTGCAAAGACCTGGATCTTTGACGAGGTCGGGAGTCGGGCGCTGGATCACAGTGGTGACGGCCATTAATTATTACGCAAAGCACCTGCTTGCTTCCTCCCATCGAAAGGTGCCGGCAACGGTTTCAGAGGAGCTTAGCAGTGCGTTTTCAGAAACAGAAGAAAAAATCTCTCAAAACATCGAGACACTTCGACAATTGTTAAAAGAACAGGGAAGTGCTCCCGTTATGTGGGATTTAAGCCCGGAGCGGGAAAGAATTGAAACCCAGGCTCCGAGCTGGCGTAAGTCCCAGATGGACCTTATTCACCATTTCTACTATGTGTGGAGGATCAATCAATCGATCGTGGCACTTGGAGTGGAATTAGGGGCGGAGGTAAAGAAAGGGTAAAGCGGATTCCGCTTTACCTTTTTTAATGATGGAAATAAGAAATAAGGTGTTTTTTGTCGGTAATTGTTTTAACCTGTCACAATTCGGGAAGAGCATACCATTGACATAAATTTGAGGTGGAAGAATTGACAACGAACAGTTTATTGCTGACAAAAGAAGATATGACAAACCCTGAGATTGTCCCTCAATGGGTTATAGAAGAATATAAGAACTTTCATGAGGTTGTAACTGACCGCACTTTCCCTTGTTACTTCGGGATGACCGGAGAGAAGAAGGGTGAGCTTCGGTATTCCTATATCAGTCATGACAATTGGGAGCATCTTCCCCAAACGATTCAAGAGTTCATCGACTTGTTTGATGTACCTGAAGGAGAGCGTCTGATCCGTCACGGCTTCTTTTTATTTGTGGAACCTGAAAGGGAGGAGAGGTCCGTCCCTCATTACAGGGATTATTTCTGGAGAATCCTGCAGTTTCTCCATGGTGAGGATAAGGAGGATTGGCCGGAAGATTATCCAGAGGATCCGGATCATCATTTGTGGGCTTTTTCCTTTGCAGGGGAACCTTTCTTCGTGTTTGGGAATGCTCCTGCCTACAAGCAGCGTAAGACGAGGGATCTTGGGAATAGCTTAGTACTCGGATTTCAGCCAAGAAGGATTTTTGAAGGTTTGGAGGGTACGTCCAAGGGGGGTATCATGTCCAGGGAAAAAGTAAGAGAGCGGGTCGAAAAATGGGACGGCTTACCGAAGCATCCTAATATCAGTCATTACGGGGATCCTGAACACCGTGAGTGGAAGCAGTATTTTATTGGGGACGATGTGGAGCCGATTGAAGGGAAATGTCCATTCCATCATAAATAATTGAAAGAGTGCCGGGATGTTCCCGGCACTCTTCTTTAATATATATCCACATTTCCACTGGATACTGAAACATCAATGGTATATTGCCCTGAGCCTGCAACCCCTGATATATCCCCATTTTCTATCTTTTGATCTTTTAGAGGAAGATTGCAGGAAATATCTCCGCTGCTCGCCTGCCCCTTCAGTTTAAAGCTTGCTTTCTCCGGCAGGTCAAGCTTCACTCCCCCTGAGCTGACATCGAATGTCATGTCTCCCTTTAAGGAGTCCATGGTGACCGTTAATTCCCCTGAGGATAAGTCGCCTTCGAGGGGACCTTCAAAGTTTGATAATTCTACATCCCCCGAACTGATTTCCACTTTTCCATCCTTTGTTGTGAAGCTGTTGACGACCAGGTCACCTGAAGAGCCATCGTGTTCGAACACATTTGTCTCGATGTTTTCAAGCTCCATATTACCTGATCCCATGTCGATGGACAGTTCATCCAGCTTCCATTTCTTTGAATGGGATCCTCCCGCCATCACGAAATTGCCGGAGCCGATGTCGATTTCCATGCTGTTCTTATACTCTTTCGGAATATAAACCGTAACGTTTGATTTGCGATTGAATCCAATCCATTCATACCATTTATGCTTGACCGCAACGTCAATCGTATCTCCGTTCCCCGCCAATGTCATCGTCCCTTTTCCCTCTATATCGACCTGTACTTCACTTTTGTCTGAGGGTATGATTTTTGTGTCGCTGTTTTCCAAATCCAGATCGATATGTTTGATTTTATTCGTCACTTCAATCCGTTCCCCTGACTGACTTTCTTTTGCAAACAATGATGTATTGTCATTTAGGATGACATAGAGCGTCCCCAATGCAAGCAGTGCAATAATAACTGCAAACGCGTTCTTCATTCGAATCCCTCACTTTGGTTTGTTTTTCCAATTGATACTATTATTTTAATGCAGTGGAGAGACTACTACAATGAGCCATAGGATTATTTTTGAATGGGACCAGAGGCGTAGGGTAGTCGGAATCGAGAATATCGAAGCGGGGAATCCGCTGCCATTACCTTAGGAGACGATCGTGGATTCCTGATTTAAATAAGCAAAGGTAGGGTACAAATAGATTAGATAATGTAGATAAGGAAGTGAAATCATGGAAGGTACACCTATGCCCCCAACCTTTTACGAACAGCCGACACTGGAGCTTGCCAAATCTTTGTTGGGGTGTGTGTTAGTGAAAGAAACAAAGGAAGGGATCGCTTCAGGTTATATTGTGGAAACAGAAGCATATATGGGGCCGATAGACAGGGCCGCCCACAGTTACGGAAACAGGCGCACAAAGCGGACGGAAGTGATGTTCCATGAACCTGGCCGCATTTATACATACGTCATGCATACTCACTGCCTCGTCAACGTGGTGAGCGGAGAAAGGGAGAAGCCTGAAGCGATCCTCATCAGAGCCGTAGAGCCTCTCCATGGACAGGAGCTTATGGAAGCGAGGCGCCCCGGTCATGTTAAGAAGAATTGGACGAATGGGCCGGGAAAGTTGACGAAGGCTCTAGGCATTACCATGGAGGATTACGGGGGGAGTTATTTACAACCGCCCCTCATGATTACAGAGGGGTATCAGCCTAAGAACATTTCGTCAGGGAAAAGAATAGGGATCGATAACACGGGGGAAGCCAGGGATTATCCATGGAGATTCTGGGTTAGTGGTAATCCATTTGTCTCAAGGTGATCCCTCTTTATGAATTTTCAAATAATTTATAGTAAATATACCCCATAAGTACTAGTTATGTGGTATATTTTTCTTATAAGACAAATATCTTTATAAGCTGACCATTCGACTGGGGGCTTTGAACCTAAATGATAGATGGGCGCTTACATTTAGGGGAGCCAGTAGCGCAACCGACCACATGCGAACGCGGATAATGCGTTTTTGTGTGGTTTTTTTGTGGGTAAGACCAAAACTAAAGAGAGAGTATAGGGGTCCTATGAACATCTTTACTATTTTCCAAGACGACTTTATCTACCATGATTTTCAGCCATTATATGATATGGGTGAACATCGAACCCTCTATGCTTATGAGGGTCTTTTGCGAAATAAGTATAATGAAAATCCCGAAAGTGTATTTCAATCGGCCATGAAGGCAAATATCTTGTACAAACTGGATACTCTGTCCATTTCAAAAGCACTTGAAAGTTTTTCGGAAAACGGGATCGAGGACTGTAAACTGTTTCTCAATATTTATATCACCACGATGTTGCACCCGAGCTTTCACACCTATTTTTCCGATCTTATGGACCGCCACCCTGGCATGAAGGGCCGACTTGTGCTTGAAATTAATGAGTCCAGTGCGGAAGAGCTTTGGCAGAATCCGTTGTTAAAAAAGTCTTTGAAAGAACTGAAGCAATATGGTGTGTGGTATGCGATTGATGATTTCGGGCAGGGGACGTCTTCAATCAAGAAATCCATTGAATATGAACCGGAAATCATCAAGCTTGACCGCTATTTTGCCATGAACCTGGCACAGGATGAAAAGAAACAGCGGTTCCTCTCTTTTTTCAACCAATTTTACGGAAGTGATACGTTGATTGTCTTAGAAGGGATCGAAACAAAACAGGATATGCAGGTGGCAAGGGAAATAGGGATAACGATTGGACAGGGCTTTTATTTAGGAAAGCCGAGCCGATTATTGGCTTAGACCTGAAGAGTGACTCTGACTTACCGGGGTCACTCTTTTTGTTATCAAATTGTCAGATTTGAAATAAAATTGAAAAATTTTTACATTTCTATTAAACTGAGGAAAAAGAGAATAAAGGGGGATTCAATGTATGAAATATCTCAAGTTTCCGATCAGGTTCGTCTTTTATTATATTCTCGGTTTAATTGGGATTCTAGCCGTGAGTATTGCTCCAGAAGTGTTCAGGGAAAGAGGGCTATATAATGTTGTAGGCTACTTGGAGGAGTTTATCAAGTTCATCTTTGTTTTCATGGATGAGGCCAACTGGAGTTATTCATATAAGGGAATTACCGTCGATTTCCTCGATATGCTTTGGGGACCATACCTGTATTCACTGCAAATTATTGGGGGAGCTTTGGGCATAGGGCTGGGTATTGCCTTTATTCTTACCGTTTTCACCGTCTTTTTACCACGACCGATCACATCGGCTCTGAAGAAAGCATTAAACCTCTTGGAGACGGTGCCGGATTTAATGTTCGCGTTCATGCTCCAACTGATGATTGTCTATGTATTTAAATATTTCGGTGTGGAACTGATGAATTTTACAGAGTTCGGGGAGGAGAAGATCTTTCTTGCCCCGATGATTACGTTGTCGATCATTCCGATGATCTCTTTCTTCCGGATCCTCATTTTCATTATGGAAGAAGAGTTGCTGAAGCCACACATCGAATTTGCCCAGAGTAAGGGGATGTCGAAAGGGCGGATCCTATTTTCACATGTTTTGAAAAATATTTCACCGAGTCTTTTCTATCATGGAAAGCTGATCATATGGGGGATGCTGTCGAGTTTATTCATCATTGAAACGATTTTCAATATGAAGGGGATCACCTATTATATCATTCAAGATTTCAGACCGATGGTGATTGCCATCTCATTGATTATGATTTACACACCTTTTTTCATCGTGTACCAAGGTGTGTATCTGTGGATCAATCATGAGAGCAGTGAGGATCACACGAAATATAAACGAGATAAAACAAAATGGACTGAATGGAAGATATGGGGCTTCCTTTCAACCATTCGCAGGCTGTGGTGGCAGCATATGCATAATGGCAAGTTCGCCACCGGATTCATTGTGATATTTGGTTTAATCGCGGCCAGCTTCCTCTATTCAGCGTTGAAGGAAGAGCCGATCAAACAAATTCAATTTATGAAAAATGAAGAGGGACGGATCATCAGTGCCCCTCCTCATAAACCATTTGGGGACATGATTCTGGGATCCGACTTCTTCGGTTACAGTATTCTCGATCAGCTTATTGTGGGGGCGAAGTATACCCTGTTGTTTGCTTTGGTTGTAGCTTCCCTGCGGGTGATCGGGGGATTCTATCTTGGTATTGCTTATCATTTCCACTTGAAAGAAGGCAGGAAGAACTGGCTTGACCGGATGGTGGATTCGATTCATTTCCTGCCTTTAAGTCTTATCGCTTATCTCTTATTAAGACCGGTCCTTTGGGGGCTGCCTGTGTTAGGATGGGATCACTCGATCTTTGAGAGGCTTGTGTTCGAAGCCGTTGTCTTAACAATCCTTGTCCTGCCGTTGACCACTGTGTTAATCGGGAATGAACTGAAACTCATAGGGAAGCAGGACTTTGTTCTGTCTGCGAAGCTCCTTGGAGGAAGTAACAAGCACCTGCTTTGGACGCATCTCTTCCCTCACTTGGCTCCGAGGCTGTTTATTATATGGGGACAGCAATTCATCCAGACGCTACTTATCCTCGTCCATCTCGGATTATTTCATCTTTTTCTGGGAGGGACGATCATAACCGGTGGGATGGTTCCGGATCCTCCGAAATCAGGAACGTTTGAATGGTCCGGCCTGATCAGCTCCACGAAGAATTCACTTATGACAGGCAAGTACTGGATTGTCATTGCTCCACTCGTTGCCTTCATGATCGCGATCATCGCCATGCAGCTGATTGTTCAGGGCGTGAAGGAAATCCAGCAAACGAAAGTCGGGGTGCTGGTGAACAACAAACCAATCAAGACGAAACAAAAAATAGCAAAAAAGAAAACCAACCGTCCCGCGGTGGAAGACTTCCAATTTGTCCGCCAGCAAACCTTTAAAGGATAAGGAGGAGACTAAAGGTGAGCAGAAAAAGCCCTAAACTTCCATTGACTGATCAGGAGAGGTCAGCCCTTCGCAAGGCTAAGATACGACTCGGGGATCTACATGAATGTTCTCCTGAATTTCTCCGGGAGAAACTTAATATTACGATGGAAAGATCCCGTTACTTAGTCGGGATGTCCATATTTCAACAGATTCCTTCTATTGGACCCAATATGGCTCACAATGTTGTAGAGGATCTTGGATTTTATACCCTTGAAGAAATCAAGGAAGAGAAGGGGGAAGACATTATCATCGACTTAGAAAAGAAGTACGGTGTTTGGATGGACCCATGCGTAGAAGACTCACTCAGATGTGTCGTCCACCACGCCAATCACCAGGGAAGCAGCAAGAACTGGTGGGACTTCACAACACAAAGAAAAACATATCGCCAAACTCACGGCTACCCTGGAGACCGTCCCACCAAAGCCTGGGATCAATAGGTCCGTCCCTCCTGAAGTCCAAGCCGGGAAGCGCATTTACGCTTCCCGGCTTTCTTTTTTGCTGGTTTTTGAGGGACGGACCTCATTCGTATTTCCTCCTTAAAATGGACATCATAAAGAAAAAGGAGTGATGCTATATGAGAACCCTTGTTATCTGTTTACTTATGACTTTTTCTATACAGATGTCCGTTTCAGCAAGAAACATCCTTCCCCTTCCGGCACATCAGAATGAACTTGCGATTGTGATCGATGATTTAGGAAACGACATGAAAGGGACAGAAGAAATATTAAGCCTTCCCGTCACTTTGACGATCGCGGTCATGCCTTTTCTCCCAACGACCAAGGCAGACGCGGAAAAAGCCCATAAAAGTGGACATGAGGTCATCGTCCACCTTCCTATGGAACCGATGTCTGGAAAAGCGAGCTGGCTCGGTCCGGGGGCAATCACGACTTCGCTATCCGATGAAGAAATCAGGAAGAGAGTGGAGCAAGCCCTGGAAGAGGTTCCTTATGCAGTGGGAGTCAATCATCATATGGGATCGAAGGCAACCGCCGATGAGCGGGTCATGAGGATTGTCCTCGGTATATGCAAGGAAAGGGGTTTATTTTATCTGGATAGTAAAACAACAGGAAAGAGTGTCATTCCGAAGCTTGCAAAGGAAATGGGCGTGCCATATCTTGAAAACGAATTATTCTTTGATGACATCTACACCATTCAGCACATCGGGAAGCAGGCGAGACTCCTTTCAAAGGCATTGGATCGTGATGAAGCAACCATCGCGATCGGGCATGTTGGGGTTACAGGCATGAAGGTGGCCACCATGTTAAAAGAATTTCTTCCCCTTTATGAGAAAAAAGCATCGATCGTGCCACTGTCCGATCTCATTCCAGAATATCATTTGATTGATGAGAGCATGCCTTGATGGTGTGCTTTTTTAATGAACATTAAAAAATGAAAATGTGGAAATAATCTGTTAATCGATGCTTAATTTTTTGAGGAAAGGAAACTCTCCTTTATAATCAGTAGGTAAGAAGGAGATGATTCGAAATGGATTACGCAATCGTGACAGGAGCAACAAGGGGATTAGGGGAGTCCGTCGCCAGGCTCTTTATTGAAAAAGGCATCGGCATTCTCAATATATCCCGTTCGGATAATGACAGCTTACAAAAGCTTGCACAGGAAAAAGAAGTATCGTATGAATTCTTTCCCTGCGATCTATCTCAATCAGGACAAACTGAAGCGGTTTTCCGTGAAGTAGGGACAAAGGTATTTGGATCTGAAGCCGAGACGATATATGTCGTTCAAAATGCCGGCGTGGTGACACCGATCAATACGTCGGGTGAAGTGGAAAATAACGCATTGGAAACGAGTGTGCACGTCAATCTCCTTTCACCTATGATCGCCACCAATGAATTGCTCAAGGCAGCCAAAGGCTCTGAATCGAAGATGATCATGATCAACATCAGTTCAGGAGCGGGAAGCCGTCCCGTTTATGGCTGGAGTACGTATTGCGCGACTAAGGCGGGGATCAATATGCTGACTGAAACAGTTAGCCTTGAACTTTCAAATACGCATAGCCGTCATCAGGTCATCGCTTTCAGTCCGGGAGTGATGGATACGGATATGCAGGGGGAAATCCGCTCGTCCTCCAAAGAAGCCTTTGCCGAGGTTGAATCGTTCCAGCGCTACAAAGAAGAGGGGATGCTGCGCAGCACGGACACGGTAGCGGATGCACTGGTGAATCTCATCACCAAAACCGATATAGAAAGTGGCAAACTGTATCATGTGAATGATTTGTTATAAGAAGAGAGCAGATTCCGGAAAGCGGGGTCTGCTTTTTTAATGGTGTTTGAAAAATCCGGACATAAAAAGAGACAAACCCAGACAGATTTGTCTCTTTTCAAATAAAATTAAGAAGAACGGACCGGATCTCCATCTGAAGCGGTTCTCCGGGTGAACTTCGGAAGGGCGAATTGAATCGCAACCAGTCCGCAAACGGCAATCAGGACAGGGTAGAAGGCATAAGGGATGATGCTGACAGGTGATATGCCGGCTACTTCCGCCACTAACAGTGCCTGTGCACCGTATGGGATCAACCCTTGAACGGCACAAGAGAAAATATCGAGGATACTGGCTGACTTACGGGCATCTACGCCATACTGATCGCTAAGCGTTTTGGCCAGTGGTCCTGCGATGATAATGGAAATCGTGTTATTGGCTGTGCAAAGATTCGTCGAACTGACCAAGCCTGCTGTAGCAAGCTGTGCTCCCTGAGGAGATTTAATCTTACGTGTGGCATGGTAAAGGATCGCTTGAATCCCACCATTATGACGAATGAGTTCGACGACTCCGCCTATCAGGATGGAAAGGATCACAATCTCTGCCATGCCCGTCATCCCGTCGGCAACACTGCCAAAGTAACTCGATGGGGTAAAGCTTCCATCCATAAATCCGATAACCCCTGCCAACACAATCCCGCCTATTAAAACGACAAATACGTTCAATCCTGCAAGGGCCCCAATGATGACTCCGAGGTAAGGGATGATTTTAACCCAATCGAAGCTTCCTGCGTCGACGGATGATGGAGTCCCCATGGTAAGGACAAAAAGGGTGACCATAGTGATGATGGCTGCGGGTAATACAATGAAGAAGTTCACCTTGAACTTGTCCTTCATTTCCGTTTTCTGTGTGCGTACGGCTGCAATCGTTGTATCCGAGATGAACGATAAATTATCCCCGAACATCGCTCCCCCGATGACGGTGGCCATAGCAAGAGGCATGGAAATGTCTGCTCCTGAGCTGATGCCCACTCCGATCGGGGCAAGTGCTGCGATCGTCCCCATGGATGTCCCCATTGATAGGGAAATGAAAGCGGCGATGATGAATAATCCAACAATGATTAGATTACCAGGAAGCACGGATAGGGCAAAGTTGACGGTTGAATCAACGGCCCCCATCTTTTCTGCTACACCGGAAAACGCGCCGGCTAATAGGAAGATAAAGACCATGATCATAATATCCGGGTGCCCGGCACCTTTTGCGAACCGTTCAACCTTAGAGGTTAACGATTCTTTTCGATTCATCGCCAGGGCTACAACCGCTGCAATGATGATAGATACGAGAACAGGGAATGCATAAAAATCTCCTGAAAGGATCCCCGCTCCAAGGAACAGTGAAACAAATATGATCAAGGGCAATAAAGCCAGTAAATTACCTTTTTCTTGGTTCATGCCAAACACTCCTTTGTCGTGTGATATCAAATAAAAAAACCTCTTCCAACATAAGAAGAGGTTTCATTCAAACGAAACACTCCTCTTATCTTTCAAGCATTACGCTTGCTGGATGTGGCACAGCACTCATTATAAGTCCGCTGCCGAGACATCAAAGGGCCAGTCCCTCCGTCTCTCTGGATAAGAAGATATGTTATTCAGTTCATTTAAAATATACTTCCATACTTTAATGGGTTTAATCGAAAAAGTCAAACGGTAATTTATTGGAAATAAAACGATGAACCTGGCTGCCGTTGCTGGATCAATCAAAAGCGGGGGGAGATTACCGTATCAAGGCATGCTTTATAAAACGCGAGACTTTATCCATAAAAAGGCATAAATTCATAGACAATTGAACGGTCAAGGTCTACTATAAGATAGACAAAAAACATCTTGGGGGATACGGTAGTGGAAAGAAATGTGCGAAATCAAATTTTTACGTTACAAGGGTTTTATCTATTAACCTTCTTCGGGGTTGGAAGTTTATATCCTTTACTCAGTGTATACTTAAGTGAAAGTGTGGGGTTAAATGGGTATCAGATCGGAACCATCATGTCCGTCGGCCCGATCATGATGATTTTCTTTCAGCCGATATGGGGGATGGTCAGTGACACAACCAATAAGCCAACCGTCGTGTTAGGATTAACTTCCTTAGTTGCAGGGATCTTTGCCCTTGGTTATTTATTCATGGATGTTTACTATGGATTGCTGGTAGTCGCGATTTTAGTTGCGATCTTCCAAAGCGCCATCATCCCCGTATCCGACAGCATCAGCTTGAAGTATACAAGTAAAGTCCGTTATAACTACGGAAATATTCGTCTGTTCGGCTCATTGGGATTCGGGATTGCCGTGTTCATCATGGGGAGGCTTTCAGAAGGATTCATCGGACCCACGATCATTTTCTACTCCTTCTTTATCTGTCTGGTACTTTCCGGTTTCCTATCCTTCCGCTTTCCTAAAGAGAGAGCGGCAGCTAAGCTTGATCTAAAAGCCGGGATGAAGGAATTATTCACGATGAAGAAATTTCTTATCTTTCTGGCCGTCACGTTCCTGGTGTTCGGCCCGAATTTAGCCAACAACGTTTATTTCGGATTATTCGTGGAAGATTCAGGTGGTACGTACGCCGGAATTGGTCTCGCATTTCTGATTGCCGTCCTATCAGAAGTCCCGTTTATGAGAATCGCTGGAGGGTGGATTGATAAGTTCGGTCTCTTGTCCGTAGCTGCGCTGGCAGGGGCTGCATCCATGATCCGCTGGCTTTTTTACTTCACAGAACCAAGTTTATGGCTGGTCTATTCTTCAGCAGTGATGCAGGGTCTTGCCATCGGATTATTCATTCCTGCGGGGCTCCGCTACATTAAAGAAATCACGCCGGCACATATTACAGCTACTGCCGTCACCGTCTATTCCGCCATCGGAAATGGCCTCGGGAATTGGTTCAGTACCTTCGTGGGAGGTTTCATCTATGAAACCTATTCCATTTACACGGTATACCTCTTCTTCGCAGTCCTGTCACTCCTTGGCATCTTCCTCTGCTTCGTCCTAATGAAGGAAGAAAAAAAGAATGCATTAGCTTACTAAAAAACAGGCATCCGCTACCAACGGGTGCCTGTTTTTTATATGAATTAATAAAAAGGAAGGATTTTCCTTTTGGGATGTATAAGTATATAAGAGAAATGATTTTACTTTGAAAGTGGTTATCTTAAAAGGCACTGCTAAATAAGTTTTTAAACTTCACTTTGACGATGATTGTAGCGGAAGGTGCTCGACTCCTGCGGGAAATGCAGGAAAGTTGAGACCCCACAGGGCAAAGCCCGAGGAGGCTCAACTCACGCCCCGCGGAAAGCGAGCACCTGGAGCGAAAATCAGCCAGGCATCGCTTTGGCTTTAAAAGATTTTGAAAAAATACATCAAAAGGTTTTGACTTAATGTAATTGTGGTACAAAAAGGATAAGTCATTCATTGAAATTTATATAAATACAAGTTAAAATAATATTATTAGAAAATTCTTTCAATTAAAAAGAGAACAATCACTTTAACTAAAAAGGGGACTTTAAAATGGAAAATACATTCGTTTACTCAAAAGAGAATGCAAACCTTGGGGATACGATTCAATTTAAAAGAAAGAAACATGTCATCAATGGTGTCGTCACGACCTTGAGAGAAAATACCGTCATCGTCAAAATGGATAGGGAAATTGCGAAGAAACTGGACTTACCCGATGATCAAACTGTCGTAGCACATAAAAACTATGTAGTGACAGAGCGAGCAGAAAACGATACACAGCCTGTATTTGTTTATGATGGGTGGAATAGCGCATTAAAAGCCTAAATATCAGCCTTCCAATAAAGTAACCCTGAAACGGCCTAACCATCAAAATGGTTGTAGACGAATCAGGGTTATTTATGTTGTGCAGCTTATTTTAGTCTCGCGACATATTCCTCAACCATTTCCGTTGTCACAAGCTTTCTTTGCGGAACTACCCCACGTCTTGCCAGGGCATTGATTTCATTCGTTACTTGATTAATTTGATCCGTTGTAAAAGGTTTTCCGGCAGAACAAAGCTGAACAGCTTCATCAATCGCTTTTTCTCTGCGCTCATCCAGTATCATAAATTGCTGAACAAGCTGATTTTGCATGTTGGAATGCTTGGAAATTTCTTTGTGCACACTCATGGTCTCATTCCTCTCTTTTTCCTTCGCAATAAGTCTATTATGCCTTTATCTATCCACAGATGGCAATGTCCAATCATCCTTCTATAAGATGGGGGACAACAGCCTTGATATGGATTCCTTCACTTTGATCGTCAAAGGCCTTTGATGATAGTCTTCCAATGTTAATTCCCTGCTCTTTTCAATGTCGTTTCTAAACACAACCCCCAAATTTTCAGAGAGTGGCTGATCATATAAAAAGGCATTGACCTCGAAGTTTAAACGAAAGCTTCGTACATCGATATTGGCTGTACCGACAGAAGAAATGACCTCATCGACGACAATGGTTTTGGCATGTATAAATCCATTATCATAAATATAAATCTTCGCTCCGGCTTTCAGGAGCTCCCCGATATAGGAATATGTCGCCCAATAGACAAATAGATGGTCCGGTTTATTCGGGATCATGATCCGGACATCCACCCCTGTAAGAGAAGCAATCCTCAAAGAATCGAGGAGACTGACGTCTGGAATGAAGTATGGGGTCTGGATGTAGATGGATTCCTTGGCTGATGAAATCATTTTGATATATCCGTTTTTTATCTGCTCCCATTCCGAGTCGGGGCCGCATGTGACAATCTGAACCCCTGCATCCCCCGTGAAAGAAGGCGGGGGAAAGTATCGCAGATCATAGGCGATCTTCTTCGATCGGCTGGCCTGATTCCAATCGAGGATGAACCGTGTCTGCATGGCGAGGGCAGAGCTGCCGGTGATTCTGAGGTGGGTATCCCGCCAATAACCGAACTTGGGGTTCAAGCCCAGGTATTCATCCCCGATATTAAAGCCGCCTACATAGCCAACTTTTCCATCAATGATCACAAGCTTCCTGTGATTACGATAGTTTAAGCGGAGGTTGATAAAGGGGATCTTCGAAGGGAAAAACACTTCCACCTCACCACCGGCAGAGAGGAGGTCTTTAAAGAATCCCCGCCTCGTCCGCCTGGACCCCATTTCATCGTATAGGACCCTGACCTTAACGCCTTCTTTCGCTTTTTCCGTGAGCTCATTCAAGATGCGCTTACCTAACTGGTCTTTCTTGAAAATATAATATTGTATATGAATATGATCATCTGCTGACTCGATGTCTTTTAACAGCGCTTCAAACTTATCTTCTCCGTGTGTATAAAAGGTGACCTTATTATCCTGGGTCAGTAGAGCCTCATTATTGATCAGATGCATATAAATAAGATCCTGATAACGAAAGGCGATTTCATTTTTAAAAGGAAAACGATGTTCCTTCAATGATTGAATCTGATTGTGAATCAAGCCTTCGATTCCGATCTTCTTCATATCCTCCCAGTCAAATAACCTTTTCCTGCTCAAGTTTTGCCCGAATATCAAATAGAGGATGAACCCCAGAAATGGAATGAAGAACAACACCATCAGCCAGGCCCAGGTCGCTCCCGCATCTTTCCGCTCTAAGAATATGATAACAGCGGCGAGGATCAGGTTAAGAAAAAATAATACCCCCAGTAGAGCAGATAGGATACTCATCATGTTATGGCTCCTTTGACTAACTTTCTATCAATAGTATACCTGAGAATGGTATAGAAAAAAATGACAAGAAAAAAGAGCAGGGACCTGCTCCTGCTCTTTAGTGTAAGGATAATTATTCATTTACTGCTTTTTTAGGCATGTCACTTTGGCGCTTTGGCCAGCATTCGACATTCTTTAAACCAGGAATGTCATCGGCATAGAACACAGGGTCCAATCCTTGACGACGCTGCGTCATATAGTTGTCCAAAGCTTTAAAGGCAATCGGTGCCAGGATACCGATGGCAGCCAAGTTCGTAAGGGCCATCAAGGCCATTGAAAAGTCAGCCAGGCTCCAGACGATATCAAGACTTGCGACAGACCCGAAGATCACCATGCCCAGTGCAATGAAGCGGTAGATCAGAAGGCCGGTCTTGCTTTTATTAATGAATGGGAGATTGGCTTCACCATAATAATAACTCCCAATGATGGAACTGAAGGCAAAGGTAAAGATGGCAATCGCCAGAAAGATTCCTGCCCATGAATTAAAATGTTCAGACATGGCTGCTTGAGATAGTTCGATTCCCGTCAAACCGGAACCGTAGGCGTCGGACGTTAATATGATAAACGCCGTCGCGGAACAGACGAGAATCGTATCAAAGAATACCCCCAATGCCTGGATGAACCCCTGCTTGACAGGGTGGGAAACCGATGCCGTAGCCGCCGCATTCGGTGCACTACCCATTCCGGCTTCATTGGAGAACAGCCCACGCTTTACGCCATTCATAATCGCAGCTCCAATACCCCCACCGACGACTTGTTCAAAGCCGAAGGCACTCTTGAAAATCATGGCGATGACGCCGGGCATTTCAGTAATATTCGTAATGACTACAAATAGAGCGAGTACAATATAAAAGCCTGCCATGATCGGTACTATGAAAGATGAAAAGTTGGCTATGCGTTTAACACCGCCAAAGATGATGAGTGCAGTCAATCCGGCCAGTACAATTCCAATGACAAACGTATTGATGCCAAATGAATTACTGAAGGCCGTTGCGATGGTATTACTTTGGACAGCATTAAAAGTTGTCCCAAAGGATAGGATGATGGTAACCGCAAAGATCGAACTCATCCAGGGCTTGCCCAGTTGTTTCTTCATATAGTAGCCGGGGCCGCCCTTGAATCCTACCTTATCCTTTTCTTTATAAATCTGTGCCAATGTGCTTTCGACAAAGGCGCTGGCTCCTCCCAGAATGGCAACGAGCCACATCCAGAAGACCGCTCCAGGTCCCCCAATTGCTAAGGCAATGGCTACTCCTGCTAAATTACCTGTACCAATTCGGGTACCTGCTCCAATAAAGAATGCCTGTAAGGAAGAAATCTGCTTTTCCCCTTCTGCTTCGACGACATCTTTATCCCCTAATAATCGAAACATTTCACCTATGTGGCGAATTTGAACAAATTTAGATCCGATTGTGAAGTATAATCCTAAAATGAGCAGTACACCGATTAAAATATACCCCCATAATATGGAGTTTGCTTCCGTAACTAAATTGTTTAAAATATCCATGATAACCCCCTCGAAAATTTGTGTCGGTTACATGTATTATTATCTGAAAATTTAAAATGAAAGTCAAGTTATTATCTGAATATTTAAATTTTACCAGATTTTATTTAGAGAGTCGAACTATTTTATCATAGTAATAAAGGGTTTCGGGATGGGGGTGAGACTAAAGTAGTAGATTGAATTATTATCTTGGAATAACTTACTTGTGTTAATTTGAATAATGTTTTTTATGTGGTGTGTATAGCTCGGAACACAAAAAAAGCCATAGTCATCCATGGCAACGGTTAAGTGTTCAAGCTATTAAAATAGGATAAATAATGGCAGTGGTCATTTGATTAATAAAAATCCCAAAATCCTAAAACAAACAATAAAATCCCCGTGATCATTGAAATACCAAATAACATAAATAAGAAATCAAGAATGCTGTCGGCGAAGACTCTTTTGCGGTTCTCACGTTTAAAATGACGAACTTCCTTACGGTACGATCGTGCAGCACGACTCATACAAAACCTCCCCCTCCATAAACACCTTTTGCATTAATCACATATTCGTCACAAATAAAGAAAATCCTCCCTTAACATGAAAAAAATGATGATATACCCATCTCTTCGTCACAATAAGTCGATTAATACCTCTTTACATGCCGAATAAGGGGCTCTGGAGCCCCTTATTCAGTGAAAGAAAGCTTTTGAAGTTTATGCCTTTAAGCCTTTATTAACGAAGGTGATTCTCAGAGATTCCGCTTAGGGCGCTTCCGGCACTTTGATCGGATTTCTGCTGTACTGCCAAATCCCCTAAAGCCAGCATCCCGACCAGCTGACCGTTTTCCACAACTGGTAAACGGCGCACCTGATGCTGGGACATCAAAGCCGATGCTTCTTCTACGGATGCATCCGGAGAAATTGTCACAACTTGCTGTGACATAACCTGTGAGACATTTCCCTGTGCACCTTGAGACAGTCCACGAGTCGCAATATCACGGTCAGTAATCATACCGACAACCTGTCCATTTTCAACGACAGGAACGGAACCAACGTTTTTGGAACTCATCTTGGAAGCGACGCTCTCAAGTGAATCCTGGTTAGAAGCTGCTTCCACATTAGTCGACATAATATCACGTACTTGCATGAAACATTCCCCCTTGATCATAATGGCAGTACACACTTATTATCCGACATATCCCTCTCCATTATTCTGAACATGTATTTCCAATTTGGAGGGACGGACCTTCATCATTCCACTGTTGATTTCGCTATAAACAGCTGGGTCCAGTACGACCCGTAAGTCCCACCCTTGGCATATCCGACGCCAACATGTGTATAGGACTTGTTGAGAATATTTTTACGGTGAACCGGACTGTCCATCCAGTCCCTGACAACTTTTTCAGGACTCATTTGCCCGGCGGCAATATTTTCACAGGCTTCGCTATATGCGATGTGGAAACGTTTCATCATCTCTTCGGGAGTTCCGTAGGTCGGGCTTCTATGGGAGAAGTACCCGGCATCCCTCATATCCCGGGACTTATACAAGGCGACCCCAGAGAGATTTCTGTCAGCCTGAAGAGGAGGGAGGCCGTTTTTTTTCCGTTCCATATTTGTTAATTCAGTGACCCGGTTTTCGAATGAACTTTGAGATGTGGTGCTGGGGATCTTGATGTTCTGACCCGGATAAATGATATTTGGATTCGTCACCTGGGGGTTCGCACGGATCATTTCAGACAATCCGATCTGAAACGCCCTGGAAATGGTCCAAAGTGTATCTCCTTTTTTCACAATATACGTGCTTTCGGCGATTGTTTTATGTAGACCAAATAGACTAAAGAGAAGGGACGTTGTGATAAAGGTACATATTAGTTTAGTTTTCATGAATATAAATTGTGTAATTCGAAACGAATTATTCTTCTGAAATGTGTAAAAGTAGGATTATCGTTTCATTTTTAGGGAAAAGGAAAACCATATAACAATTAGTGAAACCTTTTACGGAGTAAAACGTACAAATAGGTAACGATATTTTAAAAAGAGGTGAATAACGTGGTAAAGGAGAACGATCGCTTTAAAAAAGTGATAACGAAATTGTCGAACGTCGGTGTGAATATTTCAAAAACGAAATCAAGACGGGAAATTCTTCATTCACTAAAGCAGTATCAACCATTACCTAAGACGTTAACACAAGATTCATAATCCACGCTTATCCGAAATATTGGACAGACATATTTCCCGATTCTTCCCGATATACTATAGCTAAAGGTAAAGGGGAGGGTTAGGCATGGAGAGAATGATGTTTGATCCACAGGCATTAAAGGAAATCAGAAAGAAGGCAGATGAGATTTCATACTACTGTATGAGCAGGGAGCAGCCTTCAGATCCACATCGTGTAAGCATGGCATTGGATCAGGTTTGTCGTGCACTGGCTATGTTTGCGGAAATGGAGCTTCATCGCATGCAGCATCAGCATATTCCCTATGACCCCCAAAGCTATATCAAAGGGCGTCTCGGAATTGCCTATCGATCTGTACTCCAAGTCCCCCAGGAAGATTCGAATACGGCATAGTAAAAGAGGTTGACCCAAGATTCACTGGCTTCCAAGCCAGTAAGTACGCATGATAGTATGAAACATTTTCAAATCATATGGCCTGGTCCGATAAGGATGATAACCACTCATCGTTTTGGGTCAGCCTCTTTTTATGTACCATACTAAATCTATAGGTTAGGTGACGATATTCATGGCGAGATTTTCGGAAATATTGCTTATATGCAATGGCAAGGCAGGTCAAGGGACACTCGAGATCCTGTTAAAGGATGCCGTACCCCCTTTATTGGATATTTGCAACGAACTGATCATTCATAAAACAAAAGAAAAGGGAGATGCCGAAAGGGTCTGCAGGGAATCAGGGAGTCGCTATGAGCTGGTGGTCACCATGGGCGGGGATGGTACGATCCATGAAGCCATCAATGGGCTGTCTGCCCTCGAGAATCGTCCGCTTGTTGCCATTCTCCCTGGTGGAACATGCAACGATTTTGCCCGCTCCCTGCGAATTCCAATGAATATTGGACAAGCTGTCCGTCTTATAACCGAAGAGCCTTTTGAACAGGAAATCGACATTGTGAAAGCAGGGGAGAGGTATTTCAGTAATTTCTGGGGCACGGGATTGGTTGCTCAGACGAGCGATAATATTGATGTCGGATCAAAGAGCGTCCTCGGGAAACTGAGCTATTATATCAGTGCTTTCCAATCGATTCAGGATTCACCTATCTTGAATGTGAAGGTCACGACGGAAAATGAAGTAGTGGAAGAAGAGGTCGTCATGCTGTTGGTCGCAAACGGCCGTTCGATCGGATCTAACCCACTGCCTACATGTATCAATATGGACGATGGATTGATGGACATATATGTAGTGAAGAAAAGTGGATTTCCATTGCTGAAGGAATTTCTCGTCATTAAAAGTACAGGAAATATCAGCGAAGAATATGACGATATCATGCACATTCAAGCAAAAGAAGCCCATATTGAACTCGGGCAAAATGAGAAGCTTGATATGGATGGGGAACTCTATGAGGGCAGCAGGCAGTCCCTACGCGTGTTACATAAGCATCTGCGCTTTGTCGTGGGAGCTTCCGAATAAAAAAGGAGCATGGGATCATCCCATGCTCCTTTTTAGATCAGCTGATCAAGGAGTTTGTTTTTTCTTTCTGATGAACAAGTAGACGAGATAGACAAGAATCAGTACACCGCCTGCTGCAAGTGTCAGTAAAGTGAAGTTCTCTTCGATAAAAGGTTTTGCTTTTGCTCCCAGTGTCAGAATGATCGCTCCTTCCAGGAAAAAGCGGATTCCTCTGCCGATGATCGACCAGATCACTAACACCCGGATCTTCACACCGGAAACCCCTGCGAATATCGTGAAAATCTTATAAGGGACCGGTGTCAGACCTGCAATCAGTAATGCCATTGGGCCGAACTTTGTGAAGTACTCTTCTACTTTTTGAATTCTTGCTTCAGAGAATAGACGAACAAGAATCGGGCGACCCAGCTTTTTTCCGATCCACCATCCAAAAAGGGCCCCGATGACGGAAGCGATCGTCGTATAAAGCGCGTAAAGCAGGGCACTCCCAGGATTAGCAATCGCCAATGGAATCAGTAATACATCAGGTGGGATGGGGAAGAAAGATGAATCTGCGAAAGAGACGATGATCAGTCCCCATACACCGTAATCCAATAACCATGCTTCGAACGTGTGAAGTAGTTCAGACATAAGTAATCTCCTTTATGAATAAAGCGTTAGTTTCGAATTTAATAGAACATAAGAAAGTATATCACTTTTCATAAAGGGAGTCATGAAATATCCTATTCATCCTGACTTAAAGAACTGAGTCAGACACATTTTCGAAATAAATCTATTTCTCGGGAAATAGTGACAGTATTCTTTCGGATTCTACATTTCCGTAGGAGATTTCATCCCCAATAATCGCAATCCTTCGGCAAGGACAATCCCCACTGCATGAACCAAGGCAAGACGGGAAACTTGCTGGTTGTCATCTGAAATGATTTTGGTTTTAGCATAATAACGGTTGAAGCTTTGTGAGGTGACGATTAAATATTTGGCAATGACAGAGGGCGCATAATGCTGCCATGATTTTTCGATCGTTTCCGGAAATAATCGCAGCTGCTTTATCACGTCCCAGCTTTCGGCATCTTCAAGGCCTTCAAATGTCAGTGGCTCGATCTGACCAGCTTTTCTGAGAAGGGACTGGGCTCTCGCATACGTGTATTGAATATAAGGACCGGTTTCACCTTCGAACGTGAGCATATGTTCCAGGGAGAATTCAATATCATTGAGACGATCATTTTTCAGGTCATGAAAAATGATTGCCCCGACCCCGACATCTCTTGCAACTCTGTAAGCATCCTTTAAGTCAGGGTTTTTCTCCTTAATGTTGTCCTCTGCCATTTTGATTGCTTCGTGAAGCACTTCTTCAAGGAGGATGACCCTTCCTTTTCTTGTAGACATCTTCTTTCCACCCTTTAAATACAAACCGAATGGAATATGCTTCATTTCATCCGCCCATTTGTACCCGAGCTTTTTCAACACGTTCATCACTTGCTTGAAATGGATGGTTTGCTCCTGACCTACAATGTACAGGGCTTCATCAAAGGCATATTGACGCTGACGATAAAGGGCAGCAGCCAGGTCCCGTGTGGCATAAAGGGTTGCTCCATCAGATTTCTTGATCAGGCAGGGAGGCAGATTCCCATCATCCATCCGAACGACTTGAGCCCCTTGGGATTCCTCAAGAAGATGGTGTTTCTGAAGCAATGTCACGACTTCTTCCATCTTGTCATTGAAGAATGCTTCACCGTTATAAGAATCGAACTCCACTCCAAGTAAAGAGTAGATCGTCTTAAATGCTTGGAGTGATTCATCCTTAAACCATTTCCAAAGCTCGGTAATCTCTTCATCCCCGTCTTCGAGGAGCTTAAAGGCTTTTCTTCCTTCTTGCTCAAGGGAGGCATCGAGTTCTGCTTCTTCATGAAACTTTTTATAAAGAATGAACAATTCGGCAATGGGATTCTCTTTAACCTTTTCAGGATCTCCCCATTTTTTGAAAGCGACGATCAGTTTGCCGAACTGTGTTCCCCAGTCTCCGATGTAATTGATTTTTTCGGTGCGATAGCCGCATTTTTCCGCAATGGTGGCAATGGCATTCCCGATGACCGTTGAACGGAGGTGTCCCATGGAAAACGGTTTGGCGATGTTGGGGGAGGACATGTCTAATACGACGGTTCTGTTTTCTCCAAAGGTGTGGGTTCCATATTCCTTTCCTTTCGCCAAAATCCCCGACACGATTTCTTTTCCTGCTTTACCCCCGTCAAAGTGGATATTGATATAAGGTCCAACCGCCTCCACCTTGTTGAAAAGGGGAGAGGTAATCGCAGCGGCCATTTCCCTGGCGATCTGTGGAGGAGCTTTTTTCATAGTTTTGGCCAGCTGGAAGCAAGGGAAGGCTAAGTCCCCTAAATGACTATGCTTCGGAGTTTCAATCAAATCGTATAGATCCTTCTCGCTCCAGTCCTGCAGGAGCTGAGTCTTTAATTCTTGAGCAAGTATTGATTTCAAGTCCATCTTGTTACACCTCCCATTAGTATAAAACACAAAAAAACCCGTCTCTATACAGAGACGAGTTTAGCTCGCGGTACCACTCTTATTCCCGATTAAGGACACTCATTGTATAACGGGAGATCCCGGTCCTTCCCTACTGATTTCAAGAAGAACTTCTCAGAAGTGCGGTTCATCCAGGGCTTCATACCGGGCTCCCACCGCCCCCGGCTCGCTTATGATCCACGTCGGGATTACTCTCTTCTTCACAGAATATTCCATATCTAATTACTATTATTTTACACATTCCTGGGATGAATGCAACCGGTAATTAAGAATCTTCTGAAGAAAACATATACGTCTTATGATGAAACCTCATACTGAACACAAGGCCGAGGGCCAGCATATTCCCCATGAGGGAGCTCCCTCCATAACTGATGAACGGAAGGGGGATACCAGTGATCGGCAGTAACTGGATCGTCATTCCGATGTTCTGGAACACATGGAACGTGATCATACTGATGATCCCTGCACACACATACGCGTTGAAAGGCTCTTTCGTATCAAGCGCCGTCTTGGTTAGATGGTAGATCAGCAGAAAGTATAAACTGATGACGACACTTGCGCCGATAAATCCGTACTCTTCACCGATGACACTGAAGATAAAGTCTGTATGATTTTCCGGGATATACACTTCCCGGTCACTGTAGCCTTTCCCGAAAATCTGTCCAGAACCAATGGCATTAAGGGAGTTGATCAAGTGAAATCCTTCTAATTTCGCGTAATTGTATGGATCGAGCCAGGCATAGATCCGTCCGAATTGGTAAGGTTTCACGTTTAAATATTTCTCCAATAATTGTGGTGCCCATATGACCAGTGAAAGGATGCCCGCACCTAAGACTCCGATCGAAGCGTAGATAGGCACAATCAGCTTCCACGTAATACCTGAAACGAGGATGATACCCGTCATGATGGCTAGTATGACCAGTGATGTCCCTAAATCCGGCTGCTGCATGATGAAAGCAAGGGGGAGAAGGGTGGTCAAGCCGATTTTAATCAATAATTGAAAGTCTGTCTGCACTGTTTTACTTGGATTAAGTTCATGATGATTGGTAATGACACGTGCCAAAGCAAGGATTAAGAATGTCTTCATGAACTCTGAAGGCTGTATCGATCCAAGCGGTCCCAGCATGAACCAGCTTTTGGCCCCATTCCGGTGAGGTGCAATGCTTTCCGGAGAAATCAATAATAAAACGAGCAAGAAGATTCCTGCGCCGTATATGTACCAGGCAAGCCGTTTATACTGATCTGAGTCGAGAAATAACGCAGCGCCGATAATGATACCGCCCACTCCGTACCAAAAAGCCTGTCTAATCACAAAGTTTGTCCCATATTGCCCTGAGGTCTGGGCGCTGCTGATTCCCATTGCACTTACAATAAAGAACAGCATCAATAAAAAGAGAAGACCCCAATCGATCTTATCAGCAAATCGCTGGCGAGTTTCCATAATCTATTCACCTGAATTTCTAAAGATTTCACATTCCTAGTCTAATAGAAATGAAAGGAAATTTCTACTCATGACCCGAGAAATTCGAGAACTTCTGTCGAGATATGACAGGTATTTGAAACAGGTGAACAATTGAACACATTGGGAGGAATGTTGATAACAGAAGGAATCAGTAGAAAAATAGGAAGAATATATTCCATTTATTACATATTTATAGTGGGTATTTGTTATTGAAATAGATTATATTCATCAATAAGTGGTTGGGAGGTAATATCTATGAAAAGTGGTGGAGTGGATATTCTGAAAATGACACTATTAAAGTTGATTGGAGTGAGAGGCTCACCGCCAGCCCCGCGGAAAGCGAGCACCTGGAACGGAAATCAACCGACGCAATTCTAAATTACAGCAACAAAGTAGGAAATAGAAGTAAAACTTCCACTCATACCACTCAAATATGACTATTTTCGACAATTCCCTGCGACTTTTGTCATCATTTTGAAATGAAATAGAAAAGAACAAGTATGTTCTATATTTGATAAAATAGAAAATATGAACTATGCACCGTGTTAATCAGATGGAGGGAATGTTCTTGAAGGCAAATAACCAAGTTAAAGATATCATCTATGTTCACAAGAATCCGGATCGCCACTATGTCGTTTCTTACGGAATCCATTTCAACGAGTTTGCAATGAATGCCCGTAAACCCTTAAAGAACTTACTTCTCATCAAGCATCAGTACGAGCATGGTGCTTTCAATATACATACCCATATGGAATATGTAGAACAGGACGAAATGAAGAAGATCATCGATGACGGGGTTCAGAGCTATGGAGACTTCTGCTGGATCGATTTTGAAGAAGAGGTCGGAGTCGATGAATTGAACGGACAGGAAATTGCAGAACTCCTTTATATGGGTCATATCAAACAGCCGTTAAACCCTCCATTTTATTCCAAACTGAATAACCGCTACGCCTATCTCTCCCATGATGACGGCTGGTTCAATAAGGTTTATTACCGGGACTTTGAGGACTTCTATCATATGCTGGGGGCGACCCTTTCATCAAAGCTCAGTACGGTGAAGAGTGGGAAGGGCCTCTTCGGTATGAAGAAGGAGAAACCCTACCCAGTGATCGGAAAGGAAGTCATTCATTCCTTCCAGGATAAGTTAAAAGAAGGAATGGTCATCTCCCTTGAAAAAGCAGTATTAACGAGAGGGAAGATCGAGATTCCCATATGGGTGATCGGTGATTATTATGACATGGATGAAATGACAGAGGATTATAAGCAGATTCGCAAATTACCGGCGAACGGGTTACTATCATATGACCGTAAAACCAAAAGCTGGAGCGCCTTACTCAAATGAGGGACCGTGACGTTTTTGCAGATATTTCATTCCATGACACTTTGGTTCAAGCCGTCTTTCTTGAACGGCTCAATCGGTTTGTGCTGGAGTGCGAACTCCCATCAGGTTCAAAAGAAAAAGTCCACTTACCTGATCCGGGCAGGCTGAAGGACTTGCTGGTACCTGGAGGGTCGATCTGGCTCCAGGAATCCAAAGATCCAAAAAGGAAAACAAGGTGGTCAGCGGTCATGACCCATGATCCCGTAAACGATATGTATGTTTCCTTGAATACTCAATATCCAAACCGCTTGGTACTGGAAGCCCTGCAGTTGGAAGTGCTAGAGGAGCTGAAGGGTTGGCGCCTGGAAAAAGCTGAATATAAGGTGGGAGGTTCACGTTTTGACTTCCTCCTCAAACATAAACAAAATGATGAAAAATTACTACTCGAAGTCAAAAGTGTCACGATGGTCGAGGGCGGAATAGGTGAATTTCCCGATGCCGTCACAGCAAGGGGAGCGAGGCATGTAGAGGAACTGACCCACTTGCAGATGAAGGGAAGCTATCAAACAGCGGTCTTATTCATTGCCCAGCGCACAGATCTCCGGGGAATCACTTCCGCTCCTGAAATCGATCCCCATTTTGCCGGGGTCATGGAAGAAGCCGCAAGGTACGGGGTCAGGTTCTTCGGAAGAAAATGCATCGTGACACCTGAACGCATCTCCCTCAGTGGGTCTATCCCCGTTTACACAGAAAAGGATTAATCTCGGGCGGGGCACGCCCGAGATTAATCCTTTTGTGTGTCCCTATTCAACCACAACCTCAGCCGTCGCTTTATAGTTCTGTTCCCCCTTGGCGGTCATCCAGACGGTCAATGTATAAGAACCGCTTTCAACCTTCGGAAGGACAATTTCACGGGAAAATTCTTCCCCTTGCTTCACAGTGATTTCCTGTAACGCCTGGGTATACATTTTATTCTTTGAATCTTTATAAACGATCACGCCTTTTTCGTTGCGAAGTTCATAGTCGATTGTCTGGCCGGATGAGAACGAAAATGTTTTCTCCTGCTCTGTTTGGTTTTTCACACTATATATATATACACTTTGACCATCTGCCTCTTTCTTGGTTAATGAAGGTACCATTTCTCCTGCAACAATTCCTTTCTGTACAGAAATATCTTCACCCGCTCCCTGTTCGGTCTCTTTTTTTACCGGCTGGCTGTCGTTTTCATCAGCTGTTCCACAGCCGGCCATTCCCGTTAGTAGAATGATTATGATCATCATGAATCGCTTCACGCTAGAGTCACCTCCTTACTGTATTAGACAGAGTTTGATCAAAAAGGTTACAAGCCTTCGGAGAAGATGAGCACGGAAGGCATGGGGGATGTGCTTTTCCGGTTTCTTTCACCCACTATTCGGGCATTCATTTACATATGTAAGGCAGATTACTTTTTTATATTATACGGTTTAGTACTATATAATTATAGAAAAGCGCAGAGGAGCAGGATGGATGAGAATATGGTTAGCTATTGTAAGCGTATTATCCTTACTATTAGTATCGGCTTGCGGTTCGACAAATGCAAACAATAGCGGGGAAATTCCTGATGAAGAGTGGGGAACGATCACGTCGAAAGCAGAAGGGACCACAGTGAATATGTTCATGTGGGGAGGGGATGACGGGATCAATCGATATATCGATGAGGTCATGGCCCCCATGTTAAAAGAAAAGAACAATATCGAATTGAACAGGGTACCTTTAGACACACCTGAAATCCTGCAGAAGCTGCAAACCGAGAAGCGGGCAGGAAAAGAAAAGGGAACGATCGACATCGTCTGGGTCAACGGTGAAAATTTTAAAAATGCGAAAGAACAAGATCTGTTGGCAGGTTCCTTTACTGACAAATTGCCTAACTACAACAACTATTATGATACGGACAGTGACGCGTTTCAATATGACTTCGGAACGGAAACAGAAGGATTCGAAGCCCCTTGGGGAAAAGTTCAATTCGTTTTTTTCTATAATAGTGAAAAAGTGAAAAACCCGCCGGCTACCTTTGAAGAGTTGAAAATATTCATGAAAGAGAATCCCGGGAAATTTACATACCCAAGCCCAAGTGACTTCACTGGGAATGCATTTCTAAGACATCTCCTCTATGCCAAAACGGATTCGAATCTGGCCCGGGACGGGTTTGATGAGGAAAAGTCGGAAGGAATTGGAGCGGAAGTATGGGACGAATTAAACACCATGAAGCCTTATCTGTGGCGAAAAGGGGAGACGTATCCATCCACCTTGACGGATCTTGATAAGCTGTACAGTCAGGAAGAGGTATGGATGACGATGGGATATAACGAGGCAAGGGCGGAACATTTGATCAAGGATGGCGTGTTTCCGGCAAGCACGAAGTCGTTCATATTGAGTGACATCGGATCCATCGGGAACACTCATTTCCTGGCCATTCCTTTCAATAGTCCCAATAAAGAGGGTGCCCTGGTGGCCATAAATGAGTTTATGTCCCCGGAAGCGCAGTATGAGAAGCTCAACCCGGATTATTGGGGGGAGAGTTCGCCCATTTCCTATGACAAGCTTGATGAGGAGTGGAGGAAGAAATTCATGGAGATCGATCGCGGTGAAAGTGTATTGGAGGCCTCAAAGCTTGAAGAAAACTTTAAGGGTGAGCTTGATGCTGCCTATGTTGAATGGTTGAAGGAGAACTGGATACGTGAAGTGGCCAGCCAATAACGTACTTCTCCTCCTGCCGGGCCTCCTCTTTTTCCTCCTGATCCCGGGACTCGGGATCGTTCTTGCGATGATGGAAAGTGTAAGGGGCGGGGGAGTCTTTACATTCGAACATTACCGGGAATTGTTTGAGAAAGATCGTTTTATCACATCTGTCCTGTTCAGTCTGACAGTGACAACGGTCTCAACGATCCTGTCCCTTTTCATTGGATTGGGTATCGTCAAGACCTTCTCTCCATTGTTAAAGGAAACCAGGAATAAACTGCTGGTGTGGATCCCGATGCTCGTCCCCCATTTTGTATGGGCGTATCTGGTTTACTTACTCTTTAATCAGAGCGGGTTTACTTCAAGTATTGCCGGGGTGATGGGTTGGATTGACGATCGCAGTCAATTTCCCATATTGGTACAGGACCGGAGTGGGATCGGGATCATATTGACTTATGTGTGGAAAGAAGTTCCCTTTGTGACCCTGATGCTGTTGCCCGTGTATGCCACCCTCTCCAAAGGGTATAAAGAGGTCGCTTCGTTATTGGGAGCGGGTTTCTATCAAACGTTCAGAGTGGCAGAATGGCCCTTTATCTATCCTGTCCTCATTGAAACAGGGGCGATTCTTTTTGCCTTTATCTTTACCGCCTTTGAAGTTCCACGCTTGTTGGGGGTAACGTCTCCACAAATGCTCGCGATCCTTGCATACGACTGGTTTTATAGCGGTAACTGGAGTGACCGTCCATTAGCGTTTGCCTCCCTTGTCATGACAGGACTCGGCATCGGTTTCCTCATGTGGCTCGTTCTTTACTTCACGAACAAGAAACGGATGCACATTACTAAAGGGATTGGGAATTAGGGGTGTCATGATGAAAAAAACGTTATTTTACAGCATATCCTTTATCCTTTTTGTCTTTCCCCTTTTCTTTTTAGGGTATAAAAGTTTTTACGGTGTAGCGGCATGGGGGAGTCCTGCTCTGGGTGAACCAAGCGTAAGGGCGTGGGAACTCTTGATGAACGAAGGGAAGTTTCTGAATTCAGTAGGGGTGTCGGTATGGATTGCAGCAGTCGTGTTGGGTCTCAATCTTCTGATCGGCATCACAGCGGGAAAAGTGTTCTCCTTTTCTTCTTTCAGGGGAAAAGCGTTGATGGAAGCGCTCATGATGCTGCCTCTGTTCATTCCTGTGTTGGTCGTTGCCATCGGACTTCATATTACCTTCATACGATATGGCCTCTCCGATCACTGGCTCGGGGTCGCCCTCGTTCACCTGGTGCCGACGATTCCTTACAGCATTAAAATGTTTAAAACAGGCTATGAGCGGATCGGTGCGAAATTACTCGAACAATCAAACATCCTGGGAGGGAGTGCCATCAAGCGCTTATACCATATCGAATTGCCTTTGCTCCTTCCAAGCATACGCAGTGTATTGTTCCTGACGATTGTCATCTCCCTAAGTCAATACGTGTTGACGGCAATCATAGGCGGGGGGAACGTCGTAACCCTTGCAATAGTCTACTACCCATTTACCGATACGGCAGATGAAGCGGTCATGGCGGCATTCTCCATCGTGTTCGCCCTTATTCCCATCATCTTATACATCATACTTGAGGGGTGTTTGAAAATCATACTCCCTTACCAGCATCCAAGAGGGAGGAGGAGGAAATGAGGCCATTTATAAATATCCAGGGAGTGTCCAAAACCTTTAAAGAGAAAGAGATTTTAAATGATGTAACCTTCTCCTTGAAAAAAGGGGAGATCCTCTCATTGGTAGGAGCATCGGGTTCAGGGAAATCAACCTTTTTACGGATTCTCGCAGGCTTAGAATCTACTCCAAAGGGAAAGGTATTAATAGATGGTAACGATATTTGTTCAACCAAGCCTCAAAACCGCCCGATTGGGATGGTCTTTCAGCAGCCTTTGTTATTCCCTCATATGAATGTTCTTGAAAACGTCATGTACGGTCTGGAAATGAGGGGGGAAAAGAAACGTGAAAATAAAAGGAATGCGAAAGACTATATTCAAAGAGTCGGTTTAGGTGAAGTCACGCATCATTACCCCTCTGAGCTATCGGGAGGCCAGCAGCAACGGGTTTCCCTTATCCGCTCCCTCATTCTGAAGCCGAAGCTGTTACTCTTAGACGAACCTTTCAGCAGTCTCGATCTGCAACTGAGGAGAGAGTTGAGGCAATGGGTATTGAACGTATTTAAAGAAGAAGGAACCACAGTCTTGTTCGTCACCCATGACCGAGATGAAGCATATGAGGTGGGAGACCGGGTGGCAGTATTACACGAGGGGCGGTTCCTGCAGGTGGGGACACCGGAGGAAATCTATTATCGCCCGGGCACCCCCTTCGTCGCTTCTTTCATGAGTGACGGACTCACACTGTCTCCTAGACAGTTCATTCATGCTTCCCATCTGTCCATAAGCTCTTCGGGACACGATCTGCCTTACCCTAAGTGGAAGGGCACGGTCCAGCAAAAGCTGTTTGTAGCAGGAACGAACATTTATGAAATATGGGTGGAAGAATTGAAACAGAAACTCCATCTACCCCTTGAACGGGAATCCTCCAATGGGACGGTTTGGGTATATGCCAAGGAGGAGAACATCCAAACGTTTCAGAACGAGGAATAGGAGGGAAGAACATTGAAGAAGAAGGAAATCGGCAAGATCATTCTATTCATCGCGATATTACTGTTCCTCATGTGGCTTAGCCGTCATTTCTTTCATGTGAAGCCCCATGATATCAGGGATTGGATCGTGTCATTCGGCATTTGGGCACCGATCGTATTTATTGTCGTCTATACGGTCCGCCCATTGATCCTTTTTCCGGCTTCCATCCTATCGTTCTCGGCCGGCCTTGCTTTCGGTGCGGTGGAAGGTTTCTTTTATATTGTACTCGGGGCACTGGGAGGTGCGACGGTTGCCTATTATGCAGCAAGCATCCTGGGGGCGAAACTGTTAAAAAGACCATCACCCCGCATCGTGAAAATACGGGAAAAGATGGAGGAGAGCGGCTTCATCTATGTCCTTGTATTGCGTCTGGTGCCGTTCTTGAACTTTGATTTGATCAGTTACCTGGCCGGAATGGGGAAAGTGAGATACCTTCCATTCATTCTCGCCACTGCCATCGGAATATTACCAGGAACGTTTGGCTATGTCTTTTTAGGGTCAAGCTTGGTAGAAGAAGATCGGACGAATTTATATATTGCCATTGCGTTTTTCTTGGCCATGATCATCGTACCACTCATTTTTAAAAAGAAGATGAAAGCATGGCTTGGATTATCGGGCAAAGAAGATAAGTAAAGGATGGGAAGTACATGTTAGACACGCATGCCCGCAAGTGGGTGCAGCCAAGTATAGAGGGGACGGCGCGTCTGTTCCTGAACAAAGGATTAACGGCCAATCAAGTAACGGTCACCGCCTTCATCATAGGTTCTGTGACAGGTCTGGTCTATTACCTGGGTTTCCCGATCATGGCCGTCCTTTTATTATGGTTGTCGGGATTCCTGGACGCCGTGGATGGAACCATGGCCCGATTGACCAAGCCATCTCCCTTTGGCACCGTCATGGATGTCACGTTTGATCGGATCGTTGAAATCAGTGTCATCCTCGGGGTTGCTTTCCTTCATCCTGACATCATGTGGGCCCTCCTTTTACTCAGTGTCTCCATCATCATTTCCATGACCATTTTCCTGACCGTGGGAGCTGTATCAGAGAAGCAGGGTATGAAGTCCTTCTATTACCAAGCGGGACTGGCTGAAAGAACGGAAGGATTCATCCTGTTCAGCCTTATGATGATATTTCCATCGATTGTCTTGTGGACCACTCTCCTGTTTTTTGCAGTGGAGTTATACACGGGTATCCAACGATTTCTAGAAGCCAAACGACTACTTTCATAAGGAGAGATTCAGATGGAACAATACGATTTAATTGTCATAGGAGGAGGGGCAGGCGGATTGACCGTCGCCTCGGGGGCTGCTTCACTGGGAGCAAAAGTGGCTCTTGTTGAAAAAAGCGGTCTTCTGGGCGGGGATTGCCTTCACTTTGGCTGTGTTCCGTCCAAGGCATTCATCCAATCGGCAAGAGAAGTGGCGACCATACGTGCCGCCGGGGATTACGGATTCGAAACAAAAGGATCTGTCGATATGAAGAAGGTAAGAGAACGAGTCAAAGGAGCCATTTCTCACATTCAACAGCACGATGATCCCGAGCGCTTCCTGGAGCTTGGGGTCGATATTTATTTCGGAGCAGCCGAGTTTCTGGATCCCCATACTATTTTGGTGGAGAAAGAGGACCGGATCTCCGGGAAGAGGGTGGTTGTGGCGACAGGGTCAAGTCCCCTTATCCCGGAAATCGATGGCCTTGCTGATGTTGAATACCATACGAATGAAACAGTATTCGAAGTGGAGGAACTCCCCCGCCGGGTGGTCTTCATCGGCGGAGGTCCAATCGGTCTTGAACTGGCACAGGCTTTCTCCCATTTAGGCTCAGAAGCCATGATCCTGGAACAGCACGATGAAATCCTGGTGAAAGAAGATAAAGAAATCCGGGAAGTGGCCACCGGGTTATTGGAAAAGGATATTCAGTTTGTGTTTGGAGCGGAAATCAAATGGGTGTCCAAGCGGGATGGACAGAAGGTGGTTCATTACGTAAAAGATGGAGAAGAGCAGTCGGTTGAGGGGGACCTTTTATTTCTCGCGACAGGTCGCAAGCCGGGTACAGAATCCTTGAATCTTTCCAGTGCCGGAGTTGAGACAGACGACCGGGGATTCATCAAAGTGAATGATGAACTAAGAACGAGTCAATCCCATATTTTCGCCATAGGAGATGTGAACGGGCGCTATCCATTTACCCACGGTGCCGGAATGGAAGGGAAGCTGGTCGTCCAAAACGCCGTATTCGGATTGAAACGAAATGTCTCTTATAACAAGCTGCCCTGGACAACCTATACGACACCGGAAATCTTTCATATCGGCTTGACCGAGGAAGAAGTGGTGGGAAAAGGAATGGAATACAAGGTCTATAAGAAAACGTTAGACGAGGTCGACCGGTTTGTGGCAGATCAGAGGACAGAGGGACTTGTCAAAATCATCACAGACCCGAAAGGCAAGATCCTCGGTGCCCACGCAGTCGGCGCCGGTGCAGGGGACTGGATGCAGCCGGTCGTGTTCGCAATGGAAAAGGGAAGCAAGATCGGTGCCCTTTCCAACATGGTCTATCCTTACCCGAATCACGCAGCAGCCGTCCAGCAGACAGCGGACCTGTACTGGAGAGAGAAGCTGTTCGACGGGGTATTGCCTGTGATTAGTAAGAAGTATGTGGAATTGTTTAGATAAGGTGTTTAAAGCGCACGACTGCTGGGAAGTGGTCGTGTTTTTTTGGTGAGCAGCTTAACGCTCTCCATATTTCCCTATAAACCGCTGATCGATCCAATTCTTCAGCCGCCAGGCCCATCCGCTGACCAATGAAAAGGATCCATAGGTTAGGAAGCCGTGCTTGTCCCCGACAGACATGATGGCGAGATATCGTTTCTGGGGCTCAAAGGGAATGATTTTCCCATTGGCTGCGGCGCCTTTGAGGTTTTCCCATAGGACGGGCCCTTGTCTGACGGCTGTTACGCCGTTTTTAGGAACATCGGGAAAGTCTTGTAAGGTAGCGCAATCACCGGTACCGAACACGTTTGGGTATTCCACTGATTGAAGGTAGCTGTTCACGAGCAGATATCCTTGTTCATCTGTTGGCAATACACTGCTCCCGAATAGGGGAGGTGCTTTAGGTCCTCCTAAGAAAATCACTTCTTCATAATCGAAGATCTCCCCTTTATCTGTATACAGTTGGGCCTCCTCTACTTTCGTCACACGCCCTGGATGCAGGTCGATGCCTTTTGCAATGGCGATTTCCGTCATTTTTTTAGACGAAAAGATACCTGCTTTTTCTAACAGTGGAGAGGAGTGGACGACTGTGACAGCATGATTGTCGTACCCTTTGTCCCTTTTCCATGCTTTCAGGGATAATGCCATTTCAATACTTGCTGCACCGCCACCGATGAAAATGGTTTTTCTGCTTTTCTGCAGTTTTCGGATTTGCTCGGGGAATCGGTAATTTGGTTTGATAGGCAGGTTGTGTTTATGTAAGCCTTTGATCTCCATTGAGTCATTTCGGGAGCCAATGTCGAATGAAACAAAATCGTAGGTAAAGATCTCCCCTTTGTCTGTTAACAGA
Organism: Rossellomorea sp. LJF3; assembly: GCF_037046045.1. NCBI lineage: Bacteria > Bacillati > Bacillota > Bacilli > Caryophanales > Bacillaceae > Rossellomorea > Rossellomorea sp. LJF3. The sequence continues at coordinate 7,854 of NZ_JBANLY010000023.1, read as the reverse complement.
TGCTGCTGATCGGGATCGATGGAGAGAACGGTACTCTCGACAAAGTCACAGCCGGCGGCCTTACATAAGGTCTCTAAATCGATCCGGGTTTCTTCCAATGAATAGATCCCTTCCGAGTACCCGGAGAACATTCCTGAATAATATTGATAACGGGAGGAGGAAATGAGGACCCATTTCACGTGTTTCTCCTGATGTTGACTCTTTTTTATGCAGTGGAGGTGGCTGTGTCCGCCACCGACTAAGATGATTGTTTTCATAGTGGGACTCCTTTTTAGAGAGAGCGTTTTTCTTCCCATTCTTCCCTGATCATGCCCATGCGTATGGAGTCATAATAAACACCATTGTAGTACCGGCATTTTCTCATACGTCCTTCAAGCTGCATCCCGATTTTCTCTGCAGCCTTCATCATCCGTTCATTCCCTGACCACGTCGTGATGCCGACCCGCCCGATTTCCTTCGTCATAAAGAGGTGATCGACCCATAGGGATAAGGCTTCGGTTCCATATCCACCGTTCCAATAGGCAGGATCGTAGATGACGATTCCCGCTTCAAGCCATCTGGTGGGCTCGTAATCCCAATAGTATCCGACGGTTCCGATGATGGTACCATCGACCTCGATGACCCGTTGGAACTCATCGCTGCGACTTTTGTTTCTGATGGATGATTCCATATACTCTTCAAAGGGGACGTACGTATGTTTAAAATAAGGGGCATCCCATTTTTTCCACTCGGGGGAAGGGTCGCCGTAAATATAGTCCCAAAGACGGGGAAGGTCTCTCTCTTCTATTTTTCTAAGTGTTACACGCTGACCAGTTAATTTCAATTCATGAGCACTCCTTTATTGTGTTACTATTTCCATTATACAGAAAATACCCTGAATAATCAGAATAAATAGTAAGAAAAAACAGAGGTCCGTCCCTCTAAAGTGAGGGACGGACCTCTGTTTGGTTAACTTGCTTTGATGGACGAGACCCGTGCTTTTTTCTTTTGGGTCAGTTTGTCGACGATGGATGTGATGGCACCGTCGCCTGTTACGTTGCAGGCAGTTCCGAAGCTGTCCTGTGCAAGGTAAAGGGCAATCATGAGAGACGTCATAGTCGGTCCGAATCCAAGCATCGTTTCAAGTAATCCAAGGGCTGCCATAACGGCTCCACCGGGAACACCAGGTGCTGCAATCATCGTAATGCCGAGCATCAAAATGAATGGGAACAGCTGAGTGAATTGCAGAGCTTCACCCTGGATGAACATGACTGCCATGGCGCAGCTGACGAGTGTGATAGTGCTTCCTGATAAATGAATGGTGGCAAGGAGCGGGACAGAGAAGTCTGCAATCCGTTCTCTTGAACCGATTTTTTTGGAACGTTCAAGAGTGACGGGAATCGTTGATGCCGATGACTGTGTTCCGAGTGCCGTGAAATAAGCAGGGAGCATCCCTTTCATCATGGAAAGCGGATTTTGCTTTCTCAGTGTACCGGCAGCTGTATATTGAATGACTAAAAAGACAAGATGTAAAAGAATGATCATGACAAAAACTTTTGCGAATACAGACATAATGGCACTCACTTGTCCACCTTGTGTCATATTGGCAAAGATCCCAAGGATATGAATCGGTAATAGAGGAATGATGATCTTTTCAATGACGAGTTCCACGATGTTCCTGAATTCATCCATCCCTTTTTGAAGGGTATCCCCTTTAATGGCGGCCATTCCCAGTCCAATGGTGAACGCGATGAGAAGTGCCGACATCACGCCCATGATCGGAGGCATGTCCACTGTGAAGAACCCTTTAAGAAGAGCTTCTTCGGGGTTTTCAAATGATTGGGACGTTTGATTAGCGAGTAAAGTTGGGTAAATAGACTTCGCAACCGTAAAGGCGAGTAAGCCGGCTAATACGGTGGAACCATACGCAAGGGCAGTGGTCAATCCAAGAAGTTTCCCTGCACCTTTACCCATGGAGCCAATCCCCGGAGCGATAAAGCCGATGATGATCAATGGAATCGCAAATCCGAGGAAATTACCGAATAGTCCATTGAATGTAGCGAAGATTTTTACAAACCATTCTGGTGCATATGCTCCAATGACAATACCTAACGCGATACCTAAAAGGATCTTAGGCAGTAAACCGAGCTTTCTCATCTGGGTGTCCTCCTTGAAAGTACAAATGTTTTTAATACGAGGATTATACACCTAATAGAGTGATAACTTAATAGCTTTTTAAATAGGCGAAATCTTAAGTGTATTCAGAATAATAATTGAAAGAACTGTCGCCGGACTGGTTTTCGTTTGCATACATATATAATGGGCCGTAATCCTAATGCCATTTGAATCAAGACAAATGTGGTAATTTTTATTTTCCAAAGGAATCATTCTTTCCCTTTCCGGTGAAAGTGATAAAATAGAAACATCTATTGTGAATATTGGAGGTAACGAAATACATGAAAACGAAGTTGTGCTTACTGTACGGCGGTAAATCCGCTGAACATAATGTTTCCCTGCAAACAGCCAAGGCCGTGATCGGTGCCCTGGACTTAAATAAATATGAAATCCACCCAATTTTTATTTCGACGGAAGGTAATTGGATAAAAGGACCACAATTGAATGCCCCTGTTGAAGATGTGAAAGCATTGCAATTTAAAGAAGGGGAAGAAATTGCTCCCAATGCGTTGAGTACGTCCATCGCTCCTTCTGAATCGGAAGGCTATGACATGATCTTCCCATTGCTTCACGGACCGAATGGTGAAGATGGAACGGTTCAAGGCATGCTTGAGCTATTGAATCTTCCATACGTAGGAAACGGTGTCCTTGCTTCATCTGCCGGAATGGATAAAGTCATCATGAAGAATCTATTTGCTCAGGCTGGCATTCCTCAAGTCAACTACACGTGGTTCATCCGCAGTACGTGGAAGGGGAACCCTGACGCTGCTTATAAGCAAGTGGAAGATGAGATTGGGTATCCTTGTTTCGTGAAGCCGGCAAACCTGGGTTCGTCTGTTGGAATCAGCAAGTGCACGTCCCGTGAAGAACTGGAGACGGCTTTTAAAGAAGCGTTCCAATTCGACCGTAAGATCATCATTGAAGAAGGCGTGAAGGCCCGGGAAATCGAGCTTGGCGTACTTGGCAACGATCAGCCCGAATGCTCCGTGGCAGGAGAGATCGTACCTAAGAAAGATTTCTACGATTATAAAGCCAAATATGAAGATGGGGATACAGCCCTCATCATTCCTGCAGAAGTAGAAGGAAGCATCTACAATGACATGAAGGAAATTGCGATTCAGTCATACAAAGCCCTGGATTGTTCAGGACTTGTGCGTGCAGACTTCTTCTTGACGGAAGACGGTCAGATTTACATGAACGAAGTGAACACGATGCCAGGTTTCACACCGTACAGCATGTTCCCGCTTCTCTGGAAACACACTGGAGTCGATTATCCTACTCTGATCGGGAAACTCGTGGAGCTTGGTTTGGAACGCTATCAAGACAAACAAACGATTAAACATACAATGTAAACAACTTGGGACTGACCACATCTAGAGGCAGTCCCTGGTCTATTTTGATGAATAATGAGTAAAAGGAGAAAACGAATGTTCGAAAAGACGATTAGAGAGATCTGTACCATGCTTGATGTGAAAAATGACCCTTCTGCATTTGATCCGGTGATTGTAAAAGGCGTTTCCATCGATACGAGAAAAATCGGGAGTGGCAACCTATTTGTTCCTTTTAAAGGAGAAAACGTCGACGGTCACGAGTTCGTCCGTCAGGCGATCGACAATGGAGCATCCGTTGCCTTATGGGATATCAATGTCCCTAATCCCCCGGAGGACATTCCGGTCATCGTAGTGGAGGACCCACTTCTTGCCCTTCAGGCTTTAGCGAACAAGTACCGCCATGAGCTGGATCTAAAGGTGATCGGTATTACAGGAAGCAACGGGAAAACGACGACCAAGGATATTGTGGCCAATCTGTTATCCGTAAAGTACCGAGTGCATAAAACACAGGGGAATTATAATAACCATATCGGTCTGCCGTTAACGATCCTTTCCCTGCCACAGGACTCGGAAGTGGCTGTACTTGAAATGGGGATGAGCGGATTTGGCGAGATCGAGCTCCTATCTAACATTTCTCAGCCTGATGCTGCCATCATCACGAACATCGGAGAATCCCATCTTCAGGATCTTGGCTCCCGTGAAGGCATCGCCAAGGCAAAGCTCGAGATTGTCAAAGGCCTTAAACCTGACGGGCTGTTTGCCTACTACGGAGATGAACCGCTTCTGCAGGAAGGCGTGAAGGGAATTGGCATCAAGAATATGGAGACATTCGGAAGAAGTGAATCCAATAATATTTACCCGACAAAGATCGAAATGAACAATCAAGGAAGTTATTTTGAGACTTCTGTTGCTGAAGGCGAAACGTTCTTCCTGCCTGTATTGGGACAGCATAATATCCATAACGCCCTGGCCGGTATCCTGATCGCCCGTCATTTCGGACTCAGTGTGGATGAAATGAAAGAAGGCCTGCGATCATTGAAGCTGACTCAGATGAGGATGGAAATGGTGGAAGGGAAGAAAGGCGAAAGCATCATCAACGATGCCTATAATGCGAGCCCCACTTCCATGAAAGCGGCCATCGGACTGGTGTCAGAGCTGGAAGGATTCCGCACAAAAATCCTTGTCCTCGGTGATATGCTCGAACTTGGAGATGACGAAGAAGAATTCCATCAAGAGATCGGACGCTTGATCGATCAGGAAAAGGTTCAGCAAGTGTTCACGTTTGGTAGGCTTGGAACGTTCATCGCAAAAGGGGCACTCGAGAATTTCCCTGAAGAGCGCGTGCACTCTTTTATGGACAAAGAGAGTCTGGCTCAGGAACTGTCTTCCTTGATCAAAGGGGATGAATTGATTCTATTTAAGGCTTCCAGAGGAATGAAACTGGAAGAAATCATTGAAGGATTAAAGGGATAAGTTTAAACCTTCATTGAAATGAGCAAAATGAGCTTAAGCCGGGAGAGTGGCTCGCTCCCTACCTTTTAATAAGTAAGAGGGGATAACATGATCGGTTGTTTATTAATCCATGGTTTCACCGGGAGTCCGTTTGAAGTAGAACCCCTGGCTGAATTCCTCCAGGACAGAACCGATTGGAAAATCGTCGTGCCGACTCTTCCGGGTCATGGGGAAACCCTCGAACTGAAAGGGATTAAGCATATCGAGTGGATCGAACATGCCGAGTCCGAGCTGAAAGCCCTGTTGGACACATGTGACGAAGTGTACGTAATCGGATTCTCAATGGGCGGATTGATTGCCTCGTATCTTTCGGTCAAATATGATGTAGATAAGCTCGTCCTGTTAAGTGCGGCGGCCTATTATATAAATGCCAAGCAATTACTGAAAGATATTGGAAATTTAATTAAAGAAGGAATACAGGGAAATATACTGGAAAATGAGCTGTACAAACGGTACAAATTCAAAGTGACCCAAACCCCGATCCTGTCCACATACGAATTCAGGAAAGTCGTCCGTATTGCTCGTCCGCTCCTTCGGGAGGTAAGCATCCCAACCTTTATCGCCCAAGGAAAGAATGATGGAATAGTCCCCCCTAAAGCTGCGAAATATATATATGAGACTATTTCCTCAAAGAAGAAAAACCTATTTTATTCCCCTGAAGCCAAACACTTGATATGTCACAGCCAAGATAAGCACGAACTTTTTGATAAGATCTACCAATTCCTTCAAATTGAATAGATTGACTATTTGACATTAGATTGAAATTCATTTCTAGAAGTGGTAACATAACTACAACATAGTTCTTAATTTGTTGGACGTGCTAGCTCTTCTATTTTGAAGAGTGTATTTTTTTGTACCAAACATAAAACTAAACATCTCATATAGACGGTTTTAGATTAGATACCGAAGTCTTTCGGTGGGTAAGATTTCGTTCCGACCTAAAAATATAATCAGATATTGATTAGTTATAAAAGATGTAAATTAAAGGAGAATGTAACATTGACTAAGTTTGCAGATTTAAACTTAAGCGCATCTACGTTGAAATCAATCAAACGTATGGGCTTTGAAGAAGCAACACCAATTCAGGCAAGTACGATTCCAGTCGGTTTAGAAGGTAAGGATATCATCGGTCAGGCACAAACAGGAACAGGGAAAACGACAGCATTCGGTATTCCGATGATCGAGAAGATCGATGTCAAGAACCCTAAAGTCCAGGCCCTTATCATTGCACCAACACGTGAACTTGCGATCCAAGTTTCTGAAGAGTTATACCGTATCGGAGCTGACAAGCGTGCCCGCGTCCTATCCGTATATGGAGGTCAGGACATCCAGCGTCAAATCCGTGCGATGAAAAAGAACCCTCATATCATCGTCGGTACACCAGGTCGTCTACTTGACCATATTAAACGTAAAACACTCAACCTTGAAAACGTTGAAACTTTAGTACTTGACGAAGCAGACGAAATGCTGAACATGGGCTTCATCGAAGACATCGAAAGCATCCTTGAGACTGTACCAAGCACAAGACAAACACTTCTATTCTCTGCCACAATGCCGGATCCGATCCGTCGCATTGCGAACCGTTTCATGACAGAGCCGGAAGTAATCAAGGTGAAATCAAAAGAAGTAACGGTTTCGAATATCGAACAATTTTATACAAAAGTAAGCGAAAAAGAAAAATTCGATACACTTTCCCGTTTAATCGACGTACAATCACCTGAACTTGCGATTGTATTCGGCCGTACAAAACGCAGAGTAGACGAATTAGCTCGTGCTCTTAGCATCCGCGGCTACCTTGCAGAAGGTATTCACGGAGATCTTTCTCAAGCCCGTCGTATGACGGTCCTTAAGAAATTCAAAGAAGGACGCATCGACATCCTGATCGCAACAGACGTTGCTGCCCGTGGATTAGATATCTCAGGCGTAACGCATGTTTACAACTTTGATATTCCTCAAGACCCTGAAAGCTACGTTCACCGTATCGGACGTACAGGTCGTGCAGGTAAGAAAGGTATGTCCATCACTTTTGTTACACCAAGAGAAATGGGTTACCTGAAGATCGTTGAACAAACAACGAAGAAAAAAATGACGGCCCTTAAGCCACCTAGCTTAAACGAAGCACTTGAAGGTCAGCAACGCTTGGCACTAGAGAAGCTGGTTGAAGCTGCGAAGGAAAGCGATCTTAAAGATTACTATCCATTAGCAGAAGAATTCCTAGGAGATCACGATTCTGTTCAAGCAGTTGCTGCAGCAATCCGTGTATTGACGAAAGAGCCGGATACTACTCCTGTTGAAATCACGGAAGAACGCCCATTGCCATCAAGAGGCGGCGGCGGAAATCGTGGTGGCGGAAATCGCGGCGGTGGATACAAAGGTGGAGCTCGCAGTGGAAGTCGCGGTGGATCTTCACGCAGCGGCGGTGGAAATCGCGGAGGCGGAAGCCGTGGCGGAGACCGCAACCGTACTGGCGGCGGCAGACCACAATCTTCAAGCAAGCGTAAATCTTATAACAATTCTTGATTAGATAAATAGGACACGATGACCTTTAGGGGTTGTCGTGTTTTTTTTGTTTGGGTTGGGTCTTTAATTCCAATTTATGTTAAAAGACGCAATTACCACCTGAAAGGACGCAATAATTTAAAAAACGACGCAATTATCCGGAAAATGATGCAATCACTTTACGACCCCCTAATTCCTTTGGACACTTTTGTACCTAAAACAGTACACTAGAACCATAAATACAGAGGGATTTTGGAGGGCTGTTCCATGTCAAAAAAGATTGAAGCCTTAGAGGAAGTAAAAAGGAATTATGTTCGGATGGCTTTAGAGAGTGGGAATTACTCTTCCATTTCTCGAA